>DASQBU010000067.1:0-2723 GCA_035635035.1 Pseudomonas sp.
CTTCTCGATCAGCGCGATGCGCAGGTCGACGGCGGCGAAGGCGTCGAAGTTGATTTCCGCGGCCAGCGGCTCCTTGACCAGCTCGCCGTTGCCCTGCGGGGCGGCGGCTTCGGTGGACTGGGCGGCGAGGTCTTCCTTGGAGGCTTCGATCATGGCGTCAATCTTCGCGGGTTCGATACGGGTCATCAGCGGGGTGAACGGGTTGAGCGGGTGGTTGGCCAGGCGCAGCGCGTGGTCATCCCAGCTCAGCGGGGCGACATTGAGGAAGCCCTCGGCGGCGGCGGCCAGATTCGGCAGCACCGGCTTGAGGAAGATCACCAGCTGGCGGAACAGGTTGACGCCGAAGGCGCAGATCTCCTGCACCTCGGCCTGCTTGCCCTCGACCTTGTTCAGCGCCCAGGGCGCCTTGTCGGCGATCCAGGCGTTGGCGCGGTCGGCCAGGGCCATGATCTCGCGCATGGCGCGGCCGAAGTCGCGGCCTTCATAGGCCTCGGCGATGGCCGGCGCGGCGGCCTGGAAGGCGTCCCACAGCTGCGGCTCGGGGTTGGCGTCGACCATCACCCCGTCGTTGCCCTTGTGGATGAAGCCGGCGCAGCGGCTGGCGATGTTGACCACCTTGCCGACCAGGTCGGAGTTGACCTTCTGCACGAAGTCCTCGAGGTTGAGGTCGAGATCGTCCACGCCGCGGCTCAGCTTGCTGGCGTAGTAGTAGCGCAGGTACTCGGGGTTCAGGTGGTCCAGGTAGGTGCGCGCCTTGATGAAGGTGCCGCGCGACTTGGACATCTTCTGGCCGTTGACGGTCAGGTAGCCGTGCACGTTGACCGCGGTCGGCTTGCGGTAGCCCGCGCCTTCGAGCATCGCCGGCCAGAACAGGGTGTGGAAGTTGACGATGTCCTTGCCGATGAAGTGGTACAGCTCGGCCTTGGAATCCTTGTTCCAGAAGGCGTCGAAGTCCAGCTCCGGGCGGCGCGCGCACAGGTTCTTGAAGCTGGCCATGTAGCCGACCGGCGCGTCCAGCCAGACGTAGAAGTACTTGCCCGGCTCGTCCGGAATCTCGAAGCCGAAGTACGGCGCGTCGCGGGAGATGTCCCACTCCTGCAGGCCGCCGTCCAGCCATTCGGCGATCTTGTTGGCCACCGCGTCCTGCAGGGTGCCGCTGCGGGTCCACTGCTTGAGCATGGCCTCGAAGTCCGGCAGCTTGAAGAAGAAGTGCTTGGAGTCGCGCAGCACCGGGGTGGCGCCGGAGATCGCCGAGCGCGGGTCCTTCAGCTCGGTCGGCTCGTAGGTGGCGCCGCACTTCTCGCAGTTGTCGCCGTACTGGTCCTCGGCGCCGCACTTCGGGCAGGTGCCCTTGATGAAGCGGTCGGCGAGGAACATGCCCTTGTCCGGGTCGAAGTACTGGGTCACCGAGCGGGTGGCGATGTGCCCGGCGTCGCGCAGCTTCAGGTAGATGCCGGTGGCCAGCTCGCGGTTTTCCTCGGCGTGGGTCGAGTGGAAGTTGTCGAAGTCGACCAGGAAGTCGGCGAAGTCGCCGCTGTGCTCGGCCTGTACGCCGGCGATCAGCTGTTCCGGGGTGATGCCTTCCTTCTCGGCGCGCAGCATGATCGCCGAGCCGTGGGCGTCGTCGGCGCAGACGTAGATGCACTGGTTGCCGCGCTGCTTCTGGAAGCGCACCCAGATGTCGGTCTGGATGTACTCGAGCATGTGGCCGAGGTGGATGGAACCGTTGGCGTAGGGCAGGGCGCTGGTAACGAGAATCTGGCGGGGCTCGGACATGATGATCGGCTGCACTGGCAAAACGAGGGAAGTCGGCAACTATATCGGGCCGGGCGGTTTTTTTCATCCGCGCAGCTCCCCGTAGGGTGGGAAACGGCCGCAGGCCTTTCCCACCGTGGTGCAGCGGGCCACCGCGTGGAAAATCGCTGCGCGAGTTTTCCACCCTGCGGCTCCGCAGCGCCGGACGCGTAGGGTGCGCCATGCGCACCATCAAGCCTGCGAGCGGCACGACTGGTGCGCACGGCGCACCCTGCGGGTAGGATAGCCACCTGTTTCGCTCAACCATTTTCGGGAGTCACCCCATGAGTGCCGTTACCCGCGCCGCCGTCGAGGCGGTCCTGCGTCAGTACCTTGATCCGCATCTCGACCAGGACCCGGTCAGCGCCGGCTGCCTGCGCGACGTCAGCATCGACGGCGGCCGCGTGCGCGTGCGCCTGGAGCTGGGTTACGCCGCCGGGCTGTTCAAGGCTGGCTGGGCCGAGCTGCTGAAGAACGGCCTGGAGAACCTCGCCGGCGTGAGTGCCGCCGAGGTGCAGGTCGATTGCGTGATCCCGGCGCACCAGGTGCCGGCGCAGACCCAGGCGCTGGCCGGGGTGAAGAACGTGATTGCCGTGGCCTCCGGCAAGGGCGGTGTCGGCAAGTCGACCACCGCCGCCAACCTGGCGCTGGCGCTGGCCCGCGAGGGCGCGCGGGTCGGCATCCTCGATGCCGACATCTACGGCCCCAGCCAGGGCCTGATGCTCGGCATCCCGGACGGCACCCGTCCGCAGATCAAGGACCAGCAGTGGTTCGTGCCGCTGCAGGCGCACGGCGTGCAGGTGATGTCGATGGCCTTCCTCGCCGACGAGCGCACGCCGATGGTCTGGCGCGGGCCGATGGCCTCCGGCGCGCTGCTGCAGCTGATCACCCAGAGCGCCTGGGACAACCTCGACTACCTGGTGGTGGAC
>DASQBU010000068.1:0-5986 GCA_035635035.1 Pseudomonas sp.
GCATCGAGCAGGCGCCGGCCTCGGCGCAGGCGCCGCTGATCATCCAGGGCGACGCCGACACCACGGTGGACTGGGAGCACAACCTCGGCGTGCTGCAGGACAAGTTCCGCCAGGGCGAACAGCTGATCCTGCCCGGCGCCCGCCACCATCTGGTCAATGAGGGCGAGGAGCAGCGCCGGCGGCTGTTCGAGGTGTTGCGCGAGCGGTTCGGCTGAGCGGCCGCGCGGCCCGGTGCCGGAATCAGACGTAGCGGGTTTCCGCCGGCACCGGCCAGGGCGCTTCCTCGCCGTGCATACGCAGGAAGTCGACCAGCGCGACCTGCACCCGCTGGCGCTGGGCCGGGGTCAGGGTGCTGTGGCGCAGCTGGAGCTCGAGCCACTGGCGGGCGGCGGCGCTGTCGGGGCGGTCCTGGTTGAGGGCTTCGATGCGCAGGTCCACGTCGGCATCGGTCAGGGTAGTGCTCATGTCGTCTCCATCCGGCGGAAGGGCTATATTCGACCATTTTCCGATGGCGTGGGCAATGCGGGATGTGCTTTCGCCGGGCGAGTGTGCGCGGCGATTTTTTACGCCGTTTTTATCCCGCCGCGGCTAGGATGGCCTGTCTTCGCGCCTTCGGGATGATCCCTCCGCCGCCGTGCTCGTTCGCAACTATCTGCCCGCCCTGCTGGTCAGTCTCGCGCTCACCCTGCTCATGCTGCCGCTGCAGCAGGCGCTCGACCTGTCCAACACGGCACTGCTGTATGTGCTGGCGGTGGTGGTCATCGGCAGCCGCTACGGCCGCGGCCCGGCCATCGCCTCGGCGCTGCTCGGCTCGCTGCTCTACGCCCACGTGTTCGTCCCGCCGCGCTTTTCCCTGGCGATCACCGAGGCCCAGTACCTGCTGGCGGCGGGGGTCATGCTGGTAGTGGCCGTGCTGGTCGGCCACCTCACGGCCTCGCTGAAGGTCCGCGCCGAGCAGGTGCAGGCACGGGAAACCCAGGCCCGCGCCCTGTACGAGCTGGCCCGCCACCTGAGCGCCTCGCTGACCCCCGCCGAAGTGGCGCAGATCACCAGCCGCTTTCTCGGCGGGGTGCTGCAGGCCAGCGCCAGCCGGATCGTCCCGGAAAGCGACTTCGCCCAGCCGCCGGCGCCGCTGACCCCGGCCCTGCTGCAGTCGGCCCTGGCCGGCCGCCATCCGCAGCTGAGCGCCGGCAGCCGCCCGGCGGACGCGCTGCTGCTGGTGCCGCTGATCGGCTCGGCCGGCCCGCACGGCGTGCTGGCCTGCGAGCTCCCCGCCGCCCAGGCCGGCGCCCCGGCGACCCGCGAGTTTCTGGAAACCGCCGCCTCGGTGGTGGCGGTGGCCCTGGAGCGCACCCACTTCGCCGAGATGGCCCGGGAGACCGAGCTGCGCCGCGCCGCCGAGGCCCTGCGCAATTCGATCCTCGCGGCGCTGTCCCACGACCTGCGCACGCCGCTGACGGTGATGGTCGGCCTGGCCGACACCCTGGCGCTGGGCAAGGCCTCGCCGGAGCGCCAGCGCAGCATGCTCGATGCGCTGAGGAGCCAGGCCCTGTCGATCAACCAGCAGGTCACCAACCTGCTCGACATGGCGCGCCTGCGCTCGGGCAGCATCGAACTCCACGAGGCCTGGCAGCCGGTGGAGGAGGTGATCGGCGCCACCCTGCGCCAGGTGCGGGCGCAGTGGAAGGACCGCGAGATCAGCGTGGACCTGCCGCCCGACCTGCCGCCGCTGCGCTTCGACGCGGTGCTGGTGGAGCGCCTGCTGTGGAACCTGCTGGAGAACGCGATCAAGTACTCGCCGGCCGATACCCCGGTGGAGCTGGTGGTGCGCCGGGTCGGCGACTGGGTCGACCTGATGGTCTGCGACTGGGGCCCCGGCCTGCCGCCAGAGGGCGGCGAGGAGCTGTTCGGCCTGTTCCGCCGCGGCCAGGCGGAGTCCAGCATCCCCGGCGTCGGCCTCGGCCTGGCGATTGCAAGGGGCTTCGCCGAGGCCCACGGCGGCCAGGTGCTGGCGGAGAACCGTCTGGGCGGCGGCGCCTGCTTCCGCCTGCGCCTGCCGGTGGGCAACCCGCCCACCCTCGGCGAACTGGAGAACGCGACATGAGCGACACGCACAGCATCCTGCTGGTGGAGGACGACCGGCAGATCCGCGAGCTGGTCGCCGCCACCCTGGAGGGCGAAGGCTACGCCGTCATCGAGACGGCCACGGCGGCGCAGGGCGCGGTGGAGGCCGGGGCGCGCAAGCCGGACCTGCTGATCCTCGACCTCGGCCTGCCGGACCGCGATGGCATCGACTTCGTCCGCGACTACCGGGCCTGGTCTTCGGTACCGATCCTGATCCTGTCGGCGCGCAGTCAGGAAGCCAACAAGGTGGCGGCCCTCGACGCCGGCGCCGACGACTACCTGACCAAGCCGTTCGGCGTCTCCGAGCTGCTGGCGCGGGTGCGCGCGCTACTGCGCCGCCAGCATCTCGAGCGCGGCCAGGCGGAGCCGGCCATCGCGTTCGGCGACTGCCGGATCGACTGCGTGCGCCGCGTGGTCACCCGCGGCGGCGAGCCGCTGCACCTGACCCAGATCGAATACCGCCTGCTGATCCTGCTGGCCTCCAACCCTGGCCGGGTGCTCACCCATCGCCAGCTGCTGCTGCAGATCTGGGGTGGCCGGGCGGTGGAGAACCACCAGTACCTGCGGGTCTACGTCGGCCATCTGCGGCAGAAGATCGAGAGCAACCCGGCCCAGCCCCAGCACATCCTCACCGAGATCGGCGTCGGCTACCGCTTCCAGTCCTGAGCCACGCCTCACGCACCGGGGGTGTCCGTCCGGCGGGGCGAATGCCGCAACACGGCGGTGCCCCTGGATGGCGGTACTATGGTTAGCCCATGAGTCCCGAGCAGGCGATCACCCGCGATGTCCACCACCGTTGCCCGCCCCGCCGCATCCTGGCTGCCAGACCTGGTGGCGGGACTGGCCGTGGCCGGGTTGCTGGTACCCGAGGCGGTCGCCTATTCGAGCATCGCCGGCCTGCCGCCGCGGTACGGGGTGATCGCCCTGCTGGCCGGGCTCGCCTGCTACGGGCTGGTGGGCCGCAGCCGCTTCGCCATCGTCTCGGCCACCTCGTCCTCGGCGGCGGTGCTGGCCGCCGCCACCGCCTCGCTGGCGCCAGGCGATGCCGGCCTCAAGCCGGCCCTGGCCAGTGGGCTGGTGCTGCTCACCGGGGTGTTCTTCCTGCTGGCCGGGTTCGCCCGCATGGGCAGCATCTCCGCGTTCATCGCCAAGCCGGTGCTGCGCGGTTTCACCTTCGGCCTGGCGCTGGTCATCATCCTCCGCCAGCTGCCGCACATCCTCGGCGTGCACGCCGAGCACGACGACCTGCTGCGCTACGGCTTCGACCTGTTCGCCCAGTGGCGCCGCTGGAACCCGGCGGGCCTCGGCCTGGGGCTGGGCGCGCTGGCCCTGCTGTTCGCGCTCAAGCCCTACCGCTCCATCCCGGCGTCCCTGCTGGCCATTGTCCTCGGTATCGCCGCCCAGGCGATCTGGGGCCTGGACCGGCAGGGGGTGGCGCTGGTGGGCAACATCGACCTGCAGTTCCAGGCGCCGGCCCTGCCCGGACTCACCCAGGGCGAATGGCTGCGCCTGGGCGAGCTGGCCTTCGCCATGCTGTTCGTGCTGTACGCCGAGTCGTGGGGCAGCGTGCGCAGCTTCGCCCTCAAGCATGGCGACCCGGTAGCCGCCGACCGCGAGCTGATCGCCCTGGGCTTGTCCAACCTGGTCTCCGGCCTGTTCGCCGGCCTGCCGGTCGGCGCGGGCTATTCCGCCACCGCCGCCAACGAGGCGGCGGGCGCCCGCTCCCGGGTGGCGGCCTGGATCGCCGCGCTGGCGGTCCTGCTGGCGGTGCTGACCCTGCTGTCGTGGATGGCGCTCACGCCGATGCCGGTGCTGGCCGCCATCGTCATCTACGCGGTCAGCCACACCCTGGACCCCGCGGCGCTGCGGGTCTACTTCCAGTGGAAACGCGACCGCCTGGTGGTCCTGGTCGCGATCGCCGCCGTGCTGCTGCTCGGCATCCTGCCCGGCCTGCTGGCCGCGGTGGGCGCCAGCCTGCTGGTGACCCTGCGCGGCCTGTCCCAGCACAAGGTGGCGGTGCTCGGCCGGCTGGGCCAGGGCCACGACTTCGTCGACATCACCGCGCACCCCGAGGCGCAGCCGATTCCCGGCCTGCTGATCATGCGCCCCGAGTCCGCGCTGTTCTTCGCCAATGCCGAGCAGATCCTCGCCATCGTCCAGCGCCGGCTCAAGAAGCCGGCGCCGACGCTGCCCCCGCAAGCCCTGATCCTCAGCCTGGAGGAGTCGCCCGACCTCGACGGCAGCAGCATCGAGGCGCTGCTGGAGCTGGCCAGGTTCACCCGCGAGCGCGGCATCGCCCTGCTGCTCGCCCGCCTGCACGAGCCGGCCCGAGCCGTCCTCGCCCAGGCCGCGAACTCCGCGCTGCCGGACGCGGCGTTGAGCAACTGGAGCGTGGACGATGCGGTGTCCCAGGCGCTGGCCATCCTCGCCGCACCGGGTGCGCCCGGCTCATAGCTGGAAGCCCAGCAACTGCAGCAGGCCCTCGCCGGCATCGCGAAGCAGGCCTGGCGGCGTGGCGACGTAGGGGCTGGCGTTCTCCTTTTCCCGGTCGAACCAGGCGACGAAGCGGCGCACGTCGGCGTCCTGGTGGAACGCCAGCATCAGCTCGTAGTTGAGAAACAGGCTGCGGCTGTCGAGGTTGGCCGAGCCAGCCAGCGCCAGCGTCTCGTCGATCACCGCCAGCTTGGCGTGCAGCATCCCCGGCGCCAGCCAGATGCGCCCGCCGGCCGCGGCCAGCGCGCGCAGCGGCCGCCCGCGCGCCAGGTCGGACAGCCGGTGGTTCGACTGCGCGGGCAGCAGCAGGTCGACCACCACCCCGCGCCGTGCGGCCAGGCACAGCGCCATCAGCAGGGCCGCCTCCGGCACGAAGTAGGGCGTGGCCAGGACGATGCGCCGGCGGGCCCGGTAGGCGGCGGTGACCAGCAGCGCGTAGACCGTGTCGTCGGCCTGGTCCGGGCCGGAGGCGACCAGCTGCGCGCCGTCCATCGCCAGCGGCGACTCGGGCGGTTCGGGGCGTGGACTCGGGATGTCGGCGGGCAGCCCGCTGGCGAAGCGCCAGTCGCGCTCGAACAGCGCGCCAGCCTGGCCGATCAGCGGCCCGCGCAGGTCGAAGCTCAGGTCGCGCCACGGCGGGGCGTCGGGCGTCCCCTCGAAGTATTCCGCAGCCAGGTTGCGCCCGCCGCACCAGAGGCGGCCGTCGGCCAGCACCGCATCGGCGATCAGCAGCTTGCGATGGTTGCGCAGGTTGGTCCGCCCCTTGTGCGGGGAGTGCAGCGGCGGCACGAACAGGGCGAGCTCCCCGCCCGCCTCGACCAGGCGCCGCAGCTTCGGCCGGCCGGCCAGCAGGCTGCCCATGCCGTCCAGCAGCAGCCGGACGCGCACCCCGCTCTGGGCTTTGCGGCACAGCCGCTCGACCACCGCTTCGCCGAGGCGGTCGCGGCCGAGCAGGTAGGTGCACAGGTCGATCGAGATCTGCGCGCCGTCGATGCTGGCCAGCAGGGCGTCGGCGGCCTGGCGACCGTCCGCATGCAGGTTCAGCTCGTGGTAGCGCGCCGGCGCGGGCTGGCCGAGCGCCATGATCGTCTCGATCCCCCAGGCGTCGGCGGCGCTTGGCGCGGCTCGCTCGGGCACGGCGGCCGAAGGCGGGCGGGGCAGCTTGCGGGTGCCGAACAGCAGGAACGCCGGCAGGGCCAGGTAGGGCAGCAGCAGGATGAACAGCATCCAGGCGACCGCCGCGGTGGGATGCCGGCGCTGGCGCATCACGTGCGAGTTGATGACGTAGACCAGGACGGTCACCACGGTGAGCAGTCCGTCCAGGGTCAGCCAGTTGATCAGGGGCATGTCAGGCGGCATGAGGGCTCCG
>DASQBU010000069.1:0-2778 GCA_035635035.1 Pseudomonas sp.
CGCCTACATCGAGGCGGCAAAAGCGGCGAATGAATTCGCCCCTACAAGCCCCATCGTCCTCGACCTCGGTAGTGACGACACCCGCCTGGTCGCCCGCCTGTCCGGCGACACCCATCTGCTGCTGGAGATCGGCCAGCCCGAGTTGGACCTAGTACTGCGCTTCCGCGGCCATGCGCTGATGCAAGCGCTGGAGGCCGAGGCGCTGGCCGGGGTGATCGACCTGACTCCCGGCATCCGCTCGCTGCAGGTCCACTACCAGCCGGAAACCCTGCCGCTGGCCGTGCTGCTGGAAACGGTCGCCGGGCTGTGGGACGCGGTGTGCGCCGCGCAGGACCTCCGGGTGCCGTCGCGCATCGTCCACCTGCCGCTGTCCTGGGACGACCCGGCCTGCCAGCTGGCCATCGACAAGTACATGACCACGGTGCGCAAGGACGCGCCCTGGTGCCCGAGCAACCTGGAGTTCATCCGCCGGATCAACGACCTGCCGAATCTCGACGAGGTCTACCGGACCGTGTTCGACGCCAGCTATCTGGTGATGGGCCTCGGCGACGTGTACCTCGGCGCGCCGGTGGCCACCCCGCTCGACCCGCGCCACCGCCTGGTGACCACCAAGTACAACCCGGCGCGCACCTGGACCGCGGAGAACTCGGTGGGCATCGGCGGCGCCTACATGTGCGTGTACGGCATGGAAGGCCCCGGCGGCTACCAGTTCGTCGGCCGCACCCTGCAGATGTGGAACCGCTACCGCGAGGTCGCGGCGTTCCGCGGCAAGCCGTGGCTGCTGCGCTTCTTCGACCAGATCCGCTTCTACCCGGTGTCCGCCGAGGAGCTGCTGCGCATCCGCCGCGACTTCCCGCTCGGCCGCTTCGACTTGTGCATCGAGGACAGCGAGCTGGCCCTGGCCGATTACCAGCAGTTCCTGCAGGACGAGGACGAGGGCATCGCCGCCTTCCGCGCCCAGCAGCGCGGCGCCTTCGCCGCCGAGCGCCAGCGCTGGATCGACTCCGGCCAGGCGCACTTCGAGGTGGAGGAAGTCGGCCCGGACCTCGGCGAGGACGCCCCGCTCGGCGCCGGCCAGCACGGCATCGACAGCCACATCGCCGGCAACCTCTGGCAGGTGCAGGTGGCGGAAGGCGCGACCGTGCAGGCCGGCGACGTGCTGGTGATCCTCGAGTCGATGAAGATGGAGATCCCCCTCACCGCCCCGGTCGGCGGCGTGGTCCGCGAGGTGCGCGTGCAACCCGGCTCGCCGGTGCGCGCCGGCCAGCGCGTCGTCGTCCTCGAAGAGGCCTGACGCGCCCGCAGGGTGGACCGCGCTTTACCGGTCCACCCGCCGGCCACCGGGCCGGCCCGAACATTCCCGGTGGAAAAGGCTGCGCCGTTTTCCACCCTACGCCGGCAGGCGCCCCCCGCCTCGCCCAGGCCAACAAGGAACCCGACCATGCCCCACGAATTCGACCTGCGCCTCGACGCCCTGCGCGCCGCCTATCTCGATGGCCGCACCACCCCGCGCCAGTTGCTCAAAGCGCTGCGCGACAAGGCCGCCAAACTGAACCCGGAATTCAAGCTGTTCATCCACCTGCTCACTACCGAGGAACTGGAGCCCTATCTGGCCGCGCTGGATGGCAAGTCCCCCGCCGAGCTGCCGCTGTATGGCGTGCCCTTCGCCATCAAGGACAATATCGACCTGGCCGGAATTCCCACGACGGCCGCCTGCCCGGCCTTCGCCTATGTGCCCGAATGCAGCGCGACCATCGTCGAGCAGCTGCTCGCCCTCGGCGCGGTGCCGCTGGGCAAGACCAACCTCGACCAGTTCGCCACCGGCCTCAACGGCACCCGCTCGCCCTACGGCGAGTGCCGCAACAGCGTGCACCCGGACTACCCGTCCGGCGGCTCCAGCTCCGGCTCCTCGCTGGCCGTGGCGCTGGGCCTCACCAGCTTCGCCCTCGGCACCGATACCGCCGGCTCCGGCCGGGTGCCGGCGGCGCTGAACAACCTGGTCGGCCTCAAGGCCAGCAAGGGGCTGATCTCCACCGCCGGGGTGGTGCCGGCCTGCCGCACCCTGGACTGCGTGACCTTCTTCACCGCCACCGCCCGCGAGGCCAGCCAGCTGCTGGCGCTGACCGCCAAGCTCGACCCACGCGACGAGTACAGCCGCGCCAACCCGCTGTGGAACGACGCCAGCGCGTTCGGCGCGCCGCGGCCGCTGCGCTTCGGCGTGCCGCGCGCGCAGGACCTGCAGTTCTTCGGCTGCAGCGAAGGCCCGCTGCAGTTCGCCGCGGCCGTGCGCCAGCTCGAAGCCCTCGGCGGCACGCCGGTGGAGATCGACTTCTCGCCCTTCCTCGAAGCCGCGCGGCTGCTCTACGAAGGCCCCTGGGTGGCAGAGCGCTACAGCGTGGCCGGCGCGCTGGTCGAGGCCGACCCGGCGGCGGTGCTGCCGGTGATCCGCGCGGTGCTGGCCAAGGCGCCGGAGGCCACGGCGGTCGAAGCGTTCCGCGCCCAGTACCGCCTGCAGCAGCTCAAGGCCGAGTGCGACCGCGCCATGGCCGAGCTGGACTGCGTGCTGACCCCGACCATCGGTCGCCCGGTGACCCTCGCCGAACTGCACGAGGAACCGGTGCTGCGCAACGCCGAGCTGGGCTACTACACCAACTTCATGAATCTCTTGGACTACGCCGCGGTGGCGGTGCCGAGCGGGGTGATGAGCAACAGCCTGCCGTGGGGCGTCACCCTGTTCGGCCGTGCCTTCACCGACCAGTACCTCTTGGGCCTGGCCGA
>DASQBU010000070.1:0-7468 GCA_035635035.1 Pseudomonas sp.
CCCATGGATCCGCTGCTGGCCGATTTCGAAGCGCTGGTCCAGGACACCGAGAAGCTGTTGCAGCAATCGGCCAGCCTGGCCGGCGACCAGGCCGAAGGGCTGCGCGCGCAGCTCAAGAGCAGCATCGCCCGCGCCCGCAGCAGCCTGCAGGCTGGCGAGGAATCGATGAACAAGTGCTGCAGGGCCGGCATCCAGGCGACCGAACACTACGTGCAGGAGCATCCCCTGCGCGCGCTCGGCGTGTGCGCCGGGATCGGCTTCGTGCTCGGTGTGCTGCTGGCCCGGCGCTGAGACGATGAGCGAGGGCACGCCGGACGCCGCCTCCGCTCCCACCGACAGCTCGCCGCTGCGCGGCATGGGCGCCGCCGCCCTCGGCCTGCTGCATGGCCACCTCGAGCTGCTGGGCATCGAGCTGCAGGAGCAGAAGGCCGCCAGCCTGCGCCAGCTGCTGTGCGCCGGCCTGGCCCTGGTGTTCGGCCTGCTGTTGCTGTTCGCCCTCAGCGTGCTGGTACTGCTGCTGTTCTGGGACAGCCACCGCCTGCCGGCGATCATCGCCCTGTGCCTGTTCCACGGGCTGGGCTGCCTGCTCGCCCTGTGGCGCCTGCTCGCCAGCCTGCGCCAGCCGACGTCCCCCTTCAGCGCCACCCTCGCCGAGCTGGCGCGCGACCGCGAGCAACTGTTGCCATGACCCCACCGCCCCTGCCGGAGCCCGTCTCGGCGCAGCAGATGCGCAAGGCCCTGGTGCGCATGCGCCTGGAACTGCATCGCCAGGAGTTGCGCTACGAAAGCCTGCGCCTGGCCCAGCCGCTGCAGCAGGTGCGCGCCTGGCAACAGCGCCTGAACCTGCCCCATGCGCCGCTGTGGGGGCTGGCCGGCGTCACCCTGCTCGGCTTTGTCGGCGGTCGCGGCAGCCGATGCCTGAGCCGCTGGCTGCGCCTGGCCGGCCCCTATGTGCCTCTGTTGCTGGCCGCCCTGCGCCTGCTGGGCACTTCCCGCCCGCGCAAGGCAACTGCGCCACCGGAGTCGCCGCCATCCTGAGTCCCGCAGCCCCCCGCGCCATCAGGCCGCCGTTTGTCTTGCCCGGCCAGCCGCCATAGACTGAGCCCTATCTGCCGCACAGGCCCCGTCCGCGTGGATGCATCCACGCCCGACGCCACGACCGGACACCTTCGCAATGACCACCCCAAGTGAAAACGACCTCGACCCGCGGGCCTTGCGCCGCGCGCTGGGCAACTTCGCCACCGGCATCACCGTCGTCACCGCCTGCACCCCGGACGGCGAAAAGGTCGGGATGACCGCCAACAGCTTCAACTCGGTGTCGCTGGATCCGCCGCTGATCCTGTGGAGCATCGACAAGCGCGCGCACAGCCTGCCGGCGTTCGAGGCCGCCAGCCACTTCGCCGTGAACATCCTGGCCGCCGACCAGCTCGAGCTGTCCAACCACTTCGCCCGCCCGCAGCCGGACAAGTTCGCCGGCATCGCCCACCAGGCGGGCCTCGGCGGCGCCCCGCTGCTGGAGGGCTGCGCCGCGCGCTTCCAGTGCGCGCGCCAGCAACTGGTGGAAGGCGGCGACCACTGGATCCTGATCGGCCGGGTGCTGGCCTTCGACGACTTCGGTCGCGCGCCACTGCTCTACCACCAGGGCGCCTATTCGATGGTGCTGCCGCACCCCAGCGCGCCGCGCAAGCGCGAGCCGCTCGCCGCCGACGCGATGCACGGCCGGCTGCTGCGCGACAACCTGTTCTACCTGATGCTGCAGGCGCTCAACGCCTACCAGGCCAGCTACGCGCCCCGCCAGCGCGCCACCGGCCTGAGCACCGGCGAGGCGCGCCTGCTGCTGGTGCTGGCGGACGGCACGCGCCAGGACCCGGCCACCCTGCAGCGCGAGACGGCCATGCCGACCCGCGAGATCGAGGAGGCGCTGGCCAGCCTGCAGCACAAGGGCCTGGTCGGCCCCGCGGCCAGCGGCCAGCAGCTGACCGAGGCCGGCCAGGCGCAGACCGAGGCGCTGTGGGAAATCGTCCGCCGTCAGCAGGAGGCGGTGTTCGGCGGCGTCTCGGCCGAGGAGCTGGAAACCTTCAAGCGCGTGCTGAAGCTGGCGATGGCGGCGCACTGAGCGCCAGAGACCGAGCGGGCCAGCGCTGCCCACCCGGCGCCGCGTTCAGCCCAGCTCGCGCCAGGTCAGGTACAGGCGCAGGTCGAACTCCAGCTGGTGGTAGCCCGGCAGCATGTGCTCGCAGAGCTGGTAGAACGCCTTGTTGTGGTCGAACTCGCGCAGGTGGGCCAGTTCGTGCACCACGATCATCTGCAGGAACTCCGGCGCCGCCTCGCGAAACAGCGCGGCGACGCGGATCTCCTTCTTCGCCTTGAGCTTGCCGCCCTGCACCCGGGAGACCGCCGTATGCAGGCCGAGGGCGTTGCGCACCACGTCCAGCTTGCTGTCGTAGAGCACCTTGTCGATCCCCGGCGCGTTGCGCAGGTACTGCTGCTTGAGCTCCATGACGTAGGCGTACAGCGCCTTGTCGCTCTGCACCGAATGGCGCTGCGGATAGCGCTGGTGCAGGTATTCGCCCAGGCGCTCGCCTGCGATCAGCTGGCGCACCTGCGCCTGCAGGTGCTGGGGATAGTGGGCGAGGTATTTCAGCGGGGTCATCGGCAGCGCAGCGGACAGGGAAAGCCGCCATTCTACCCGGCCGGCCCGGCCTTCAGGCGGGCCGCTCGGCATTCGCGGCCTGCGCCGCCTCGGCCTGCGCCTGGCGCAGCTCCAGGAAATGTTCGCCGGCGAACAGCGCGAGGGCATTGGCCAGGGTCATGAACACGCCGATGCCGCGCAACCCGCGCCCCTCGGTGAAATCCAGCAGGCACAGCAGCAGCAGCGCCGCACTGCCCAGGCCCTGCACCCAGAACCAGCGATGGAACTGGACCGTGCAGCGCTTGAGCACCAGGGCGAAACTCAGCACCGGGGCGAGGAAGATCGCCACCACCAGCAGGTGGTGAAACTCGGCGCGCAGGGTGCCACTGCGCAGCAGGATGAGCAAGGCGGCCAGCATGGCGCCGGCATACAGCCAGTTGACCAGCCGATAGGCCTGGAAACCGCGCGGCTCGAGGCGCGGCGAGAGCGGGCTGGGCTCGCCGGCGCGCGGCGGGGCGTAGGGGTTGAACTCGTCCATGAGTGCGGATCCGGCAGCGGCATTCGCCATCAACTATAGACCGCCCGCCAGCCGCCGCCAGTGACCGACTCCTCAGCGCCGGCCCGCCCCAAATTCTGTATATCCATACAGACAAATGGTTGCCTGGGCGCACATTTCTGCCCATGCTGTGCGCCATCGCGACAACCGATGATGGCATCCATGCAGCTGTTCCTCTGCGAAAAACCCTCCCAGGCCAAGGACATCGCCCAGGTGCTCGGCGCCCGCCGGCGCGGCGACGGCTGCTGGCAGGGGGCGGGCGTGACGGTGACCTGGTGCATCGGCCACCTGCTGGAAACCGCCCCGCCGGATGCCTACGACGCGCGCTACAAGCGCTGGAGCCTGGCCGACCTGCCCATCGTCCCGGAGCAGTGGAAGATGACGGTCAAGAGCAAGACCGCCAGCCAGTTCAAGGCGGTCAAGCGCCTGCTCGGCGAATGCACGGAACTGGTGATCGCCACCGACGCCGACCGCGAGGGCGAGATGATCGCCCGCGAGCTGCTGGAGCACTGCCGCTATCGCGGGCCGATCCAGCGGCTGTGGCTGTCGGCGCTGGACGAGGCGTCGATCCGCAAGGCGCTGGCAGCGCTCAAGCCGGGCAGCGCGACCTTCAGCCTCTACCACGCCGCGCTGGGCCGCTCGCGCGCCGACTGGCTGATCGGCATGAACATGAGCCGGCTGTTCACCCTGCTCGGCCGCCAGTCCGGCTACCAGGGCGTGCTGTCGGTGGGCCGCGTACAGACCCCGACCCTGCGCCTGGTGGTGGACCGCGACCGCAGCATCGCCGCCTTCGTGCCGGTGCCGTTCTGGGCCATCGACGTACAGCTGCGCGAAGGCGGCACGTCCTTCACCGCGCAGTGGCGCGCGCCGGAGGACGCCTGCGACGAGCAGGGCCGCTGCCTCAAGCCGGAGCTGGCCCGCGACGCCGCCGAGGCCATGCGCGGCGCCGGCAGCGCGCGACTGACGGAACTCAAGACCGAGCGCATCCGCGAGGCGGCGCCGCTGCCCTTCGACCTCGGCACCCTGCAGGAGGTGTGCTCGAAGAAGCTCGGCCTCGGCGCCCAGGAAACCCTCGACATCGCCCAGGCGCTGTACGAGACGCACAAGCTGATCACCTACCCGCGCAGCGACTGCGGCTACCTGCCGCTCAGCCAGCACGGCGAGGCGCCAGCGATCCTCGCCGCGCTGGGCCAGGCCGACCCGGCGTTGGCCGCGCTGCAGCCGCACCTCGACGCGCGGTGCCGCTCGCGGGCCTGGAACGACGCCAAGGTCGGCGCCCACCACGGCATCATCCCCACCGCCGCGGCGCAGGGGCTGGCGCGGCTGGCCGGCAAGGAGCGCGCCGTCTACACGCTGATCCGCGCCCGCTACCTGGCGCAATTCCTGGCCAATCACGAGTACGACCGCACCCAGGCCGACTTCGCCTGCGCCGGCCAGGCGCTGCGCGCGGTGGGCAAGCGCATCGTCGAGCCGGGCTGGCGGCGCGCGCTGCCCGAAGCCCTGACCCCGGCCCGCGGCCGCGAGGCCCCCGAGCCGCAGGCCCTGCCGGCGCTGCGCGAGGGCCAGGACTGCGCGGTCGCCGAGGTGACGCTCAAGGACCTGCAGACCCAGCCGCCCAAGCCGTTCACCGAGGGCGACCTGATCAAGGCGATGAAGAACGTCGCCAAGCTGGTCGACGATCCGCGCCTCAAGCAGAAGCTCAAGGACACCACCGGCATCGGCACCGAGGCGACCCGCGCGGGGATCATCCAGAGCCTGCTGGAGCGCGGCTACCTGACCAAGCAGGGCAAGGCACTGGCCGCCACGGCGGCGGCGTTCAGCCTGATCGACGCGGTGCCGCGGCCGATCGCCGATCCCGGCACCACGGCGATCTGGGAGCAGGCGCTGGACATGGTGCAGAGCGGCGAGATGCCGCTGGAGGAGTTCGTCGCCAAGCAGTCGGCGTGGATGAGCAAGCTCATCGAGCGCTGCGCCGGCCTGCGCCTGAGCATCAGCGGGCCGCCGGCCACGGTCGGCGGCGCGGCGCCATGGAAGAAGCGGCGCAAGGCGGCCCCCCGCAAGGGTTCTGCCGCCAGGCGGCCGCGCCAGCCGTCCGGGCCGAGCTGAGCGCCGCCGGCAGCGACGGCCCGCAGCCCCCGGCAAGGTGCTTGTCTATAGTGAGTGAGCCGAGGGCACCCGCCCTCGCCCCGCCCCGCCGTCGCCACTGACCGCCCCGCCAGCGGGGGTGCCGCGATGGCCCGGGCGCGATCCGAGCCACTCATTCGGGCACGCCATGAAGAAGCGACAGATTGCGGTCATCGGCCTGGGCAACCTGGGCAGCCAGTGCGCCGCGGCCCTGCTGGGCGACGAATCGATGACCCTGGCCGGCGTGGTGCGGCGCAGCCCGGCGCCGCTCGACTGGCTGGGCGACGTGCCGGTGGTCGGCCACATCGGCGAGCTCGACGGCATCGAGGCCGCGCTGCTCTGCGTGCCGCCCGAGCAGGTCCTCGGCATGGCCCGCGACCTGTTGCAGCGACACATCCCGGTGGTGGAGTGCGCGCGCCTGCACGAAGAGGCCTTCGTCGCCCGCAAGGCGGAAATGCAGCGCATGAGCCAGCTGTACCGGACCGCCGCGGTGGTCGGCGCCGGCTGCGATCCGGGCATCCTCTCGCAGCTCCGCAGCCAGCTCGCCCTGCTGATCCCCCACGGGCATACCCGGAGCAGCCGGCACACCGGCGCCAGCCTGCACCACACCCTGGCGGCGGAGGGAGTCCCGGGCGTGCGCCAGGCGCTGGCCACCGAGCTGAAAAGCCAGGAAGGCCGGCTGCAGCGCTACGTCTACGTCGAGCTGGAGCCGGGCGCCGACGCCGCCGCGGTGGAACAGGCGATCCGCCGCGACCCACTGTACCTGGACGAGGAGACCCTGGTGTTCCCGGTGGACAGCATCGCCCCGCTGGAGGAGGCCAACCGTGGCGTGCTGCTGGAGCGCCATGCCGGCGCCAGGGACGCCAGCCATGCCGCCCTGCTCGTCGAAGCCCGCTTCAACGAGACGGCGCTGGCCGCACGCATGATGCTGGCCGCCGCGCGGGCGCTGCCCTTCCTGCACGCCGGCGCCTACTCGCTGCTCGACCTGCCCTCGCGGGTGCTGTGGGGCGAACAGGGTCCGCAGGCGGAACGGGAGTGGATCTGAACCGCCGCAAAGCACAAGGCCCGCGCGAGGCGGGCCTTGTGGGATAGCAGCAGAGCGCGCGGATCAGTTGACCTTGGCGGCCAGCTCGCCCTTGGCGTAGCGCTGGAACATGCCTTCCAGGGAGATCGGCTTGATCTTCGAGGCGTTGCCGGCGGTGCCGAAGGCTTCGTAGCGGGCGATGCAGATGTCGCGCATGGCTTCGATGGTCTTGGCGAAGTACTTGCGCGGGTCGAACTCGCTGGGGTTCTGCGCCATGAAGCGACGGATCGCACCAGTGGAGGCCAGACGCAGGTCGGTGTCGATGTTGACCTTGCGCACGCCGTACTTGATGCCTTCGACGATCTCCTCGACCGGCACGCCGTAGGTTTCGCCGATCTCGCCGCCGAACTCGTTGATGATCTTCAGCCACTCCTGCGGAACGCTGGAGGAGCCGTGCATCACCAGGTGGGTGTTGGGGATGCGCTTGTGGATTTCCTTGATGCGCTCGATGGCCAGGATGTCGCCGGTCGGCGGCTTGGTGAACTTGTAGGCGCCGTGGCTGGTGCCGATGGCGATGGCCAGGGCGTCGACCTGGGTGGCCTTGACGAAGGCCGCGGCCTCTTCCGGATCGGTGAGCATCTGGCTGTGGTCGAGGGTGCCCTCGGCGCCGACGCCGTCTTCCTCGCCGGCCTGGCCGGTTTCCAGGCTGCCCAGGCAGCCCAGCTCGCCTTCCACCGACACGCCGCAGGCGTGGGCGAACGCCACGGTCTGCTGGGTGACGCGCACGTTGTAGTCGTAGTCGGCCGGGGTCTTGCCGTCTTCGCGCAGCGAGCCGTCCATCATCACCGAGCTGAAGCCCAGCTGGATCGAGCGCTGGCAGACGTCCGGGCTGGTGCCGTGGTCCTGGTGCATGCACACCGGGATGTGCGGGAATTCCTCGATGGCGGCGAGGATCAGGTGGCGCAGGAACGGCGCACCGGCGTACTTGCGGGCGCCGGCGGAGGCCTGGACGATCACCGGGGAGTCGGTCTTGTCGGCCGCTTCCATGATGGCGCGCATCTGCTCGAGGTTGTTGACGTTGAAGGCCGGCACGCCGTAGCCGAATTCGGCGGCGTGGTCCAGCATCTGGCGC
>DASQBU010000071.1:0-11943 GCA_035635035.1 Pseudomonas sp.
GGCAGCGCCGACCTGCGCCAGGTGTTCGCCGTGGTCGACACCATCGCCAGCCACAGCGAGCGCGCCAAGCTGGTGGTCAACAAGTCCACCTCGCCGATCGGCACCGTCGACCGCATCCAGGCGCGCCTGCGCGAAGCCGCCGCCGGCAAGCCGTGGGCCAACGACTTCCAGGTCGCCTCCAACCCCGAGTTCCTCAAGGAAGGCTGCGCGGTGGACGACTGCATGCGTCCCGAGCGGATCATCATCGGCACCGACAACCAGGAAGTGGTCGCCGCGCTGCGCGAGCTGTACCAGCCGTTCAGCCGCAACCACGAGAAGATCATGGTCATGGACGCGCGCAGCGCCGAGCTGACCAAGTACGCCGCCAACTGCATGCTGGCCACCAAGATCTCCTTCATCAACGAGATCGCCAACCTGGCCGAGAAGCTCGGCGCCGACATCGAGATGGTGCGCCGCGGCATCGGCTCCGACTCGCGGATCGGCTACCACTTCATCTACCCGGGCTGCGGCTACGGCGGCTCGTGCTTCCCCAAGGACATCCAGGCCCTGCAGCACATCGCCCGCGGCCTGGGCTACGAGCCGCGCCTGCTGCAGGCGGTCGACGCCGTCAACGACGCGCAGAAGCACCGCCTGTTCGAGAAGATCAGCGCCCACTACCGCGGCGACCTGGCCGGCAAGACCTTCGCCCTGTGGGGCCTGGCGTTCAAGCCGAACACCGACGACATGCGCGACGCGCCGAGCCGCGTGCTGCTCGCCGCGCTGTGGGCCGCCGGCGCCAAGGTGCGCGCCTTCGACCCGGAGGCGATGGACGAGGCGCGGCACATCTTCGGCGCGCGTGACGACCTGACCCTCGTCGCCAGCAAGGAAGAGGCCCTGGAAGGCGCCGACGCCCTGCTGATCGTCACCGAGTGGCAGGACTTCCGCGTGCTCGACACCGAGCTGGTCAAGGCCAAGGTCGCCGACCAGGTGGTCTTCGACGGCCGCAACCTGTTCGAGCCGGCGCGCCTGGCCGCCGAGGGCATCACCTACTACGCGATCGGCCGCGGCCGCAGCGTCGAGGCGCAGGCATGAAGTTCCTGGTGACCGGCGCCGCCGGCTTCATCGGCTTCCACACCGCCCGCCGGCTGTGCGCCGAGGGCCACGAGGTGGTCGGCATCGACAACCTCAACGACTACTACAGCGTGAAGCTGAAGGAAGACCGCCTGGCCGAGCTGGCCGGGCTGGACAACTTCAGCTTCCACAAGCTGGACATCGTCGACAAGGACGGGCTGTTCCGCCTGTTCGAGGAACACCGCTTCCAGCGGGTGATCCACCTCGCCGCGCAGGCCGGGGTGCGCTACTCGGTGGACCACCCGGAGGTCTACGTCGAGTCCAACCTCAGCGGCTACCTGAACATCCTCGAGGCCTGCCGGCACTACCAGCCGGAGCACCTGGTGTACGCCTCGAGCAGCTCGGTGTACGGCCTCAACGAGAAGCTGCCGTTCGCCACCAGCGACGACGTCAGCCAGCCGGCCTCGCTGTACGCCGCCACCAAGCGCGCCAACGAGCTGATGGCCTTCACCTACGCGCACCTGTACGGCGTGCCGGCCACCGGCCTGCGCTTCTTCACCGTCTACGGCCCCTGGGGCCGCCCGGACATGGCGCTGTTCAAGTTCACCGACGCCATCCTCCACGGCCGCGCCATCGACGTGTACAACGACGGGCAGATGTCGCGCGACTTCACCTACATCGACGACATCGTCGAGGGCATCGTGCGCCTGCAGGCGCGCCCGCCGGCCAGCAGCGTGCCGGCGGCGGACGGCAGCATGCAGCGCCAGGTGCCGAGCAAGGTGTTCAACATCGGCCTCGGCGCGCCGGTCAAGCTGCTCGACTTCGTCGAGTGCATCGAGGCCGCCGTCGGCATCCAGGCGCAGAAGAACTTCCTGCCCCTGCAGCAGGGCGACGTGGTGCGCACCTGGGCGGACGTCGACGACCTGGCGGCGCTGATCGACTTCCGGCCGAGCACCACGCTCAAGACCGGCGTCGGCAACTTCGTGAACTGGTATCGGAACTACTACGCGGTATAACACAATGACCAATCAAAGCATTTCCACCGCGGCCGGGGCTGCGGAGCACGCCGACATCTACGTCTCCGTGCTGATCCCGGCGAAGAACGAAGCCGACAACCTGCCGACCCTGCTCGAGGAAGTGCGCACCGCCCTGATGGGCGAGGCCTTCGAGGTCATCGTGGTCGACGACGGCAGCACCGACAACACCGCCAGCGCCCTGCGCGCGCTGCAGAAGAGCGGCTACACCCAGCTGCGCATCCTCAGCCACACCCACTCGCTGGGCCAGAGCACCTCGGTGTACCACGCCGCCCAGGTCGCCCGCGGCCACTGGCTGGCCACCCTCGACGGCGACGGCCAGAACGATCCGGCCGACATCCCCGGCATGCTCGCCCTGGTGCGCGGCACCGAAGGCCGCGCCGACGGCGTCAAGCTGGTCGCCGGCCACCGGGTCAACCGCCAGGACACCGCCAGCAAGCGCTGGGCCTCGCGCTTCGCCAACCGCCTGCGCAGCAACCTGCTCAAGGACGAGACCCCGGACACCGGCTGCGGCCTCAAGGTGATCGAGCGCGCCGCCTTCCTGCAGCTGCCCTACTTCGACCACATGCACCGCTACATCCCGGCGCTGATCAAGCGCCACAACGGGCGGATGATCAATCACCCGGTCAACCACCGCCCGCGCAGCGCCGGCGTGTCCAAGTACGGCAACCTGGACCGCGCGCTGGTCGGCATCCTCGACCTGTTCGGCGTGTGGTGGCTGATCAAGCGCACCCGCCTCGACGTGGTGGCCCACGAGGTAGAGAACTGAGATGAGCATCACCCGCGACACGCTGTGGCTCGTCCTGGGCTTCGCCGGCCAGCTGGTGTTCACCGGCCGCTTCGCCCTGCAGTGGCTGTACAGCGAATACAAGAAGCGCAGCGTCATCCCGGTCGGCTTCTGGTACCTGAGCATCGTCGGCAGCGCCCTGCTGCTGGCCTACGCCATCTACAAGGAAGACCCGGTGTTCATCCTCGGCCAGTCGTTCGGCTTCATCGTCTACCTGCGCAACCTGCAGCTGATCGCGCGACACAAGAAGCAAGGGGAATAACCCGTGCGCCTACCGCTTTCGCCGCGCCACGCCGGGCTGTGGCTGGTGCTGCTCGCCCTGGCCCTGCTCGGCGCCGGCCTCGGCCTGCGCCAGCCGCTGGAGGTCGACGAGGAGCGTTTCCTCGGCGTCGCCCTGGAGATGCTGCAGAACGGCTCGTGGTTCATCCCGCACCGCGCCGCGGAGATCTACCCGGACAAGCCGCCGCTGTTCATGTGGACGGTGGCGCTGTTCACCCAGCTCACCGGCTCGGCCAAGGTGGCGCTGTTCCTCCCGGCGCTGACCGCCGGCGCGGTGGCCACCGCCTGCCTGTACGACCTCGGCCGCCGGCTGTGGAACCCGCGCATCGGCATCATCGCCGCCCTGCTGTTCCTCTCCACCTACCAGACCTTCAGCATCCTGCGCGAAGGGCAGATCGACGGCTTCCTCTGCCTGTGGATCGCCCTCGGCGTGTACGGCATGCTCCGCCACCTGCTGCTCGGCCCGGCCTGGGGCTGGTTCTACGTGGCCTGCGCGGCGATGGGCTTCGGCATCATCAGCAAGGGCGTCGGCTTCCTGCCGATCCTCCTGCTGCTGCCCTACGCCTACGCGGCCCGCCAGGGCTGGTCGGGCGTGGCGCGCATGCCGGGCAAGGCCGGCGCCTGGTGGCTGGGCCTGCTGGTCGCCCTGGCGGCCATCGCCGTGTGGCTGCTGCCGCTGGCGATCGGCGTGCTGGCCACCGGCAACGCCGACAGCCTGGCCTACGTGCAGGAGATCCTCCTCAAGCAGACCGCCAAGCGCTACGCCAACGCCTGGGAGCACCAGGAGCCGTTCTGGTACTTCTTCGTCCAGGTGATCCCCAAGTACTGGCTGCCGATGATCCTCGCCCTGCCCTGGCTGGTGCCGGCCTGGCGCCGCCAGCTGGCCAAGCATGACGGCCGCGTGCTGGTGCTGCTCGGCTGGGTGGTGCTGGTGCTGCTGTTCTTCTCGCTGAGCAGCGGCAAGCGCAAGCTGTACATCTACCCGGCGCTGCCCGGCCTGGTGCTGCTGGTCGCCCCGCTGGTGCCCTGGCTGCTGCGCCGCTGGTTCGCCGAACGCCCGCGCGCACGGCAGATCTTCCTCGGCGTGGCGGTGCTGTGGTTCGTCGCCTGGTTCGCCCGCGGCTTCGTCGAGCCGCTCAAGGACGGCGCCAACCCGCACGCCGCGATCATGCGCCAGGCCGCCGAGCTGAGCGGCGGCGCCGAGCTGGTGCTGACCCACTGGCGCGAGGGCCACTGGCTGTACGCCCGCCAGCCGATCGTGCACTTCGGCTTCGACGCCAAGGACCCGTCGCTGGCGCAGGCGGCGCAATGGCTGCGCGAGCACCCGCAGGACTTCGCCCTGGTGCCGCAGAGCGGCCTGGAGCAGTGCTTCCGCGCCGACAAGGCGCGCCGCCTGGGCGAGACCTCGCGCGCCGAGTTTTTCCTGGTCGGCGCCGACGCCGACAACGGCCAGTGCCAGACCAAGGCGCCGGAGCGGGTGTACCGCTTCGCCTGGCGCACCCCGCCGCTGTGAGCGACCCGGCCCGCGCGGCGTCCTGCCGCCGCGGGCCGCGGCGCCGCCGGCCCGAACCCGCTTCCATCCATCCCTGCAGCGCCGCGCGGCGCCCCCGCCGCGCGGCCCCGAGGCCTGACCGATGAACCTGCGAGTCGATAGATCCGAGGGCGCGCCGTTCGCCATCGCCCTGCTGATCCTGGTGCTGTTGCTGTGCTTCTGGGGGCTCGGCGACATTCCCCTGCTCAGCATCAATGAGGCGCGCCGTGCGGTGTCCGCCCACGAGATGTTCGCCAGCGGCCAGTGGCTGTTGCCGTACATGAACGGCGAGCTGTACCTGACCAAGCCGCCGCTGTTCAACTGGCTGACCCTGCTGCCCACCCACCTGCTCGGCGCCTCGACCGAATGGGCGGTGCGCCTGCCCTCGGCGCTGTTCGCCCTGCTGTCCTGCGCCGCCGTCTACTGGCTCGGCCAGCGCCTGGGCGGTCGCCGCGTCGGCCTCTACGCGGTGCTGATCCTCGCCGCCAACACCGGCTTCAGCATGTTCGCCCGCCGCGCCGAGATCGAGATGACCCTCGCCGGGCTGAGCCTGCTGTCCATGCTGGCCGCCTGGCAGTACCTGTTCGGCGACGGCCGGCGGCGCTGGGTGCTGCTCAGCTTCGCGCTGATCGGCCTGTGCCTGCTGACCAAGGGCCCGGTCAGCCTGCTGTTCGTCGCCGCGCCCATGCTGGTGCTCGCCGTGCTGCGCCAGCCGCGCGCGCGCGCCTACCTGTGCGACCTGCCCGGCTGGCTGCTGGCGCTGCTGCTCGGCGGCATCTGGTACCTCGCGGTGAGCCTCAAGCTCGGCTTCGGCATCTGGGCGCAGGTGCTGGAGCAGGACATCGTCGCCAAGGTCAGCGGCCAGCAGGTCTCCGACCCCTGGTACGGCTACCTGCTGTACGTCGCCGGCGACTTCGCGCCGTTCTGGCTGATCCTGCTGGTGCGCCCGCGCGAGCTGTGGCAGCAGGTCCGCGCGCGCGCCGAGCTGCGCTTCCTCGCCTGCAGCGTGCTGCTGCCGCTGCTGGTGTTCTCGCTGTTCGGCGAGAAGCACAGCAAGTACCTGCTGCCCGCCTACCCGGCCATCGCCCTGCTGCTGGCCTGGCGCTGGAGCGCCGTGCGCGACACCCTGCAGGGCTGGAAGCACGGCCTGCTGACCTGGCTGCCGCCGCTGCTGCTGCTCGGCTTCGTCACCTTCTACGCGCTGTTCGAGGCACGGGTGTTCGCCCACCGCCTGGTGGCCCTGCCGGCGATCGAGAAGGCGATGGCCGACTACCCCGACCAGCCGCTCTACAGCATCGGCCTCGCCGACATGCGCCTGACCTACTACGCCGGCCGGCCGGTCAAGCCGCTGTCCCTCGCCGGGGTGCGCGAGCACCTCGACGAAGACGCCCTGCTGTTCCTCCGCGAGCCGCTGCCGGAGCCGCTGGCCGGGCTGGCGCCGTGCACCAAGGCGCGCTTCGCGCCCTTCCTCAAGCGCGGCAAGAACGCCCTGCTGATGATCCGCCTCGGCCCGACCTGCCAGGCCGCACGCTAGTCGCGCCGGCCGCTAGAACCGCGTAGCGCCGAAACGCCGCCATCGCCGCCAAACCCTGGGAGTTGTTTGGCGGCGATGGTCAAGTCGGCTTGCCGAACAAGTTCCACGACCACGCCGATTCGCCCGCCACGCCGCTCCGGCCAGTGGCGGATATTCTCCGCCGGAACGCCACGACAACGGGAAAGTTCCTTGCGCCAATCACGGCCGCGGCATATCCCGGCGCCAGCGGAGCATCCGCCGCCGATCCTCCCTGACGCGGCCGGCGCCGGCGCGCCAGAGCCCTCCAGGCCCGCCGCGCGCTGCCGGGAAGATTGTTTCTAATCCCGCAAAAGAGCTTGTGCAAACGCCCGATATAACTTTGTCGAGCTAGTCACTAAACTGTCGCCAATCGCTGAACGAAGTCCAAAACAACCGGACTTCAACGAACTTGGAATTGCAGTGCAGAGACTTCGGGAAATGCCCTTGCAGCAATATTGAATATTCAAGGAAGTTGTCCGCCGCAAACAGGAAATATTGCCCGCCCCATCTCCAACGATATATCTGCTCGACACTGCCGAATATTATCCAGCTCGTCAGCACCCAGCTTCACTGGATACCTGCGGAACAGGTCCCGGCGCCAACGGTCCATGGCGAAAACGCCATGCCCTCCACGCCTCGATGAGGGGAACCGCGGCACCACCAGTCAACAGTTTCAGGCTACCTATCTAGCCTCGAACCCCCTCCCCCCGAGGGGGTTTTTTTTAGGTTCACCGAGCAGGCGCCGGAGCGCCACAGCCGTCCCGCACCGCCAGCCCCCGCGCGGCCCGCTCGCCGAATCTCGACCGACCTGGACTCATGGACCCGATGACCGATCGTAGCGCAGGGCGCGCCAGCCTGGTCTGGCGCTTTCTCGCGGTGTGCCTGTGTTTCAGCCTGCTGACCGGCTGCGGCACCTTGCCGTCGCTGGCCAACCGCGACACCTCCACCGCCCTGGCCGAGCCCGAGGCCCACGCCACCACCCTCGGCCGCGCCCTGGCACCCCAGCTCGCCGAACACCCGGGCCAGGCCGGCATCTACCCGCTGGCCGACGCCCAGGCGGCCTTCGCCGCGCGCATGCGCCTGGCGCAGAGCGCCGAGCGCACCCTCGACGTGCAGTACTACATCTGGCACGGCGACACCACCGGCACCCTGCTGTTCAACGCCCTGCGCGCCGCCGCCGACCGCGGCGTGCGTGTGCGCCTGCTGCTCGACGACAACAACACCCAGGGCCTCGACACCACCCTCGCCGCGCTCGACGCCCATCCCAACATCGAGGTGCGCCTGTTCAACCCCTTCGCCCAGCGCAGCCTGCGGGCGCTGGGCTACCTCACCGACTTCGCGCGGCTGAACCGGCGCATGCACAACAAGTCGTTCACCGTCGACAACCGCATCACCATCGTCGGCGGGCGCAACATCGGCGACGAATACTTCGGCGTGGCCGACGGCCAGCAGTTCGCCGACCTCGACGTCGCCGCCGTCGGCCCGGTGGTCGGCGAGGTGTCCGCCGCCTTCGACCGCTACTGGGCCAGCGAGTCCGCCTACCCGGTCGCCCGCCTGCTGCCGCCGGCCCCGCCCAGCCGCCTGCGCGAGCTGGACGCGCTGGCCGCGGTGAGCCTGCAGCACCCGGCCAACGCCGCCCGCGTCAAGGCGCTGCGCGACTCCACCTTCATCCGCGAGCTGCTCGGCCAGCGCCTGCCGCTGGAGTGGGCGCCCGCCCGCCTGCTCACCGACGACCCGGCCAAGGGCCTCGGCAAGGCCGCGCCCGCCGGCCTGCTGGCCAACCAGCTGGAAGGCGCCATCGGCCAGCCGGAACAGTACATGTCGCTGGTGTCGCCCTACTTCGTGCCCACCGCCGACGGCGTGGAGGCCTTCGGCGACCTGCGCCGGCGCGGCGTCAAGGTGCGCGTGCTGACCAACTCGCTGTCCGCCACCGACGTGGCCATCGTCCACGCCGGCTACGCCAAGCGCCGCCGCGCCATGCTGGAGTCCGGCATCACCCTCTACGAGATGCGCCGCAACCCGCTCAGCCCGCACCCGGAGCACATGCGCATCGACAACATCGGTCGCTTCGGCAGCTCCGGCTCCAGCCTGCACGCCAAGACCTTCACCGTCGACCGCTCGCGGGTGTTCATCGGCTCGTTCAACTTCGACCCGCGCTCGGCGCGCCTCAACACCGAACTGGGCCTGGTGATCGACAGCCCGCCGCTGGCCCAGCAGATCGCCACCGCGTTCCGCGAGCCGATCCCGGCCAACGCCTACGAGGTGCGCCTCGACGAACACGGCGACCTCTACTGGGTCGAGCAGCGCGACGGCCAGGTGCTGCGCTACTACAGCGAGCCGGACACCTCCTTCTGGCTGCGCGCCGAGGTGGCCTTCTTCAGCCTGCTGCCGATCGAGGGCATGCTCTAAACGGCACCGCCGGCGGCGACAATGTCGCAAAGCCGACACGCCGGGCCGCCCCGGCGCCGCCACGCAGCCCGCGGCCGGCGTGGCGCCGGCGCGCTGGTATCGCTCTTGCACGGGCACCGCCATCGCCCCGGATGGATGCCCCATGGCCAGCCTGCCCCTGCCCGCCCCCGGCGCCGCCCTCCAGGTGCTGCGCGACTACCACCAGCGCAGCAAGCACCGCTTCGTCGCCTACGCGCGCAGCCCCGACACCCTCGACTGGGATGAACAGCCGGCGCCGTTCCGCCATTTCGCCGGCACCGCGCAGATCGCCCTGCCGCGCCTCGCCGCGCTGGCGCCGGGCAGCGCCCTGCACGAAGCGCTGCAGCGCCCGTTCGCCGCACTGGACGCCCAGCCGCCGCTGCCGCTGGATCTGCCCAGCCTCGGCGCGCTGCTGCAGCTGTCGCTCGGCCTCACCGCCTGGAAAACCTACGGCCCGGACCGCTGGGCGGTGCGCGCCAACCCCTCCAGCGGCAACCTGCACCCCACCGAGGCCTACCTGCTGGTCGGCGGCATCCAAGGGCTGGCCGACGGCCTCTACCACTACCGCCCGGAACACCACGCGCTGGAGCTGCGCGCCAGCCACGCCGGCGCCGGCGGCGCACCGCGGCTGGCCGTGCTGCTGACCTCGGTGATGTGGCGCGAGGCCTGGAAGTACGGCGAGCGCGCCTTCCGCTACTGCCAGCTGGACACCGGCCACGCCGCCGGCGCCCTGCGCTACGCCGCCGCCGCGCTGGGCTGGACGCTGGCCGAGCAGCCGCAGGTCGGCAGCGCCACGCTGGCGCGCCTCGCCGGCACCGACCGCCTCGCCGAGTTCCCCGCCCACAAGCGCGCCGAGACCGAAGTCGAGGAAGCCGAGCTCCTCCTCGCCGTCGGCCTGAGGGGCGCGGCGCCTACGCCGCTGGCCGCCGCCGAGCTGGCCGAGCTGGCCGCGACCGCGCAGTGGCACGGCGTCGCCTCGACCATCGACCGCCACCCGATGTACAGCTGGCCGCTGCTCGGCGCGGTGGCCGCCGCCAGCCGCCGCCCCGACGGCTTGCCGCAACCCGCCGCCGCCCTGCCGGCGCCGCGCCCGCGCGCGCCGGGCGAGGCCGCCCGGGCGCTGCAGACGCTGATCCTCGGCCGGCGCAGCGCGCAGCGCTTCGACCACCGCCACGCCATGAGCCTGGCGCAGTTCGCCGCCCTGCTCGCCCGCCTGCAGCCGGCCGCCGGCGCGCCCTGGGACCTGTCCGGCGCGCCGCCGCGCGCCGCCCTGCTGCTGTTCGTCAACCGCGTCGACGGCCTGGTGCCCGGCCTCTACCTGCTGCCGCGCAGCGAGGCGCTGCTCTGCGCCCTGCGCCCGCAGCTGGCCGAGCGCTTCCGCCTCGGACCGATCCCCGGCGTCGACTCGCTGCTGCAGCTCACCGCGCTGGAGCCGCTCGCCCTGGCGCGCAGCGCCCGCGCCCTGCACTGCCACCAGGAACTGGCCGCCACCGCCTGCTTCGCCGTCGGCATGCTCTGCGAGTTCGACGCCGCGCTGGCCGCCGGCCCGGCCGCCTACCGCGCGCTGTACCGCGAGTGCGGGCTGATCGGCCAGGCGCTCTATCTGGAAGCCGAGGTCCAGGGCCTGCGCGGCACCGGCATCGGCTGCTTCTTCGACGACCCGGTGCACGAACTGCTCGGCCTGTCCGGCAGCGCCTGGCAGAGCCTCTACCACTTCACCGTCGGCCTGCCGCTGGACGATCCGCGCATCGAATCCGCGCCGGCCTATACCGACTGACCCCATCCTGCGGAGACACCCCATGGCCCTTGCCGAACGCGTTCCCTTCCAATGCCTCTCCGCGGCCGAGGCCGCGGCGCTGATCCGCGCCGAGCCGGACCTCAAGCTGTTCGACGTGCGCGACCTGCACAGCTACCAGCAGGAGCACCTCGACGGCGCCATGCACCTGACCGAGGACCGCGTGCCGCTGTGGGTCGGCCGCCTGCCCAAGGACGGCCCGCTGCTGGTCTACTGCTACCACGGCAACTCGAGCAAGACCTTCGCGCAGATGTTCAGCGACTTCCGCTTCGCCCGCGTCTACAGCGTCGACGGCGGCTACCGGCCGCTGGCCACCGCGCTGACCGCGCCGGCCGAGGAGGCGCCGAGCGACTCCGCCAGCGCGGCGCTGGCCGGCTTCCTCGCCGACTGGGACTACCCGGCCGGCGAGCTGAACGCCCGCGGCCCGCACGGCCTGACCCCGCTGATGCGCGCCGCCCTGCTCGGCCGCCGCGAGATCGTCCAGGAGCTGCTGGCCCTCGGCGTCGACCTGCACGCGCGCAACGACGACGGCAACACCGCGCTGTGGCTCGGCTGCGTGTCGCGCGACGCCGGCCTGGTGCAGGACCTGATCGAGGCCGGCATCGAGCTGGACAACCGCAACGACGCCGGCTCCACCGCGCTGATGTACACCGCCTCCAGCGACCGCCCGCAGCTGCTCGAGCTGCTGCTCGGCGCCGGCGCCGACCCGCAGGTGCGCAACTTCGACGACCTGCGCGCGGTGGAGCTGGCCGCCTCGGTCGCCTGCCTGAAACTGCTGCGCCACACCGCGGACTAGAACCTGCCCATGATTAGCTGCGCGTCGGCCATGCTGCGTTGAAATCGGCTTCGGAATGCTCATTTGCAACCAGCAAACTCCGCTTCCTCAGCCGACTTCGCCTTGCCTGACCTTAGCTCGCAAGATCATGAGCAGGTTCGGAGGAACAAGATGATTGAATTCCCGCTGCGGCTGGCGGTGGCCAGCCAGGAAGGCCAGGCGATCAGCGAGCACTTCGGCCACGCCAAGCGCTTCGCCGTCTACGAGGTCAGCCCGCAGGCCTGCCGCCTGCTCGAAGAGCGCGAGGTGGAGCACTACTGCCTGGGCAACAGCGCCAGCCAGAGCGCCATGGCCGGCATCCTCGAAACCATCAGGGACTGCCAGGCGGTGTTCGTCGCCAAGATCGGCGACGGCCCCACCGAGAAGCTCCGGGCCATCGGCGTGCACGCGGTGGCCGGCTACGCCTGGGAGGCCATCGAGGCCTCCTTGCTCGACTACGCGCGGCGCACCGCCGCCGGCGAGGTGGTGACATGAGCATTGAGCACGTCGCCCGCTGGGTCGCCGCCCACCCGCTGAGCCCCGCCCACGTCGACTGCGCCACCGCGGTGATGCTCAAGATCCTCGACGGCAAGTGCAAGATGCGCCCGACCGAGAAGCGCGTGATGGCGCTGCTCTACGAACAGGTCAAGGACTGCCCCGGCGCGCGACTCGGC
>DASQBU010000072.1:0-10665 GCA_035635035.1 Pseudomonas sp.
GTTGCGCATGCCATCCAGGCGCTCGGCGTCTGGGCGCAGCCAGTTCTTGTTGGCGCCCAGGATGGTGGCGAGCATCTCGTGCACCCAGTCCGGCAGATGGGGGTGCAGACGGTAGTAAACCCACTGGCCCTGGCGGCGATCTTCCAGCATGCCGCAGCTGCGCAGCAGCGCGAGGTGGCGGGAGATCTTCGGCTGGCTTTCCTCCAGCGCGGCGGTCAGCTCGCAGACGCACAGCTCACCCTCGCGGGCGATCAACAGGGTCATGCGCGCCCGGGTTTCGTCGGCCAGGCATTTGAAAACCGTGGTGGGAGTCAGGTGCTCGACCATGGCAGTCCTCCGCGCAACCCGAAATATGCTTTCCCGAATATATTGATTACCGCATATCAAGTAAAGCAGCTGCACCAGTCTGTGGCTGAAAGCACTGTTCAGTATGGGCGGGCGAGAAATTCGACTCTATATTCGCCCATTCAAATGTTAAGGTTGTGACAGTCGCCCGGCTGCCACTGGCGCCATGGCATCGTCGAAGTCTGTGCATGTCGAACGCACCAACCACGGTGGATGCAGTCGTTATCGGCAGCCTGGCGGTAGTTCTCGCCGGCGACCTGGACATCGGCGTGCCCCGCACGGCGCGCAGCACGGCCAGCGAAATCGTCGCAGCCCTGGGCAACCAGCGGCCCCACCCTATCAGGTAACTGCAATAACGCGCTCAAGGAGTACATCCGTTGGAAATCTTCAAGTGGCTGAACGACCAGCTGCTGCGCATGGACTGGTTGTCCTGGCTGGTACGCCTGCTGGTGGAGAAGGTGTTCGGCCTGGACATGGCCAGCCGGGTCGGCGGCAGCCTGCACTTCTTCATCTACGACGTGGTCAAGATCTTCATCCTGCTGTCGGCGCTGATCTTCGCCATCGCCTGGGTGCAGAGCTACTTCCCGCCCGAGCGCACCCGGCGCATCCTCGGCGGCATGCGCGGCTTCAAGGCCAACCTCACCGGCGCGCTGCTCGGTACGGTCACGCCGTTCTGTTCCTGCTCGTCGATCCCGCTGTTCATCGGCTTCACCAGCTCGGGCCTGCCGCTGGCGGTGACCTTTTCCTTCCTGATCTCCTCGCCGCTGGTGGATCTGGCTTCGATGATCCTGCTGGCGAGCATCTTCAACTGGTCGATCGCCATCGCCTATGTGCTGGTCGGCATCGTGCTGGCGGTGCTCGGCGGCACGCTGATCGGCCGGGCGCGGATGGAACAGTATGTCGAGGCCTTCGTGACCCAGCACAAGGTGCTGGACCTGCCGCAGGAGCAACTGAGCCTGGGCGACCGCCTGAGCTACGCCCGCGAACAGGTGGGCGAAATCATCCAGCGCGTCTGGCTGTACATCCTGATCGGCGTGGGTATCGGCGCTGCTATCCACAACTGGATCCCGGCAGATCTGATCACGGCGGTGATCGGCCGGGACCACTGGTGGTCGGTGCCGGTGGCCACGCTGGTCGGCGTGCCGATGTACGCCGACATCTTCGGCACCCTGCCGATCGCCGAGGCGCTGGTGGCCAAGGGCGTCGGCCTCGGTACCGTGCTGGCCTTCATGATGGCGGTGACCGCGCTGTCGCTGCCGTCGCTGATCATGCTGAAGAAAGTGGTCAAGGCGCCGCTGCTCGCGCTGTTCTTCGCCATCGTGGTGGCCGGCATCATGCTGATCGGCTATCTGTTCAATGCCTTTGCCTACCTGTTCCTCTGAACCGGCTCATCGATCCATCCCAGGAGATACCCCATGATCATCAAAATCCTCGGCTCCGGCTGCAAGAAGTGCGTCACCCTCACCGAAAACACCCAGGCGGCGCTGGCCAGCCTCGGCCGCGAGGCCGAGGTGGTCAAGGTCACCGACTTCGCCGAGATCGCCGCCCACGGCGTGATGTCGACCCCGGCCCTGGCCATCGACGACAAGGTGGTGTCGGTGGGCAAGGTACTCACGCCCAGCGAAGTCGCCGCGCTCATCCAGGCCGAATAAGGCCCCGAACGATGCCCTGGCGCCTCGTCGGACGCGGCGCCAGGGCCTCCGCCGGTCAATCCTCCCGCGGCAGCGGCACCATCAGCACCGGCCGTCCGGCGGTCTCGCACACCCGGGCGGCGGTGCTGCCGATCAGCATGGTTTCAACCCAGTTCTGCCCGTGCTTGCCGACCACGACCAGAGAGTAGTCGCCACCGCGGGCCACCCGGGCAATCGACTCGGCCGGCACGCCCTCCTCGAGGATCGAGCGGCCGGTCCCGCCGCCAGCGTGGACCCGGTCGAGCAGATCCCCCAGCGCCGCACGCACCATGATCGGCCACGCCGGCCGGGCAGCGCGCTCGGCTTCGCTCATCACATGCAGGCAGTCCGTGGGGCGGCCGCGCTTGACCAGGGCGATGGCGGCCCTCTCGGCGGCACTGGCGTGCCTGGAAAAGTCGGTGGCGAGCAATACCTTGCGGCGCAATTCGTGGCAGACGGCCGCGCAATCCATGCTCCCGGCGTCGGCTCCGGGCTCGAGCCACTCGAGCAACAGGGGCAGCCGGGTCTTGCGGATCACGGCACGGGCGGTGCCGCCGAGAAAGAGCCGGGTGACCACGTTCTGGCTGCGCGAACCGATGACCACCAGGTCGGCGGCGGCTTCGTCCGCAATCGCCAGCAGCGCGTCACCAGGCGCACCGGCATCGCGCACCACCAGGTCGACCGCGAAGCCGGCGGCACGCAGCGGTAACGCGCAGTCCTGCAGCTCGGCCAGGTAATACTGCTCGTGCCCAGCGACGACGCTGTGCCCGTACCCCACGTCGATGACATGGGCAAGGACCACCTTGTCCACGCCCCAGTCGCGCAGCTCCGGGACGCAGGCCAGCAGCGGCTTGCAGGCCGGCGCCAGGTCGAAAAGATCCAGGGCAACCAGAGCGGTCTTGAACATCGCGTGAACCCTCGCCGGCAACCAGAGCGGACTGCAGGGAGTATAGGGAGGTTCGCTGGGACTGACCGGACAGCGGCCATCCTGCCGGTGCCGGCGATGCCCGACGAGAGCGTCGAGAAGAGGCACGAGCCGACGATGTCAAAGCCACGAAATCGCACGGCTCACGCTTGCATCGCTCGCCAGGTGCGCTAGGCTCGACTCCTTCAAAAAACCGGAGGTATCCCCCATGGCCCGAGCCACTGCCCGTCACATCCTGGTTGCCAGCGAAGCCAAGTGCCTGGAACTGAAAGCCGCCATCGAAGCCGGCGCCGACTTTGCCCAGGTCGCCCGCGACAACTCGACCTGCCCTTCCGGCCGCGACGGCGGCAACCTCGGCTCGTTCGGCCGCGGCCAGATGGTGAAGGAGTTCGACAGCGTGGTGTTCAGCGCGCCGCTCAATGTCGTGCAGGGTCCGGTGAAGACCCAGTTCGGCTACCACCTGCTCGAAGTCACCAGCCGCCAGGACTGACTCCGTGCAACGCCCAAGGGCGGCCGAATGGCCGCCCTTGGGCTTGCGGCTCCGACGGCGTTACAACCCGCCCAGACGCTTAGCGAAGGACACCGCATAGGCCTGGGAGCGAAAGCGCAGGATCGGATCGTCGCTCGGCGCGATGCCGTCGCTCATCACCAGCGGATCGAAGTTGATCCCCTCGCACGACGCCCCCTTCTGCGGCATCGCCGCGCTGAGGGTCAGGGTGCCGACCTTCACCTGCTCGCGATTGTCCGGCCAGGCCACGGTCGGGTTGTCCTGCACATCGCCGGGCACGCCGATGCTCAGCAGCATGTCCCAGCGTACCGGCCCCTGCTTGGTCCGCTCGATCAGCCGCTGCTCGAGGAAATCCGCCGGCAGCGAGGCCAGTTCCTCCGCGGAAAGCGCCTTCTCGCCATCCTGCGGCACGAAGCGCCAGCGCACCAAGGTGGTCCGGTTGTCCCGATCGACGAACCTGAACGTGTGGATGCCGAAATAGCTGCTGTTGGCATAGCTCGGCGGCGGATTGTGCGTCTCGAGGTACTGCGCCTGCGCCAGGCTGTCCGGGTGGCTGGCCCGGAAGGCCTTGAGCTTCTCGGGGTCGGGCTTGCCGGTGGCCGGATCGGGCTTCATGGCGAGCATCTGGTCGAGGAAGGTCTTCGGCTGCGCCGCGCCGAACACCGGCGTACTGAGCATGGTCATGTGCTGCAGCCGGCCGCCACCCAGGCGGAACTCCAGGGCCATGCCGCGCGGGGATTTCGCCGTGTCGGGCGCCTTCGGGTTGCCGCCGGCCAGCGAGAAGCGCGCGACTACGGGTACCGGCTCACCGGAAAACAGTGCCGAGCGCGAATAGGCCGCCGCGGCCGGCAGGCCGACGAATTCGCCCGTGGCACAGGTGCCCTTGGTGTGGTTGCGCCGCTCGCCCGGGGTGACGCCAAAAGCGCCCTCGATGGCGGCCACCACCTGCTCCGCCGTCACCTCGTCCGCCGCCCTGCTGGTTGGCGCAACGAGGGGCAAGCCCACGGCCAGCAGCAAGGCTGGCCAATGCTGTCTGTTCATGTCCGCTCCTCCGATGGCCGCTTGCGCGCCATCGTGCTGGCACCGCGTACTCAAGGCCGAGGCCTTGTCCGAATCCTCAGCGCAGCAGCTGTTCGCGGATCTGGCAAGGCAGGCGGTCCGTCGCCGCCCAGCGACGGCGCCAGGCGGTCATAACCGCGGGCAGCCGAATGCCGGCGACCACAGGGGAGCAGCCGGAGGGGGAATACGGGGGAAGGCGAAAAAGACGGGGATAGCGGATGGAGGTTCCCGCGCGAGGCGCGGGAACGTTCAGGCCTCGACCTGCACCTGCCGGGCGATACGCTCGACGCTGGCGGCCAGGCGCTCCTGCACCTGGCGCAGCTGCTCGTCCTGGCGGAGCAGCGGGACGCACAGGTTCAGCGCGGTCAGCACCAGCAACTCGTGGATGCCGGCACCGGGATAACGCTGCTGGTTCTCCTCGAGGCGCTCGTTCAGCAGGGTCGCGGCCTGTTGCAGCACGGCTTCCTCGCTGGCGGACGCCTTGATCGAGTAATCGCGCCCCAGGATGTTGAGGAAGCGGACGCTTTTTTCCGTCATGCGGCGTTACTGGCACCGGCACGCTGCACCAGCGCCTGCAGGCGGGCCAGCGTGGCGCTCTGCTGCTCTTCCTGCTCTATCGCGGCCAGTTGCAGGTTTTCGTTTTCTTCCCGGGCCTGGCGCAGCTGCTGCTCCAAATGCTGGCAGTTTTCGCTCAGGGCCTGGTTCTGTTGCAGGAGTTCGGCCACCAGGCTTTCGAGTTGCGCAAGAGTCGCTTCAAGCATCGGATTTTTCCGGAGTTCGTGAAAGATGGCGGAAGGATAAATAAAAGCGTCATCAGCTACAACCACGCCCCCTGCGGAATGGCAGGTGCCGCCGCGGCCTCGAGCCGCTAGAATCGCCCTCTTCCCGTTCCCGGGCCGGCCCGGGACTCAACCGACGCAGCGAGAGAACCGACATGGGCGCCCAGTGGAAAGCCAAACCGAAAGAAGCCGCCGCCAACGCCAGGGGCAAGATCTTCGGCAAACTGGTGAAGGAAATCATGATTGCCGCACGCAACGGCGCCGACCCGGACATGAACCCCAAGCTGCGCCTGGCCGTGCACCAAGCCAAGAAGGCGTCGATGCCCAAGGACACCCTGGAGCGCGCGATCAAGAAGGGCGCGGGCCTGTCCGGCGAGGTGGTCAACTACGAGCGCACCGTCTATGAAGGCTTCGCCCCGCACCGCGTGCCGGTGATCGTCGAGTGCCTGACCGACAACCTCAACCGCACCGTGGCGGAAATCCGCGTGCTGTTCCGCAAGGGCCAGCTGGGCACCTCCGGCTCGGTGAGCTGGGACTTCGACTACCTGGGCATGATCGAGGCCACCCCGGAAGGCGACGCCGATCCGGAACTGGCCGCCATCGAGGCCGGCGCCCAGGACTTCGAGCCGGCCGAGGAAGGCGCCACCCTGTTCTACACCGAGCCGACCGACCTGGACGCGGTGTGCAAGGCGCTGCCGGAGTTCGGCTTCACCGTGCAGTCGGCCAACCTCGGCTACAAGGCGAAGAACCCGGTGACCCTGTCCGGCGCCGAACTGGAGGAAGTCGAGGCCTTCCTCGAGGCCCTCGACAACCACGACGACGTGCAGAACGTCTACGTCGGCCTGGCGGTCTGACCGCCGCGCGCTGGCGCCCGCTCGCGGCGCCAGACCACCGGCGCCGCCACGCTGCGGCGCCGGTTCAGTACTCGCCCAGCTCGATGCTCCCCTCGCCCAGCAGGCGCGATTCGCCACCCTCGGCGGCCTTGTACACCGCCCGCACCGTGGCGTAGTAGCGATGGCCGCGCCCGCCGGAACAGGGCGGCAGATAGGCGCCGCCATGACCGCGCAGCCAGCCCTGGTGGGCCCGCTCGACGAACATGCCCTCCGGCAGCGCCAGGCTCTCCCCCGCCACCGCAGGGACGCTGACACTTTGCGGCGCGCCGCGCAGCCACAGGCCGATCTCGCCGTGGCCACCATGATCCATCAGGAAATAGCTGCGGTCGCTGAACTCGACCAGCAGGGCATTGGCGCCCTGAGGAATGCCGGCGACCCGCAGCGGCGGCGTCGAACCGTTGCCGCCGGCCCAGCGGCAGCGTTGCCCGGCCGGCACCGTGCGGCCGTCCCACTGCGGATCGGCGAAGGCCACCTGCAGGCGCACCGGATTGCCTACCGGCCGGTAGCTGGTGTGGCTGCAGGCGCCGAGCAGGCCGGCGAGCAGGAAAATGGATGCCCTCGACAGTCGTCGCATGAGCGTTCCTCACGTGGCAGGCCGGCGGTGCGACCGGCATCGGTAGACGACGAAAGGCCGGCCCGGTCGCGAACCGGTGCCGGCCTGGTAGTACCCCCGGACACGGGGCAGCGCGAATCAGACGAAGCTGTCGTCGTCACCGCCGAAGAAATCGCCCTCGTCGCCGCCATCGAAGAAGCCGTTGTCGGCATAGTTCTCGTCCGGCGCGACGTTTTCTTCCAGGGCGGCGGGTTGTTCCGCCGGTGCCGCGGGAGCGTGCTCGGCGACCTTCTCAGCCTCGTCGCCATGGAACATGTCCATCAGCATGTTGCCCAGCACCATGCCGCCGGCGACACCGGCCGCGGTCTGCAGCGCCCCGGAGAGGAAGCCGCCGCCGGAGCGCTGGGCGAAACCGCCCTGCTGCTGGGGGAAGCCCGCTTGCGGCTGGCCGTAGCCCGCCGGCTGGCCGAAGGCGTTGCGGTTGCCCGCCGCCGGCTCGTACCAACCCGAACGCGCCGGCTGGCCGGCCGGCTGCACCTGTTGCTGTTGCGGCTGCGCCGGCGGCTGGCTGCGCCCGCCGCCGAACAGGCCGGACAGGAAGCCGCCGCTGCTCTGCTGCGGCGCGGCGCTCTGGCTGCGCTTGAGCGTCTCGATCTGCGCCTCGAGCTCCTTGACGCGCGCGTCGAGCTGCTGGAGGGCGTTCTCCTGCACGATGATGGCCTGGGCCATGTAGTAGGCCGCTGCCGGCTGGCGGGCAACGTGCTCCCGGATCAGTGCTTCGGCCTGGGGCTCGCGAGGCGCCGACTGGGCCTCGGCATCGCGCAGGCGGGAAAACAGGCCATCGATCAGGCTCTTCTCTTCGGCTTGCATGCTTGTCTCTTCAATAGGTGACCGCAAGGAGCCCCCATCTTCGGAACCGCCCGGGGCAATGTCAAAGCCCAGCTATTGCAAAAATTTTCCTCTGCGGCGCCCGCGCCAGAGCCGCTGCGCGGTGAAGCCGGCACGGACTCGCCCACCCCGCCCAGTGTGGCACGTCTTTCCCCCTCACCGGCAAGACCTCATATAATTCGCGGCCTTTTCCACCGTCAGACAATGAGGAATGCTCATGAGCACGCTGCCGCCCTGCCCCAAATGCGGTTCCGAATACACCTACGAGGACGGCGCGCTGCTGGTCTGCCCGGAGTGCGCCCACGAGTGGTCGGCCGATGCCGCCGCCGAAGCGCCGGCCGAAGCCGACAAGGTGATCAAGGACTCGGTCGGCAACGTCCTGCAGGACGGCGACACCATCACCGTGATCAAGGACCTCAAGGTCAAGGGCTCGTCGCTGGTGGTCAAGGTCGGCACCAAGGTCAAGGGTATCCGCCTGTGCGACGGCGACCACGACATCGACTGCAAGATCGACGGCATCGGCGCCATGAAGCTCAAGTCGGAGTTCGTCCGCAAGGTCTGACCCGCCTGTCGCCCGGCCAGCGCGGCTGCGCCGGGCGACGGGATGTCGGCAAGGGCGAACGGCGACGCCCGGGCAGGCGCGCGGACCGCAGGACAGCGGTAGCGGAGCCTGCCGCCCGGTTGCCGGGCCGCAGGCCAGAGGCATCAGACCTCGAGGGCGTCGCCGACGTCGACCAGCTTGCGGCGGGCCAGGGCCAGGTTGGCCTTCGACTTGTCCAGCACGTAGTAGGCGAACAGGTCGCGGGCCTTGGCCAGCGGGCGGATCAGGTGGTACTGCTTGCCCAGGGTGATCAGGATGTCGTCGATGGCGTCGTCCAGGCCGAGCATCTGCATGGTCTTGATCTTGCTGCGCATCACTTCGGTGTTGCCGCCAGCCGCCAGCTCCATGTCGATGCCACCACCGGCCGAGCCGAGCAGCATGCCGCTGCTGTAGTCGACCACGGCACAGGCCAGGGCACCTTCGACGGACATGAGTTGGTCCAGGCTGTCTTTGATAGCTGTCATTGCTTTACTCACAGGTTGCTTGCCAGGCGCTCGCCCAGCTCGTTCAGGGATTCGCTCAGCCGCTTGGCGGCATGCTTGACTGCCCACTGGGCATAGCCATAGTTGGCCTCCTCGCCGGTCACCACCACCAGCACCATGGGCGTGATGCCGTTGGGAATCTGCCGGCACAGCACCAGCCCCGTAGCGGACTCGATCACCGTGCCCTCCAGCTCGCCCAGGGCCAGTTCCTGGACGATGCGCTGGCTCAGCGCGCCGAGCGCCGAGCCCATGGCGGTGATGCGCCGGCTTTCCTGGGGTTCCAGGTTGAGGCTGGCCAGCGGGAAGCCGTCGCTCGAGGCGACGATGGCCACACGCACCCCCTGGGCGCTCGCCGCCAGATCGGTCAGCTGCTGCTCGCAGAGGGCCTTCAGTTGGGATTGTTTTGCGGCGGGCGCGTCAACGGAGAGGCTCATAGTCAGGTCCAGGCATTCACTTCGGCATTGGCAATCAGGGTTTCGATCAGCAGCAGCACATCGGCCTTGCGCCGCACGTCGGCGGCGAATACCGGCAGGGCCATCTGTCGGGCCGCCAGGGCTTCGCGGTAGGGCCGCAGGGCCTGGGCCGGCGCCGCACCGACGCGACCGACCGCCACCACCAGCGCGCCGCGGGCGCTCAGCTCGGGGAAGGCATCGAGGTAGTCGAGCAGGTCCTGCCGCGCCTGCGGCCGCTCGTGGTTGAGCAGCAGCACGGCGCCCAGCGCCCCCTCGGCGAGAATCGACCACATGAAGTCGAAACGCTCCTGGCCGGGAATGCCGTACAGGGCGACCATGTCGTCTTCCAGCTGGATCTCGCCGTAGTCCATGGCCACCGTGGTGGTCGGCTTGTCGCACTGGGCGGTGTCGGTGTTGAGCACGTCGGTGGCGATCGGCGCCACGTCGCTGACGGCCGCGATGGCCGTGGTCTTGCCGGCCCCCATGGGGCCGATGAACAGAATTTTGGCCGGCATTAGCGCGTCCTTCCGAAACCGATTCCCAGACGCTCGCGCAGGCGCTGCAACAGGCCGCCGGCGGGCGGCGTGGCGCTGTCGGGCAGGGGCGCGGGCGTCTTGTCGTAGTCCATGGTCAGGCCGACCTGGCACAGCTCGCAGGCCAGCAGGAAACCCTTGACCGTCGCCTCGTCGGTCGCGGTCAACCGGCAACCGCTGGCGATGCTGGTGGGCTTGCGCGTATAGAGTGCCGCCAGGCGCAGCAGCGCCGGCGAGGTCTGCCATTCGTCGAAGTGCGGCCACGCCGACAGGCGGAACAGCAGACTGTCCGGATTCCAGTTGCGCCCGCACTGCGCGCCGCTGCGCAGGGCCAGGGCCCAGACCACGCTGCGCAGCGAGGCCTGGAACGCCAGGGGCGCGCCCTCGTGCGCCGGCAGGTCTAGCTGCACGGCGGCAGCCAGGTCGCTCGGCGCGCGCTGCAGCAGATCGAGCAGCGCGTCGAGGCTGCCGGCCATCGCCTCCAGGCGATCCTCACGCGGGCGCAGCACGATGCAGCAACCGTCGATCTCCAGCCAGCAGTCCTGCTTCAGCTCGGCCAGCTGCTCGGCGATGGTGGCTTGCGCGCAGGAGCGTACCGCGAGGCGCTTTTCCGCCTCGAGCAGCAGCTCGAGCAGGGCGAACATGCGCAACGGCCACTCGAGGAACAGATCGCCGGCCCGGCTCGACCGCCTGCCCGCATATGCCAGCAGCGCCGCGCCAGCGCCCGCAACCAACTCGGTGTTGCGCACGATCAGCAGATCGGCCTCCTGCGCTTCGCCCATGTACAACCAAGGCACCGCAGTACGACCCGCGAGGATCTTCAGTTGCTGCATCAGCAAACCCTGCTCGTGTTCGTTCAGACCGATTGAGGCGATTCGCATGCCGAAGGCTGCCCAAGAGTGATCAAGCCAAGAGATAGAGCGGCATTATCCTCACAGCACAAATATCTATACAAGATTAAAAATAGATAAATGTTT
>DASQBU010000073.1:0-1978 GCA_035635035.1 Pseudomonas sp.
TCCCCGGGTGTTCTTCGCCGCCGAGCGCACCCTGCTGGCCTGGAACCGCACCAGCCTGGCGCTGATGGCCTTCGGCTTCGTCATCGAGCGCTTCGGCCTGTTCATGCACCTGGTCCTGCACACCGCGCCGGCCAGCCTGGAGCGCGGCGCCTCGTTCTGGATCGGCCTGGGCTTCCTGCTGCTGGGAGCGGTGGTGGCGGTCAGCTCGGCCCGGCAGTACCGCAAGGTGGTCAGGACCCTGAAGCCGATCGAGATCCCCGAGGGCTACAGCGTCAACGCCGGGCCGGCGATGAACCTGCTCGTCGCCGCGCTGGGCCTGTTGCTGCTCGGCTACCTGTTCGTCGGCTGAGCGGGGGCGCCGGAAGGGGAACCGGGAAGATTAAGGTTATGGATAAGTGTTATAAAAAATATTTTTAACCTGTTTGATAATGCATAAGCGCGATGCGGTCACCGCCGCGCGCTAGGCAGTGTGGGGGCGCGCAACGGCGCGCGCGATCGCAGCCATGGGGGCGCGGTCCACCCACGACGAACAGGAGTGCAAGGCATGTTGAAGCGGATGCTGTTGGCGCTGGGCCTCGGTCTGGGAGCCAGTCTGGTGCAGGCGCAGGAGGTGGTGCGGGTGTATGGCTGGCAAGGCCGGCTGGCGCCCAGCGTGATCGAGGAGTTCCAGAAGCAGACGGGCATCCACGTCGAATATTCGACCTACTCGTCGGCCGAGGAGATGCTGGCCGGCGTCCGTTACGACGTGGTGTTCCCCTCGCATTTCCAGCTGCCGGCGCTGATCGCCGCCAACCGCCTGCAGCCCCTGGACCCGGCCAGGCTGCCCAACCTGGCCCAGGTCAATCCCGACCTGCTGACCATCCTCAACCGCTTCGACAGCCACAACCGCTTCGCCGTGCCCTACCTGTGGGGCACCGTCGGCCTGGCGCTGAACGTGCCCAAGGTCAGCGAGGCGCTGGGCGCGCCGCCCGCCGACAGCTGGAGCCTGCTGTTCGATGCCAAGAACAGTGCGCGGCTGGCCAAGTGCGGCATCGGCCTGCTCGATGCGCGCGAGGAAACCCTGTCGCTGCTGCTCACCTACAAGGGGCGGGCGCTCTCCAGCAGCAGCCGGCGGGACATCTACGCGGCCGGCGAGGATCTCGCCGCTCTGCGCGACAAGGTCAGCAGTTTCGGCAACAACGGCTACATCGAACCGCTGAGCGACGGCCGCCTGTGCCTGGCGCTGGCCTGGAGCGGGCATGTGTTCAAGGCGGCCGCCGGCGGCGCACCGCTGCGCTTCGTCACCCCGCAGGAAGGCGCGCTGATGTTCATCGACACCATGGCGATTCCGCGCAACGCGCAGAACGTCGCGGCGGCGCATCGCTTCATCGACTATCTGGCCAGCGCCGCGGCGAACACCCACAACGCCCGCGAGACGCGCTTCTATCCGGTCTCCCGCCCGGATGCGCCGGCCATGGCCCAGCTGGCCAGCGAGCATCCCGAACTGGTGCCCGACAGCGCCCAGCGCCGCGGCTTCTACTATCTCGAGGCCCTCGATCCGAGCCGCAAGAGCGTGGTCGACGCCTCCTGGTCGCTGCTGCAGCGCTGAGGACGCGCCCCGGTCGGGCGCCGCCTTGGCGGCGTCCGACCGGGGCTTTCGACCCGTGTGGCGGGTTAGCCGGCCGGCGGCAGCGGCAGGTCGAGGTGTTCTGCCTCGATGCGCTCGCCGCACACCAGCAGGGCGAAGTGGATGGCGCTTTCCAGCTCGCGGGTATTGCCGGGCCAGGTGTGGGCTTCCAGCGCCTGTTGCGCGGCGGCGCTCAGCTCCGGCGCCGGCAGGCCGAGGCGCTGGGCGTAGACGCCGAGGAAGTAGCCGGCCAGCGGCAGGATGTCGCCCGGCCGCTCGCGCAGCGGCGGCAGATGCAGGCGGCCGTCGTCCAGGTAGCGCAGCAGGCGCGCGTCGAACTTGCCCACCGCCGCCGCGCGGGTCAGGTCGAAG
>DASQBU010000074.1:0-1731 GCA_035635035.1 Pseudomonas sp.
CCTGGCCGAACAAAGTGCAGAGTGAAGGGGTACTGACATGCTGCTGATGATCGACAACTACGACTCCTTCACCTTCAACCTGGTGCAGTACTTCGGCGAACTGGGTGCCGAGGTGAAGGTGGTGCGCAACGACGAGCTGACCGTGGAGCAGATCAAGGCGCTGCATCCCGAGCGCATCGTGGTCTCCCCCGGCCCGTGCACGCCCAACGAAGCCGGCGTGTCGCTGGCGGTGATCCGCGAGTTCGCCGGCAAGCTGCCGCTGCTCGGCGTCTGCCTTGGCCACCAGAGCATCGGCCAGGCGTTCGGCGGCGAGGTGGTGCGCGCCCGGGTGGCCATGCACGGCAAGACCAGTCCGGTGTTCCACAAGGATCAGGGCGTGTTCGCCGGCCTGGCCAACCCGCTGACCGTGACCCGCTACCACTCGCTGGTGGTGCGCCGCGAGAGCCTGCCGGACTGCCTGGAAATCACCGCCTGGACCCAGCGGGACGACGGCAGCGTCGACGAGATCATGGGCCTGCGCCACAAGACGCTGAACGTCGAGGGCGTGCAGTTCCATCCGGAGTCGATCCTCACCGAGCAGGGCCATGAGCTACTGGCCAACTTCCTCAAGCAGAGCGGAGGCGTGCGCTGATGGAAATTCGCGAAGCCCTCGACCGGGTGGTCAACCATCTCGACCTGTCCGTCGCGGAAATGCAGGACGTGATGCGCCGGATCATGACCGGGCAGTGCACCGACGCGCAGATCGGCGCCTTCCTCATGGGCCTGCGCATGAAGAGCGAGAGCATCGACGAGATCGTCGGCGCCGTGCAGGTGATGCGCGAGCTGGCCGCGCCGGTGCAGGTCGACGCCGAACGGCTGGTCGACACCTGCGGCACCGGCGGCGACGGCATGAACATCTTCAACGTCTCCAGCGCGGCGGCCTTCGTGGTCGCCGCCGCCGGCGGCAAGGTGGCCAAGCACGGCAACCGCGCGGTGTCCGGCAAGAGCGGCAGCGCCGACCTGCTGGAGGCGGCAGGCATCTATCTTGACCTCACGCCGGCGCAGGTGGCGCGCTGCATCGAGACCGTGGGGGTCGGCTTCATGTTCGCCCCGGCCCACCACGGCGCCATGCGCCACGCCGCGGCAGCGCGCCGCGAGCTGGGCCTGCGCACCCTGTTCAACATGCTCGGCCCGCTGGCCAATCCCGCCGGGGTGCGCCACCAGGTGCTCGGCGTGTTCAGCCAGGCGCTGTGCCGGCCGCTGGCCGAGGTGCTGCAGCGCCTGGGCAGCCAGCACGTGCTGGTGGTGCACGCCCAGGACGGCCTCGACGAGGTCAGCCTGGCCGCGCCGACCCACGTCGCCGAGCTGCGCGACGGGGTGATCAGCGAATACCGCGTGCAGCCCGAGGACTTCGGCATCAAGAGCCAGAGCCTGATCGGCCTCAACGTCGAGGGCGCCGCCGAGTCGCTGGCGCTGATCCGCGACGCCCTCGGCCGGCGGCACAGCGAGGCCGGGCAGAAGGCGGCCGACATGATCGTCCTCAACGCCGGCGCCGCGCTGTACGCCGCCGACCACGCCACCAGCTTCAAGGAAGGCGTGCAGCTGGCCCACGACGCCCTGCACACCGGCCTGGCCCGCGAGAAGCTCGACGAGCTGGCTGCCTTCACCAACGTGTTCAAAGTGGAGAACCAGGCATGAGCGTGCCGACCGTGCTGGAAAAGATCGTCGCCCGCAAGGTCGAGGAAGTCGCCG
>DASQBU010000075.1:0-2842 GCA_035635035.1 Pseudomonas sp.
CGATCTCGTCGCTGGCCTCGTACATGCTGATCTTGCGCGCGGTGGCGTAGTTGCCGAGCTTCTCCAGGGTGGCCGAGCCGATCTCGCGGCGCGGCACGTTGATCACCCGCAGGAAGGCGTTGTCGTCGTCCGGGTTGACCAGCAGGCGGAAGTAGCTCATCAGGTCCTTCACCTCCTGGCGGGCGAAGAAGCTGGTGCCGCCGGACAGCCGGTAGGGGATCTGGTGATGCTGCAGCTTCAGCTCCATCAGCTTGGCCTGGTAGTTGCCGCGGTAGAGGATGGCGAACTCGCTGTACGGGCGCTGGGTGCGTAGGTGCTGGGTGAGGATCTCCATGGCGATGCGCTCGCACTCGGCGTCCTCGTTCCTGCAGCGGATCACGCGGATCTCGTCGCCGTGGCCCATCTCGCTCCACAGCTGCTTCTCGAACACGTGCGGGTTGTTGGCGATCAGCACGTTGGCGCATTTCAAGATGCGGCTGGTCGAGCGGTAGTTCTGCTCGAGCATCACCACCTTGAGGCTGGGGAAGTCCTCCTTGAGCTGCATGAGGTTCTCCGGCCGCGCGCCGCGCCAGGCGTAGATCGACTGGTCGTCGTCGCCGACCACGGTGAACTGCGCGCGCTCGGCGACCAGCAGCTTGACCAGCAGGTACTGGCTGGCGTTGGTGTCCTGGTATTCGTCGACCAGCATGTAGCGCACGCGGTGGCGCCACTTCTGCAGCACCTCGGGGTGTTCCTGGAACAGCTTGACCGGCAGCAGGATGAGGTCGTCGAAGTCGACCGCGTTGTAGGCCTTGAGGGTGCGCTGGTAGTGCAGGTAGACCACCGCGGCGGTCTGCTCGCGCGGGTTGCGCGCCTGCGCCAGCGCCTGCTCGGGGAGGATCAGGTCGTTCTTCCAGGCGCCGATCAGGTTCTTGATCTCGTCGACGCCGTCGTCGCCCTGGTACTCCTTCTGCATGATGTCGGCGAGCAGCGCCTTGATGTCGCCCTCGTCGAAGATCGAGAAGCCGCTCTTGTAGCCGAGGTGGGCGTGCTCCTTGCGGATGATGTTCAGGCCGAGGTTGTGGAAGGTCGACACGGTCAGGCCGGCGCCTTCCTTGCCGCGCAGCAGGTGGCCGACGCGCTCCTTCATCTCCCGCGCCGCCTTGTTGGTGAAGGTCACCGCGACTATGTGGCGGGCGGCGATGCCGCACTGCTGGATCAGGTAGGCGATCTTGCGGGTGATCACGCTGGTCTTGCCGGATCCGGCACCGGCCAGCACCAGCAGCGGGCCGCTGATGTAGTTGACGGCTTCCTGCTGGCGGGGATTGAGTCGGGACATGGGCGCGGGAAGGTCTGCTGCGAAGAAGCCGGCATTCTAGCAGGCAGACCCGCCCCCGGCAGGGGCGGGCGACCGGGGGGTCAGGCGCGGCGCGGCAGCAGGAAGCTGAGCAGGAACAGGCCGGCGGCGCTGACCACGATGGACGGGCCGGCGGGGGTGTCCTGGTGCCAGGACAGCGCCAGGCCGGCGCATACCGCGAGCAGGCCGAGCAGGCTGGCGCCGGCGGCCATCTGCTCGGGGCTGCGCGCGTGGCGCTGGGCCGCCGCGGCGGGGATGATCAGCAGCGAGGTGATCAGCAGCACGCCGACGATCTTCATCGCCACGGCGATGACCACCGCGATCAGCAGCATCAGCGCCAGGCGCAGGGCGCCCACCGGCAGGCCCTCGACCTTGGCCAGCTCCTCGTGCACGGTGAGCGCCAGCAGCGGGCGCCACAGCCAGGCGAGCAGGCCGAGCACCAGCGCGCTGCCGCCGACGATCCACAGCAGGTCGGCGCGGGTCACCGCCAGCAGGTCGCCGAACAGGTAGGCCATCAGGTCGACGCGCACCTCGTGCATGAAGCTGATCGCCACCAGGCCAAGCGACAGGGTGCTGTGGGCGAGGATGCCGAGCAGGGTGTCGGCGGCCAGCGGCTGGCGCTGCTGCAGGGTGACCAGCAGCACGGCGAGGACGAGGCAGCCGACGGTCACCGCCAGGGTCGGGCTGATGTCGAGCAAAAAGCCCAGCGCCACGCCGAGCAGCGCGGCGTGGGACAGGGTGTCGCCGAAGTAGGCCATGCGCCGCCAGACCACGAAGGAGCCGAGCGGGCCGGCGACCAGCGCCAGGGACAGCCCGGCGAGCAGGGCGTTGAGCAGGAAGTCGGGCATGTCAGTGCTTGCAGTTCGGGCCGTGGACGTGGGGTTGCTTGGGCGCGACCACGCTGCCGTGCAGGTCGTGGGCGTGGTCGTGCTGGTGGTGGTAGATCGCCAGGCTGCGCGCGTCGTTGCCGAACAGCGCGCGGAACGCCGGGTCGCCGCTGACCTGGTCGGGGTGGCCGGAGCAGCACACGTGGCGGTTGAGGCAGACCACCCGGTCGGTGGAGCTCATCACCAGGTGCAGGTCGTGGGAGACCATCAGCACGCCGCAGCCGTAGCGCTGGCGCAGGCGGCCGATCAGCCGGTACAGCTCGCTCTGCCCGGCGATGTCGACGCCCTGCACCGGCTCGTCGAGCACCAGCAGCTGCGGCTGGCGCAGCAGGGCGCGGGCCAGCAGCACGCGCTGCAGTTCGCCGCCGGAGATCTTCTGCAGCGGGCTGTCGATCACCTTGGCCGCGCCCACCTCGCCGAGCGCCTCGAGGGCGCGGGCGCGGTCGACCCCCGGCACCAGGCGCAGGAAGCGCAGCACGGTGAGCGGCAGGCTCGGCTCGACGTGCAGCTTCTGCGGCATGTAGCCGATGCGCAGCTTGTCGCGGCGCCACACGTTGCCGCCGTGCGGCTCGAGCAGGCCGAGCACCACGCGCACCAGGGTGGTCTTGCCGGCGCCGTT
>DASQBU010000076.1:0-4587 GCA_035635035.1 Pseudomonas sp.
GGCGCTGAAGTCGTCGCCCAGCTCGGCCTCGCGGCTCACCGAGCGGTGCATGCGCGGCGGCTTGCCGAGCAGCACTTCCAGCGGCAGGTCGACCGGGTTGTTGTCGAAGTGCTGGTCGTGGACGGTCAGGTGGCGCTCCTCGGTGGCCTCGCCGACCACCGCGAACGGGCAGCGCTCGCGCTCGCAGATCGCCTGGAAGGTTTCCAGGTCGGCGGCGTCGACGCTGAGCACGTAGCGCTCCTGCGACTCGTTGCACCAGATTTCCAGCGGGCTCATGCCCGGCTCGTCGTTGGGCACGTTGCGCAGCTCGAAGCGGCCGCCGCGGCCGGCGTCGTTGATCAGCTCGGGCAGGGCGTTGGACAGGCCGCCGGCGCCGACGTCGTGGATGAACTTGATCGGGTTCTTGTCGCCCATCTGCCAGCAGCGGTCGATGACCTCCTGGCAGCGGCGCTCCATTTCCGGGTTCTCGCGCTGCACCGAGGCGAAGTCGAGGTCGGCCGAGCTGGCGCCGGTGGCCATCGACGAGGCGGCGCCGCCGCCCAGGCCGATCAGCATGGCCGGGCCGCCGAGCACGATCAGCTTGCCGCCGACCGAGATCTCGCCCTTCTGCACGTGCTCGGCGCGGATGTTCCCGAGGCCGCCGGCGAGCATGATCGGCTTGTGGTAGCCGCGCACCTCTTCACCGCGCGGGGTGTCGACGGCCTGCTCGAAGGTACGGAAGTAGCCGGTCAGCGCCGGACGGCCGAACTCGTTGTTGAACGCGGCGCCGCCCAGCGGGCCCTCGATCATGATGTCCAGCGCGCTGACGATGCGCTCGGGCTTGCCGTAGGGCTTCTCCCACGGCTGCTCGAAGCCGGGGATCTGCAGGTTGGAGACGGTGAAGCCGACCAGGCCGGCCTTGGGCTTGGAGCCGCGGCCGGTGGCGCCCTCGTCGCGGATCTCGCCGCCGGAGCCGGTGGAGGCGCCGGGGAACGGGGCGATGGCGGTCGGGTGGTTGTGGGTCTCCACCTTCATCAGGATGTGCACCGGCTCCTGGTGGGCGGCGTACTCGTGGCTGCCCGGCTGCGGGAAGAAGCGCCCGGCGGTGAAGCCCTCGATCACCGAGGCGTTGTCCTTGTAGGCGCTCAATACGCCCTCGCGGTGCATCTCGTAGGTGTTCTTGATCATGCCGAACAGCGACTTCTCTTGGCTCTCACCGTCGATGTCCCAGCTGGCGTTGAAGATCTTGTGGCGGCAGTGCTCGGAGTTGGCCTGGGCGAACATCATCAGCTCGATGTCGTGGGGATTGCGCCCCAGATCATTGAAGTTCTTCACCAGGTAGTCGATCTCGTCCTCGGCCAGGGCCAGGCCCAGCTGGACGTTGGCGGCGGCCAGCGCGGCGCGCCCGCCGCCCAGCACGTCGACCACGGTCAGCGGCTTGGGCTGGGCGTGGCTGAACAGCGCACTCGCCTCGTCCAGGCGCGCCAGCACCAGCTGGGTCATGCGGTCGTGCAGCACGCCGGCGACCGCCGCGGCGTCGGCTTCCGACAGTTCGCCGCTCACGTAGTAGGCGATGCCGCGCTCCAGGCGCTGGATCTTGGCCAGGCCGCAGTTGTGGGCGATGTCGGTGGCCTTGCTCGACCACGGCGAGATGGTGCCGAAACGCGGCACCACCAGGAACAGGCGGCCCTGCGGCTCCTGCACCGGCACGCTCGGCCCGTACTGCAGCAGACGGCCCAGCACCTGTTCCTCGTTGCTGTCGAGTGCGCCGGACACCTCGGCGAAATGGGCGAACTCGGCGTACAGGCCGGCGACTGCCGGAACCTTCTGGGTCAGTTGCTCGAGCAGTTTGCCGTGACGGAAGGCGGAAAGAGCGGGAGTGCCGCGCAGGATCAGCATTGTCGGAACAGCCTCTTGGGCAAGGGGGTGCGAAAGACTGGACATTCTAACGCAAAGCGACCAGCCCGGCACCCGCAGCCACCGGCGCGGGGCGGCAACTAGTCGGTCAGTCGAGCATCGATATATGGCCCCTGCCCGGCTTTGCGTATACTCCAAGCATGCTCAGCCTCATTGCACGACGCCTGCGACCCAGCACCTGGCTGCTGACCACCGTTCTCCTCCTGCTGCTCAGCGCGTGTGGCAAGCCGCCGACCGCCGTCGAGCGCGCCCAGGAGGACGGCGTGCTGCGCGTGATCACCCGCAACAGCCCGACCACCTACTACCAGGATCGCAACGGCGAAACCGGCTTCGAGTACGAGCTGGTCCAGCGCTTCGCCGAAAGCCAGGGGCTCAAGCTGGAGATCGAGACCGCCGACAGCCTCGACGACCTGTACGCCCGCCTCAACCGCCCCAACGGCCCGCAACTGGCCGCCGCCGGCCTGATCGAATCGGCCGGGCGCAGCCGGGTGGCGCGCTTCAGCCACGGCTATCTCGACGTCACCCTGCAGGTGGTCTACCGCAACGGCCAGTCACGCCCGACACGCCCGGCCCAACTGGTCGGCAAGCGCATCATGGTGCTCAAGGGCAGCGTGCAGGCCGAACGGCTCGCCGCGCTGAAAAAGCGCTTCCCCGGCCTGAAATACACCGAGTCCGCCGAGGAAGAGGTGGCCGACCTGCTGCGCATGGTCGACGAGGGCAAGCTCGACCTGACCCTGGTCGGCTCCAACGAGCTGGCGATGAACCAGTTCTCCTTCCCCAACGTGCGCGTCGCCTTCGACCTCGACAGCGAGCAGCACCTGGCCTGGGCGGTGCCCGCCGGCCGCGACGACAGCCTGCTGCAGAAGATCAACGCCTTCCTCGACCAGGCCCGCAAGGACAAGACCCTGCAGGAGCTGACCGAACGCTACTACGGGCATATCGACGTGCTCGGCTACGTCGGCGCCTACACCTTCGCCAACCACCTGCAACAACGCCTGCCGCGCTACGAGCAGCACTTTCGCAAGGCCGCCGAGACCCGCAAACTCGACTGGCGCCTGCTCGCCGCCATCGGCTACCAGGAATCCACCTGGCAGTCGGATGCCACCTCCAAGACCGGCGTGCGCGGCCTGATGATGCTGACCCAGCAAACCGCCAAGGCGATGGGCGTGTCCGACCGTCTCGACCCGCGGCAGAGCATCCAGGGCGGCGCGCGCTACTTCGTGCGCATCCACGACGACCTGCCGATCAGCATCCGCGAGCCGGATCGCACCTGGTTCGCCCTCGCCGCCTACAACATCGGCGGCGCCCATCTCGAGGATGCGCGCAAGCTGGCCAAGGACGCCGGCCTGAACCCGGACAAGTGGCTGGACGTGAAGAAGATGCTGCCGCGTCTGTCGGAGAAGCAGTGGTACCGCAAGACCCGCAACGGCTACGCGCGCGGCGGCGAGACGGTGCACTTCGTCAACAACGTGCGCCGCTACTACGACGTGCTCACCTGGGTGACCCAGCCGCAGCTGGAAGGCAGCCAGGTTGCCGACCGCGGCCTGGTGCGCCCGGGCATCGACAAGACCCCGCCAAAGACCCCGCTGCCGCAGCGCTGAACGGCGCGCTCAGGCCTTCTGCCGGCGCAGGCGGAAGAACTCGCTGAGCATCGCCCCGCACTCGGCGGCCAGCAGGCCCCCCTCGACCAGCACCCGGTGGTTGAGGAACGCCTGCTCGAAGAACCGCCCGCGGCTCTCCACCGCCCCGGCCTTGGGCTCGGTGGCGCCGTAGACCACCCGCCCGATGCGCGAGTGGACGATCAGCCCCGAACACATGCTGCACGGCTCCAGGGTCACGTACAGGGTGCTGCCGACCAGGCGGTAATTCTCCAGGCGGCGCGCCGCATCGCGGATCGCCACCATCTCGGCATGGGCGCTGGGGTCGTGGGTGGAGATCGGGCAGTTGAAGCCCCGCCCGACCACCGCGCCGTCCACCACCAGCACCGCGCCCACCGGCACCTCGCCCTGCGCCGCGCCCTGCGTGGCCAGCGTCAGCGCCTCGCGCATGAAGCGCTCGTCCTGGCTGCGGTCGATGATCACGGGTCTTTTCATGGCGATAGGTCGCGGCGGGCTGAGGAAGCCCGCCAGTTTGGGAAAAGCCGCCGCCGAGTCAAGCCCGGCCGCCCCGAACCTCAGGAGCCGGCGACCAACCGGGTCAGGGCATGCAGTCCCAGTCCGACCAGGCCGCCGACCAGCGTGCCGTTGATGCGGATGTACTGCAGGTCCTTGCCCACGTTGTGCTCCAGCTGGGCGACCAGCTCGGCGCTGTTCCACTTCTCCACCCGCTCGGCGATGTAGCGGCGGATGTCCTCGCGGTAGCGCTTGACCAGCGCCGGCGCCACCTCCAGGAGCTGGTCGTTGAGCCAGCGGCGCATCGCCGGGTCCGCCGCCAGCGCCTCGCCCAGGCGCTGGCAGAGCCGCACCAGGCGCTGGCGGATGCTCGAATCCTCGCGGGCGAGGTCGGCCTGCAGCCAGTCCACCAGATCGTCCCACAGCGTGCGCAGGTAGCCGGCCACCGCCGGGTGGGCGAGCAGCTGCTCGCGGATCTGCTCGCCCTTGAGGCGGAAAGCGGGATCGGTCTTGAGCTTGGTGATGAAGCGCGCCAGACAGGCATCGAACTTGCCGCGCAATTCGTGCTGGCTGTCGCGGC
>DASQBU010000077.1:0-3192 GCA_035635035.1 Pseudomonas sp.
CGGTGATCAGGTTGGTAGCCGCCGCGCTGTCGCGGGTACCGATGCGCCGGGTGAGCAACTGGTAGAGGGCATAACAGGCGGCCGAGCCCACCGGCAGGAGCATGGCCGGGGTCAGCAGACCACCGCCGGGCCGCACGATGATCAGCACCCCGGCAAAGCCGGCCCCCACCACCAACCACTGGCCGAGGCTGGCTCGCTCGCCGAGTATCGGCATCGCCAGCAGGACCACCAGCAACGGCGAGATGAAGTGCACGGCGGTGGCCTCGCCGATCGGCAGATGACTCAGTGCGGAAAGGAACAGCAGGCTGATCGAAAGCAGCGACAGCCCGCGCAGCAGCTGCAAGCCCGGACAGTTGACGCGCAACACCCGCAGGCCCTGGCTCGGCAGCAGCCACCCGGCGAGCAGCACGCTCTGCGACAGATAGCGCATCCAGACGATCAGCAGCACGCTGTGAAAGCCCGTCAGGTACTTCGACAGGCTGTCGAGGGAGGAAAACAGCAACACTGCCGCGCAGGTCAGCAGAATGCCCTTGAGCGGGCGGGACATGGCCATCCGGGAGGAATCGTCCTGATTGGGGGCGGGGACTAGGCAGGCGCGCCAGTGCGTTGGAGGGGTCTCGACCAGGATCATGCCCAGCCTTCACCGGCAAATCCACCTCCGCGGAGGCTGTCCGTACGCGAGCGCAGTTTCGGCCAAATGCCCTCTTCGCCCGGCGGGCAGGATGCTGCGCTCCAGACCGACAGACGCTCGACAACCCGCCGACAGCGGCCCATGCTCGCCCCAGGAGTCCCATGAGGTACGCCGAGAATGAACAGCCATCGTCTTGAGGCGACCGCCACCGCCCGCCGCTGGCTCGAACAGAACGCCCTGTTCCTCGACACCGAGACCAGCGGCCTGCATGCCGGCGCGGAGATCGTCGAGATCACCCTGATCGACAGCTCGGGGGAGGCGGTGCTCGACACCCTGGTCCGCCCCGAGCGGCCGATCCCGCCGGCCCTGACCCGCATCCACGGCATCGACAACCGCATGGTGGCCGACGCACCGCGCTGGCCGCAGCTCCACGAGCGGCTGCTCGACATCATCGAAGGCCGGCCGGTGGTGATCTACAACGCCGACTTCGACCTGCGCATGCTCACCCAGGTCGCCCACCGGCACGCCCTGCCCTGGCCGGAGGTCGTACGGCGCCACGCCGGCTGGACCCGCCTGGAAAACGACACCGTCATCCATTGCGCCATGCGCGAATACGCCAAGTTCCACGGCGAATGGGATGAGCGCCGCGGCGACTGGCGCTGGCAGAAACTGGGCAACGCCGCCCGGCAGCAAGGGATCGCGGCCAGCGGCGCCCACCGCGCACTGGCGGATTGCCGGATGATGCTCGCGGTTATCCGGGCGATCGCCGAAGGCGCCCAGCCGCACCGCGACCGCTAGGCACAACCGGCCCCGCAAGGATGAGAAGCGCCTCGACGGCCGGCGAAGGCCGCCGTCGACTCAAGCCGCGCCAAGGCGCGGCGTTGTGCTCATGCCAGGACTGCCGGCAGCACCACCAGCAGGGCGCTGACGACGATCAGCAACAGCCCGAGCTTTTCCCGCCGCGAAACCTGCTCCTTGAGCCAGTGCTGCGACAGCAGCAAGGTGAAGAACACCTCGACCTGGCCCAGGGTCTTCACCAGACCGACGTCTTCCAGATTGACCGCGGTGAACCAGCACAGCGAGGCGACGGAGCTGGACAGGCTGATGCGAAACACCAGCGAGGGCCGCCGCCACAGCTTCACCAGGGTCTGGCGGTCGCGCAGGGCCAGCCAGCCGGTCAGCGCCGCCACCTGGATGCTGATGGTCCACACCAGCGCCCAGGCGGCGGTGTGCATGAAAGGCAGCGAGAGCTGGTGACAGGCGTCGCGCACCCACAGGGTGGTCAGGGCAAAGCACAGGCCGCTGCCCAGCCCCAGCAGCAGGGTCGAGAGATCCAGCGAACCGGGGGCGCTGCGCCCCTTCATCAGCCAGACGGCTAGCGAACCGATGCCGATGCCCAGCCAGCCGAGCGGGCCGAACTGGGCACCGAAAAAGACCGCGCCCAGGGCCGCCGCCAGCAACGCTTCGCTCTTGGCCAAACCGACGCCCGCGGCATAACTGCGGCGCTGGAACAGCAGCACCATCAGGGTGGTGGCAAGGATCTGCGCGAAGGCGCCGCTGGTTACCGCGAAAACGAAACGCCCATTGAAGTGCGGCAGTTCGGCAGGCGTGCTGACGTACAGCAGCACCAGGTAGAGCACGGCCAGCGGCAGGGCCCAGATGAAGCGGGCCAGGGTCACGCCCAGCGCATTCACTTCGCGACTGAGCTGTTTCTGTTGAGCATTGCGCAGCGCCTGGGTAAAGGCGGCGAGCAGGGTGAAGGGGATCCAGAGCATGAATAGGCCAGCGCGAAAAATGGCGCAGGGTCGGACTCTTTCCGTCCGGCGTCAAGCTCCGCCCCGGCCGGCTCGGCTCGCCGAGCGGAGCCGCAATCGGCTCGGGTCAGCCTGCTCCTTGGACGGCTGGCCTACTCCAGCCCGCCGAAGCGCCGGTAGAAACTCTCGCCGGCTTCCGGCAGGGGGCCATCGGCGGTTTCCAGCACCCGATTCAGCCACTGCTCGGCCGGAGCGCAGATCAGCCGGTAGATGTTGCGGCACAGCTGGCGGGCGGCACGACCTTCCCAGTCGCCGGGCAGCAGCTCGTCGGGCAGCTGCGGGTCGCGCAGCAGCAGCTTGCGGTATTCGTGGATCAGCAGGGTGCGGGCCAGGAAGCAGTCCTGCGGATCGAGCCGCTCCTGCTCGCGCAGCGCCTGCCACAGCGGGCGGAACAGCTGGATGAACTCGCGGTAGTGCTCGCCGAGGGCGTCGATCTTCCAGCTCTCGCGCACCTGCAGGCGCAGCGCCCGCGAGGCCAGCACCTCCTGCGCGGTGGTCTCGAACAGGATGGTGTCGTCCAGCGCGTCCAGCTCCTGCAGGGTCGCCGCCACGTCGGCGCGGTCGCAGCGCGGGCTGGCCAGCACGGTCGGCGCCAGCGCACCGAAGCCCTGCCACTCCAGCTCCTCGCGCACCTGCTTGCGCTTGTCCGCCTCCAGCTGCGACAGCACCGCCAGGCACCAGGTGCCATCCCAGGCCGGCACGCTGCTGCTGTAGATGCGCTTGAAGGCCTTCTCGAAGCGGCGGCGA
>DASQBU010000078.1:0-1766 GCA_035635035.1 Pseudomonas sp.
CCCTGCCACTCCAGCTCCTCGCGCACCTGCTTGCGCTTGTCCGCCTCCAGCTGCGACAGCACCGCCAGGCACCAGGTGCCATCCCAGGCCGGCACGCTGCTGCTGTAGATGCGCTTGAAGGCCTTCTCGAAGCGGCGGCGACCGGCGCCGGTCAGGCTGTAGTAGCTGCGCCGGCCGACCTTGTCGGCCTTGAGCCAGCCGTCCTTGGTCAACCGGAACACCGAGGTGCGGATCAGCCGCTGGTTGATGCCCATGGGCTCGAGCAGCTGGATCAGGCTGCCCAGCCACACCGCGCCGCCATGGGGTTCGATGGCGTCGCCATAGACGGTGACGATCAGGGAGCTGGCGCGAATGGGAGTCTGCTGCTGGAAACGCTGGATCAGGTTGACCAGGGGGGCGAGGGAAGTCATGGATGCAGGAAGTGACCGGAAAACAGCGACTATACCTAGGGGGTCCGTCCGAGCGCTACAACCCGACGGGCATGCTCGGACATACCGCCACCGCGCCGGCGGCGGGGCCGCGCAGCACAGGCAGACTAGCCGCTGGCAGGCACAACCCTGTCGGGCGCCCAGCTGACTCGGTAAGGCTAACCACCGTGTCCCCACTGCGGCCCGACAAGTCTGTATCGCCGATCCGCAGGCATGAAAAAGCGAGTGGCGCATTGCCCACTCCCTGCATGCTGCCCCACATGGCAAACCTGGCAGCAAAAGCCGCCGTCCTTACCCAGCAAGCGCCGTCAGCGCGGCAGCGGCAGCAGCCGGTCGTCGTAGTCGTCGAGGCTGGGAAAGCGCAGCGGCTCCCGATTGTCCAGTTCGCCAAGGTGACGGCGATAGTCGGCAAGGATCTGCGCCCGCGCCTCGGCGCTCACATAAGGCACGTGGTAGGCGAGGAACGGCGGCAGTACCTCGAAGCCGCAGTAGGCCAGGGTGCCCTGCAGCAGCGGGCGCAGCAGGTTGTGGATATCGCCGTGGATCGCCTCGGCGCCGAACATCTGCTCGCGTCCGCCGAGGGTGATGGTCGCGGTGGCGCGCTTGCCGCGCATGCCGCCGCGGTCGTAGATGCGCTTACCGCCGTAGAACAGCCCGGAAACCAGCACCCGGTCGATCCAGCCCTTGAGGATCGCCGGTTCGGAGAACCAGTACAGCGGGAAGTTGAACAGCAGCAGGTCGCACCACTGCACCTTGGCGATCTCGGCGGCGATGTCCGCCGCCAGGGTGCCGGCCTCCTGGTTGTGGCGCTGCTCCAGGGCGTAGACCAGATAGTCCGGGTTGGCCCGGCAGCCGAAGTCGGCGGCGCTGGCCACCGGGTTCCAGTCCATCGCGTGCAGGTCGGAGACCTGCACCTCGTGGCCGGCGGCGGTGAGCTGCTCAACGGCGCAATCCTTGAGCGCGGCATTGAACGAGCGCGGCTCGTGGTGGGCGTGGACGATCAGTACCTTCATGCGCGCTGCTCTCCTGTCGGCGAAAAATCCTGTAAGGGCGAATTCATTCGCCAAAGTACCTCGTAAGGCGAATGAATTCGCCCCTACAGCATGCCCATTCGATTGACCGGCACATCGGTCGCCAACGGCGCCAGCGGCATCACCCCCTTGCACACCGCCTTGTGCAGCTTGCCGACCACCTTGAGGCTCAGGTCGCTGTGCGCCTGGATGCAGCAGGCCAGCACCACGCCGTGGGCCTGTTCTTCGGCGCTGGCGTGCTGGCGGCTCATCGGCCGCGACTGGCAGTAATCGCCGCTGGTGACCTGCACCTTGCACACTCCGCAGC
>DASQBU010000079.1:0-13951 GCA_035635035.1 Pseudomonas sp.
GGCAGCGAATGCCCGACTATAGCGCGCGGCCAAGCGGGCTGGGAACGCGTCGCGGCTGGACGCTCCGCCACCGACGGCATAGGCTGAGGCGGTTTAGCTTTTCATCGGAGGAGAAGACCCGACCATGAGCCGCATCTACGCAGACAACGCCCAAGCCATCGGCAACACGCCGCTGATCCGCATCAACCGCCTCGGCCCGCAGGGCGTGACCATCCTGGCCAAGAACGAGGGCCGCAACCCGGCCTACTCGGTCAAGTGCCGGATCGGTGCCAGCATGATCTGGGACGCCGAACAGAGCGGCCGGCTCAAGCCGGGCATGACCATCGTCGAGCCGACCTCGGGCAACACCGGCATCGGCCTGGCCTTCGTCGCCGCCGCCAAGGGCTACCGGCTGATCCTGACCATGCCGGCCTCGATGAGCCTGGAGCGGCGCAAGGTGCTCAAGGCACTCGGCGCCGAACTGGTGCTGACCGAGCCGGCCAAGGGCATGAAGGGCGCCATCGACAAGGCCAGCGAGATCGCCAGCTCCGATCCGGCCCAGTACCTGCTGCTGCAACAGTTCGAGAACCCGGCCAACCCGGCGATCCACGAGCAGACCACCGGCCCGGAAATCTGGAACGACACCGACGGCGCCATCGACGTGCTGGTGGCCGGCGTCGGCACCGGCGGCACCATCACCGGCATCTCCCGCTACATCAAGAAGACCATGGGCAAGCCGATCCTCTCGGTGGCGGTGGAGCCGACCAGCTCGCCGGTGATCAGCCAGACCCTCGCCGGCGCCGAGGTCAAGCCCGCACCGCACAAGATCCAGGGCATCGGCGCCGGCTTCGTGCCGAAGAACCTCGACCTGTCGCTCGTCGACCGCGTCGAGACGGTGGGCGACGACGAGGCCAAGGAGATGGCCCTGCGCCTGATGCGCGAGGAAGGCATCCTCTGCGGCATCTCCTGCGGCGCGGCCATGGCCGCCGCGGTGCGCATCGCCCAGGAACCGGCGATGCAGGGCAAGACCATCGTGGTGATCCTCCCCGACTCCGGTGAGCGCTACCTGTCGACCATGCTGTTCGACGGCCTGTTCGGCGAACAGGAGCTGAACCCGTAATCCGAGCCATCTGGCTGCCGGCGCTTGCCGGCAGCTCGGAGCCGGAAAAACACGCCTGAAACCCCCGTCCCACGGGCGGGCCGGCATTTTTCACCAGCGGGCGAAAAAGTGTTTGCCATGCCGGGCCGGAAAGGGCAAAGTGAAGGCGTTGGTCAAGGCGGAATGCGTTAGCTGTAAACGCACTGATTCAGTACGTCAGTCCGTCATTCTCGATGTCTTGATTCCACACTCGTGGACTTCGGTCCTGCAACAAATCAACACCTAGGAATTGCACGAAATGGCAACTGGCACTGTTAAGTGGTTCAACGACACCAAAGGCTTCGGTTTCATCAAGCCGGACGATGGTGGTGACGATCTGTTCGCCCACTTCTCTGAAATTCGCGTTCAGGGCTTCAAGACCCTGGCCGAAAACCAGAAAGTGTCCTTCGAAGTGACCACCGGTCCGAAGGGCAAGCAAGCTTCCAACATCCAGGTCATCGGCTAATCGCTGATTTCTGGTATGTGAAAAACCCGGCTCTCGAGCCGGGTTTTTTGTGCCCGCGATTTACCCCCGCCGAATCGCCCGCCGCTCAGCCGGCGACCTGGCCTTGCGCCACCACCTCGCCACGCCGCCAGAGCATCCACTGCCCCGGCTGATAGCGCGCCCACGCCTCGTTGGCGGTCAGCGGCTCGGTGGCAATCACCGTCACCACGTCGTTGGGCGTGGTTTCCGCCTGGAAATCGACCGCCACGTCGGCATCCTTGAGCCGAGCCGGACCGAAGGGCGCGCGCCGGGTAATGTGCGCCAGCTTGGTCGAGCAGAAACTGAACAGCCAGTCGCCGTCGCTGAGCAGGGCGTTGAACACGCCGAGGCGGCGATACTCGCCGCAGGCCTGCACCAGCGTCGGCAACAGCTGCTCGATCGCCACCGGCTCGGGAAAGGCCTGCCGTACCCGGTTGAGCAACTCGCAGAAGGCCGCCTCGCTGTCGGTGTCCCCCACCGGCCGGTAGAAACCGGGCGCGGGAGAAAAACCGGCCAGCTGGCCGTTATGAGCGAAGCACCAGTTGCGTCCCCACAGCTCGCGCACGAACGGATGGGTGTTGGCCAGGCTGACCCGGCCGACGTTGGCCTGGCGGATATGGCCGATCACCACCTCGCTCTTGATCGGGTAGCGCTGCACCAGCCGCGCCACTTCCGACTCGCTGCTCGCCTGCGGGTCCTGAAACAGGCGCAGACCGCGGCCCTCGTAGAAGCCGATGCCCCAACCGTCACGATGCGGGCCGGTTCGCCCGCCACGCTGCATCAATCCGGTGAAGCTGAACACGATATCGGTCGGCACGTTGGCACTCATGCCCAGCAGTTCGCACATGCGCTGGCTCCCCTACCCGGCAAACTTACAGGCGCGGCTCGACACGGCCGTCGCCGACGACCCGCTGTTCGAGCATCTCGCTCATGGTCGGGGCTCGCGCATCCTCCGCAGCCTGGCGTTTCGCCTTGCGCCAGCGCGCCAGCGGCCAGCGGATGGCGACGAACAGCAGGTAGAGGACAAAGCCGATCATGCCGAACATCGCCAGGTCACTGACCGCCTGCCACAGGTTGCCGCCGACCTTGAACAGCACGTCGAGCGCGGTGACGGCAATCGCCGGAGCATAGTAGTCACGCACCGGATCGACCAGCGTCGGGCTGCACAGCAGCACGGCGATCAGCACCCGCAGCGGCTCGCGCAGCCAGCGCCACAGCCAGCCGGTGATGCGGAAGCCGACCAGCAGGCAGCCCAGCGCGGCAACGGCGTAGACGGCCCAGGCGATAAGGTAATCTTGTTCAGTCATCGGTGCGTGGCAGCAGCGGAATAAGGGAGCTTATGATAGCGGCTTTTCCCCGGAGCCGCGCGAGCGCTGCGGCTGGAGTCAGTCGATGTCCCCCACCCCGCCCATTGCCCGCCGCCAGGCTGGCGACGATCCCTACGCCTGGCTGGAGCAACGCGACAGCGCCGAAGTCCTGGACTATCTGCACGCGGAAAACGCCTGGCTGGAAGAACAGCTCGCCGGCCAGCACGCACTGCGCGAGCAGCTGTTCGAGGAAATCCGCGCACGCATCCGCGAGACCGACCTGTCGCTACCCACCCCCTGGGGGCCGTGGCTGTACTACCAGCGCACCGTCGCCGGCGAGGAATACCCGCGCCACTACCGTTGCCCGCGCCCGGCCGACGGCTCGCTGAGCATCGACGCCGCCGCCGAACAGCTGCTGCTCGACCCCAACGCCCTGGCCAATGGCGGCTACCTGGAGCTCGGCGCCTTCAGCATCAGCCCGGACCACAACCGCCTCGCCTACAGCCTGGATATCCATGGCGACGAGATCTACCAGCTGTACGTCAAGGAGCTGAGCAGCGGCGAGGTCCGCGCCCTGCCCTTCGACAACTGCGACGGCAGCATGACCTGGGCCAACGACAGCCAGACGCTGTTCTTCGTCGAACTGGACGACACCCACCGCCCGCACAAGCTGTACCGCCACCAACAGGGCTGGGCGGGCGCCGAGCTGGTGTTCGAGGAGCGCGACGGACGCTTCTTCCTCAACTGCCACCGCTCCAGCTCCGAGCGCCAGCTGATCCTGCTGTTGTCCAGCAAGACCACCAGCGAAGCCTGGGTGCTGGACGCCACCCGGCCGACCGGTGCCTTCCAGTGCCTGGCGCCGCGCCAGGAGGGCCACGAGTACTACCCCGACCATGGCCAGCATGACGGCCAGTGGTGCTGGCTGATCCGCAGCAACCAGGCCGGCATCAACTTCGCCCTGTACCAGGCGGGCGAGAGCACACCGACCCGCGCTCACTGGCAGGAGCTGGTCCCCCACCGCCCCGCGCTGATGCTGGAGGATTTCTGCCTCAATGCCGGCGCCATCACCCTCGCCCTGCGCGACAACGGCCTGCCGGTGATCGAGGTGCTGCCCCGCGCGGCCGCGTCCTATCGCGTGCAACTGCCGGATGCGACCTACAGCCTGGACGTCGACGACGACCTGGAGTTCGACAGCCCGGCCATCCGCCTGCGCTATGAAGCCCTCAACCGGCCTGCACAGATCCGCCAGCTGGAGCTGGCCAGCGGCACGCAGACGGTACTCAAGCAGACCCCGGTGGAAGGCCCGTTCGATGCCGACGCCTACGAGAGCCGGCGCCTGTGGGCCACCGCCTCCGACGGCACGCAAGTGCCGATCAGCCTGGTCGGCCGGCGCGACAGCTTCGCCCGCCCCGCCCCGCTGTACCTGTATGGCTACGGCGCCTACGGCGACTGCCTCGACCCGTGGTTCTCCCATGCACGGCTGAGCCTGCTGGAGCGCGGCTTCCTGTTCGCCATCGCCCACGTGCGCGGCGGCGGCGAACTGGGCGAGGCCTGGTACCGCGCCGGCAAGCTGGAGCACAAGCAGAACACCTTCGGCGACTTCATCGCCTGCGCCGAGGCGCTGATCGCCGACGGCTACACCGCGCCCGAGCAGTTGGCGATCAGCGGCGGCAGTGCCGGCGGCCTGCTGATCGGCGCGGTGCTCAACCAGCGCCCGGAGCTGTTCGCCGCCGCCATCGCCGAGGTGCCCTTCGTCGACGTGCTCAACACCATGCAGAATCCCGAGCTGCCGCTGACGGTGACCGAATACGACGAATGGGGCGATCCGCACGAGCCCGCGGCCTACGAGCGGATCAAGGCCTATGCGCCCTACGAGAACGTCGCCGCCCAGGCCTACCCGGCGATCCTCGCCGTGGCCGGCTACCACGACACCCGCGTGCAGTACTGGGAGGCGGCCAAGTGGGTGGCCAAGCTGCGTGCGTGCAAGACCAACGACCGCCCGCTGCTGCTCAAGACCGAGTTCGACGCCGGCCACGGCGGCATGAGCGGACGCTACCAGGCGATCAAGGAGGCGGCGCTGGAGTACGCCTTCCTGTTCCAGGTGCTGGGCCTGGCCTGAGCCGTGGAAGGAGTGCCGCGGGGCCGCCTGGCGCCCGCGTGCGCCCGCCGAAGGCCACCGATCCGATGCGTGTGATCCCAGCAGGACACCGCTGGCTTCCTATTGCAGCAACGGGCTGTCCAGCACCTTGGATGCCGTGCCCAGGACGCTCTCGCTGAGCTGCACGAAATCTCGCGTACTGACCCGGTCCAGGCGCATCAGGGCGCGGGTCACATCGTCCAGCGAACGCTGATTGCCGCTGGCCTGGCGGATCTCGGCATCGAGGTCCTGCAGCAACAGCACCGCCCGCGCCGTCACCGGGCCGCTGGCCTGCTCGCCACGCAGCGAGGTGACCGCGCTGCTCCAGCGGCTCAGCTGTTCGCGGATCTTCCGGTAGCGCCCCTCGTCCAGGCCGCCGGCGCGGCGCACCAGCTCGATGGCGTAGTACTCGGCGATGCCCTCGCTGATCCAGTCGCTGCGCCGGGTATCGCGGATGCGGCTCAGGACGTGGACCAGCTCGTGCACCAGCGAACTGGTGCCGTTCTCGCTGACCAGCGGGCGGGCGCTGTGCATGAACAGCGAATTAGCGGCGGACAGGCCGCCACGCCACATGGGGTCGCCGGCACCGACGATCAGCAGCTTGTCCGGCTCGCGCAGGAACACCGCGCGGGCCTGCGGCCAGACGAAGGTCAGCAGGGTGAGGATATCCATGCGCCGCAGCCCCTCGCCGACCGGCGCGGCCACGGTCACTTCGGTCTTGCCGAGGGTCGTGCGCCGCGCGCCGAGCTGGCCGGCGAGAATCCAGCCGGTGGGCCGATCGAAGCGCCGCGCGGGGTTGTCGATGCGAAACCGCTGCTTGCCGATGCGCGGCCAGCCGGTCTCGACGCTTGGCCAGCCCGCGGGCAGCTCGAACTGCAGGCGACTGACCAGCTCCACGTTACGCTCCAGATCGACCTTCGCCGCCGGTACCAGGTCGTCGCCGCGCAGCAGCGCCCAGTTCGGCGTCATCCGCGCGTCGAAACGGCCGTTGCCGCGCGGGTGGCTGATCTTCACCCGGTAGCTCAGTTGCGCCTTGCCGGCCTGCGGTCGCCAGATGCCGCGACCGGGCGTGGTCTGCAGCCACTCGCCCTGGGCCTGGAAGTCGCTGTAGGCACCCCGCTCGCCCAAGCTGAAGTCGAAAGACCTCGCCACCTGGCCGCGGGCCAGGGTCAGGCTGACCTCGGCCTGGTCGCTCTCCGGAAGGAAGCGCACCCGGTAGTCCAGCGCGACCCGCTGTGCCGCCGCCAGGGGCAGCGACAGGCCGAGCAAGGGGACGACCCACGACATCCTGAAACGCCCCAGCATGGCCAGTCCTCCCGGGCATTCGCTCATCGGTGCCGCCACCGCCGCGGCGCGTAACGGAACCCGCCGCCGCGAGCGACAGCCTCCCCCAGATGTCGGCAGGCTCAGCCGGCGCGGAAGATCAGGTGATCCTCCCAGTCGTCCTCGGCGACGCTGGTTTCGCTGAGCATCCGCCCGGCTTGGGAGATGCGCGCATCGTGCACGGCCTGCGGGTCGCCGCAGATCAGGTGGTGCCAGGGCGGCAGGTCCTTGCGTTCGGCGACCAGGCGATAGGCGCAGGTCGGCGGCAGCCAGCGGAACTGGTCGGCCTGGTCGGGGGTGAGCTGGATGCAGTCGGGGACGTGCCGCCGACGATCAGCATAGTCGCTGCAGCGGCAGGTGTGCAGGTCGAGCAGCTTGCAGGCGATGCGCGTGTAGTAGACGCTGCCGTCGTCCTCGTCCTCGAGTTTCTGCAGGCAGCACAGGCCACAGCCGTCGCACAGCGACTCCCACTCGTCGCGGTCGAGCTGCTCAAGGGTCTTGCGCTTCCAGAAGGGTTCGGTCTTGGCGGCCATGGCGGGTCTCCGGGCAGGGGGCGGCAGTCTAGCCGCCAGACCGGCCTTGGCCAAGCACCGCGGCAATGAGCGGCGCCAGGCATCTCCCGCCTGTTGCCGGAAGATGCCCGCCGAGCCGCGCTATTTCTTCGGTGCTTTCATTTCGGCACGATGCGCCTTGAGCTCCTTGAGCATCTGCTCGACATGACTGATCTGCTGATCGAGCTGCTCAGCTGTCGGCGGCCCCATCATCTGTCCCGCGCCCATGCCGTGGCCCATTCCGCCGCCCATCATGCCCGGCCCCATGCCCATGCCGCCGCCCGGGCAACCACCGAGCATGGACATACTGCCCTGCATTGATTCCCAGTGCTCCTGCATCAACTTCTGCCGCTCTTCGGGCGTCTTGGCCCCCAGCATGGCCTGGCGCCGCTGCTGCATCAGTTCCCAGTGCTGTTGCCAACTGCCGTCCGGCGCAGCGGCAGGAGCCGCGCCCTCTGCGCCCGGCTTCGCCGTGCCCGGCGCCTCCGCCGCGATAACGACACTAGACAGCAGCGCCGCCAGCAGCGCCGCGCATCCGCTCGTGAACCTGCTCATGTCGATCCCCTTTCTTATCGAGTCCAGAGGATTCACCATAGACAGTCGCCGCACAGAGTGCTTGATATCGGTCAAGGACGCCGGAGCCGGCGTCGGCACCGCTCAGACTGGGTCGTTGCGGTAGAGCAGCTCGTCCGGCAGATGTTCGATGTACTCATCTTCGGGCGGCGGCATCTGCAGGTGGAAGCCCTGCTTCTCGATGTTCTCCAGCACCTTGAGCACGTCCTCGCGGGCCAGCTTGCGCTCGGGGGTCAGCAGCAGGTCGAACGCATGCTGGGGAGTGCCGAACACCGCGAGCAGCGCCTCGGGCACGCGGCCCAGCGCCTCGCGCTTGTCGACATACAGGTACATCTCGCGCTTTCGCGGGCTTTTGTAGATGGAGCAGATACGTTTCATCTTCGCTTTCGACCTCAAGCCAGGGTATCGAGCAGGGCCTGGCCCATCAGTGCGCGACGCCAGCCGCGCAGGGAATCCGGGAGAGTGTAGGGGCCGGCGGGATAACCGGTTTTCAGCAGGGCTTCGAGCACCTTCTTGCGCAGCATCAGCTCGGGGACGATCTGCAGGCGCTCGGCTTCACGCTGGCCGACCGCACGCAGCTTCTTCAGCAGCGTCGAGACCTCCAGCGGCAGCGGCTCGGGCAACGGCGCCGGCCACTGTTCGGCGGGCAGCGCGGCCGCCTCGGCGATCAGCTTGAGCAGGGTTTCGCCATCCTGGCGCACGGTGCGCGGATGCATGTCCTCGATGCGCGCCAGGCTGCCCAGGTCGCGCGGCTGGGTGCGCGCCAGCGGCCACAGTGAGCGCTCGCGCAGGATGCGGTTGCGCGGCTGGTCGCGCCGGCGCGCCTGCTCCTCGCGCCAGGTGCAGAGGGCGCGCAGCACGCAGAGCTGCTGGCTGTTCAGGCGCCAGGCCAGCTTGACCTCGCGCCAGGCGTCCTGTGGATCGCTGACCTCGCGCTGGGCAGCCACCAGCTCGGCGCCGTCCTCCAGCAACCAGGCACGCTTGTCGGCGTCCAGGCGCGCCTCCAGCGCCGCGTAGACTTCGCACAGATGCTGCACGTCCTCGGCGGCGTAGCGCACCTGCATCTCGCTGAGCGGGCGCTGCAGCCAGTCGGAGCGGGTCTCGTCCTTGGGCAGATCGAGGTCCAGCAATTCCTTGACCAGCCGCGAATAGCCCATGGAGAAGCCGATGTTCAGGTAGCCGGCAGCGATCTGGGTGTCGAACAGCGGCTGCGGCAGGCTGCCGGTCAGACGCTTGAACACCTCCAGATCCTCGCTGCAGGAATGCAGCACCTTGACCACCGCCGGGTCCTCCAGCAAGGCGGCAAACGGCGCCCAGTCGCCGATCTTGAGCGGATCGATCAGCCAGACCGCCTCGCCATCGCCCACCTGCAGCAAGGCCGCGATCGGATAGAAGGTGTCGACCCGCATGAACTCGGTATCCAGGGCAACGAATGGGCGTTTGCGCCAGGCACTGCAACGGTCGGCAAGCGTGGCATCGTCCAGGATCCAATGGATATCGATAGCGGACACAGGGCTCTCCAGCGAAAAAGCGCAGTATAGCCCGAACGCAGGGCCGATCGGCCCTGCGCAGCGCGGTTGCCTCGCGTTAAGCTGTAGCACGAATGGACACTCCCCTTGCAGAGGTACCCTCGATGTCGCTCGCCCAGCTGATCAGCCCGCAAGACCTGGCCCGCCGCCTGGGACAGCCCGGCCTGGTGATCCTCGACTGCCGCTTCGCCCTGGAAGACCCGGCCTACGGCCAGCACGCCCACGCTGCCGGCCATCTGCCCGGCGCCTGCTTCGCCGATCTGGAGCAGGACCTGTCCGCGCCGGTGGTGGCGGGCCATACCGGGCGCCATCCCCTCCCCGATCCGCAGCGGCTGTGCCGGCGCCTGCGCGAATGGGGGGTGAGCAACGACAGCGACATCGTGCTGTACGACGACGGCCCCGGCGCCTTTGCCGCCCGCGCCTGGTGGCTGCTGCTGTGGCTGGGTAAGCGCGAGGGTGTGTATCTGCTGGATGGGGGCTTCAACGCCTGGCAGGGGGCCGGCCTGCCGCTCGAGCGACAGCCGGCGCACCCCGCGGGCGGCGATTTCACCGGCGCCCCGGACGACAGCCTGGTGCTGAGCGCCGACGAAGTGCTGCAGCGCCTGGCCGATCCCGGCCTGATGCTGCTGGATGCCCGGGGCGCGCCGCGCTTTCGCGGCGAGGTCGAGCCGATCGACCCGGTGGCCGGGCACATTCCCGGCGCACGCTGCGCCCCGTTCATCGACAACCTGGGCAACGACGGCCGCTTCCTGTCCCCCGAAGCCCTGCGCCAACGCTTTGCCAGTCTGCTGGGCAGCCCGCCAGATCAGTTGGTTGCCTACTGCGGCTCGGGGGTAACCGCCTGCCACAACCTGTTCGCCCTGTGCCTGGCCGGTTATCCACTGGCCCGGCTGTATGCCGGCTCATGGAGCGAGTGGATTACCGATCCGGCCAGGCCGGTGGCGCGCGGTTGATCGCCGGGAGATCCGGCATGTTCGCGCCGGGGACGACGGGAACGCGGCGCGCGCCTGCGTGGGCGTAAAAAACGCGGACAAAAAAAGGGCGGGTTGCCCCGCCGCTCTTTTTTTGTCCCTGATCACCGTCCTGGTGAATCACTTCCTGTGATGTCCTCGCCGGCGTCCCTGCCGGTTGCGTCATTCCCTGTACGCAGGAACGATATTAGCCATGGCGGCATGCCACGCAAGTGCGCCGCCAGCCCTCCGCCACCTTGGAAAAACCCTTTTCAGCAAAAAATAATCTTTTGAAAACAACAACTTAAAAAACCACATAAAAATAAAGGCAAAAATCTGGCGCCCCTACCCAGGTCGATCCTACAAAGCGCGTAAGCAATGGCTTACAAGCTTTGTCACCAACCCACCACCGTGACCCAGCCGCCTCCTGAGCGCCCCCCCCAGAAACACGAAACCCGGCCGGAGCCGGGTTGGCATGCAAGGCGTGGACAAACCACGTCTCTATTGGAAGAGCGCGTCGCTGGACAGGCCGTTGCTTTCCAGAATCTCGCGCAGGCGCTTGAGCGCCTCAACCTGGATCTGCCTGACCCGTTCCCGGGTCAGCCCGATCTCGCGGCCGACCTCTTCTAGGGTATTGCTTTCGTGGCCACGCAGGCCAAAGCGGCGGATCACCACCTCGCGCTGCTTCTCGGTCAGGTCGGACAGCCACTGGTCGATACTCTGCCCCAGATCCTCGTCCTGCAGCAGTTCGCAGGGATCGGTCGGATGGTCGTCGGTCAGGGTGTCCAGCAGGGTCTTGTCGGAGTCCGGACCGAGGGCGACATCCACCGAAGTCACCCGCTCGTTCAGACCGAGCATGCGCTTGACCTCGGCCACCGGTTTTTCCAGCAACGCGGCGATTTCCTCGGCGGAAGGCTCGTGATCGAGCTTCTGGGTCAGCTCGCGCGCCGCGCGCAGATAGACGTTGAGTTCCTTGACCACGTGGATCGGCAGGCGGATGGTGCGGGTCTGGTTCATGATCGCCCGCTCGATGGTCTGGCGGATCCACCAGGTTGCATAGGTGGAGAAGCGGAAACCCCGCTCCGGGTCGAATTTCTCCACTGCGCGGATCAGGCCGAGGTTACCCTCCTCGATCAGGTCGAGCAGGGTCAGGCCGCGATTCACGTAGCGGCGGGCGATCTTCACCACCAGTCGCAGGTTGCTCTCGATCATCCGCTTGCGCCCGGCCGCTTCGCCGCGACGGGCCATGCGCGCGAAATGCACTTCCTCTTCCGGACTGAGCAGCGGAGAGAAACCGATTTCGTTGAGATAGAGCTGGGTTGCATCCAGCGCGCGGGTATAGTCGACGAACTTGTGCTGCCGCGCATTGCTGGAAGCGCTGACACTGGTGCCGGCTTCGCTTTCGTCGTCGGCATTCAGGGAGAGCATTTCCGAGACGACGCCAAGCTCCAGCAGGAGCACGTCATCGTCATTGTCAAACTCCGGAGTTGTTTTTGTCGTTGTCATTTTTAGATCCCTGTTCGAGTTCGACAACAAGCTTTGTCACGGGACCCCACCCTCCGCGCAAAACCTGTTCACTCACACTATCGGGACAAGATGACAGCAACCTCAACGGGCCGGCAAATATTGCAACGGATCGACTGGCTTACCCTGGCGGCGAATCTCGAAATGCAGTTTCACCCGATCGGTACCTGTAGACCCCATCTCTGCAATTTGCTGTCCAGCCTTGACCTGCTGTCCCTCTCGCACCAATAGCTTGCGGTTATGCCCATAGGCGCTGACGTAGGTATCGTTGTGCTTGATGATGACAAGCTCTCCATACCCTCTCAGCCCACTGCCTGCATATACCACATTACCACCTGAAGCTGCTGCCACAGGCTGGCCCAATTCCCCGGCGATATCAATGCCTTTATTCAAACTACCGTTCGAGGAAAACAGGCCGACCAATTGACCGTTCGCCGGCCAGGCCCAGCCACCGGCAGAGCGCGCGGCCTGCACTTCCTTGTCGTCGGCCGCCGCCTGCGCCGCAGCCGCCGGCGCGGCGTTGTCCGCGTGGTTCGCCTCCGGCTTGTCGCGCCCCGCGGAGCGCATCGAGGCCGGGGTGGGCGTGGTGGCGGCCATCGGGACCACAGGCCCACTGCCGCCGAAGCGGATCACCTGGCCAACGCGAATGGTGTAGGGTGCGGGAATGTCGTTGCGGGCGGCCAGCGCCTTCCAGTCCCAGCCATAGCGGAAGGCGATCGAGTACAGCGTGTCGCCGCGCTGCACCCGGTACTGGCCATGGGTCACCGGCTGGCGCGCGGCAGCGCCCCCTGGCTGGCTGTCGAGACTCTCGCTGGTACCGCTCGACGAGGCGCAGCCGCCCAGCAAGCCCAGCACCAGGCTCAGCCCCAGGACACCCAGCCAGCGCCCGCCCCTACTCGACATGCCCGCCCTCAAGCCCCATTCCTTATCAGTCACGCAAATTGCCTCGTTCATCGCTGCTGGCTCAACTGCTCTGTCGGCCCAGGCCCAGAGCGTTGACCACATCGAGAAGAAAACTGGAAAAACTGGCCAGCTCCCGCAGGAGCCTGCCGGACATGCCGGGCACGCTCATCGCCCTGGCAGCGATGCGGCCCAGTGTGGCAAGGATCGCGCCGCGCCACGCAACGGGAGACGCCTCAGAACACCGAGCCACTCAGCAGGGGAACGAAACGCACCGGATCCAGCGTCTGCCGGGAGAAGCGCTCGCCCTCGCGCACGATCAGCATCAGCTGCTGCTCCTCGCCGGCGCCCACCGGAATCACCAGCCGCCCGCCGGGCGCCAGCTGATCCAGCAAGGCCTGCGGCACCTGCGCCGCGGCGGCGGTGACGATGATGCCGTTGTACGGCGCCAGGGCCGGCCAGCCTTCCCAGCCGTCGCCCCAGCGAAACACCACGTTGCGCAGGTTGAGCTCAAGCAGGCGCTCCTTGGCGCGCTCCTGCAGCGACTGGATGCGCTCGACGGAGAACACCCGCTCGACCAGTTGGGCCAGCACCGACGTCTGGTAGCCGGAGCCGGTGCCGATCTCCATCACCTTGTCCAGCGGCCCGCCGGCGAGCAGCAGCTCGGTCATCCGCGCCACCATGAACGGCTGGGAGATGGTCTGGTTGTGGCCGATCGGCAGCGCGGTGTCCTCGTAGGCCCGGTGCGCCAGCGCCTCGTCGACGAACAGGTGGCGCGGCGTGCGGCGGATCACCTCGAGCACCTGCGCGTTGCTCAGGCCCTCTTCGTACAAGCGCTGGATCAGCCGCTCGCGGGTACGCTGCGAGGTCATGCCGATCCCTCGGCGCAGCAGATCGTCCCTCATCACAGCAGGCTCTCCACAATGCTCAGGCCACGGAAGGCTTCGTGGAAGGTGCGATCCAGCTGCAGCGGGGTGATCGACACATAGCCCTGCATCACCGCGTGGAAGTCGGTGCCCGGGCCGCCGTCCTCGACGTCGCCGGCCACCGAGATCCAGTAGCCCTCCTTGCCGCGCGGATTGACGATCTTCACCGGCGCCGCCGCCCGGGCGCGATGGCCGAGACGGGTCAGCTGCACGCCGCGGATGCGCTCCAGTGGCAGGTTGGGGATATTGACGTTGATCACCGTGCGCGGCGGCAGCTCGAACTGGTCGTGCAGCTCCACCAGGCGGCGGGCGATGTGCGCGGCAGCCGGCAGGTTGTCGGGCTGGCGCGAGACCAGCGAGAAGGCGAACGCCGGCTTGTCGAGGAAACGCCCCTCCAAGGCAGCGGCCACGGTGCCGGAATACAGCACGTCGTCGCCGAGGTTGGCGCCCAGGTTGATGCCCGACACCACCATGTCCGGGGTGTGCTCGAGCAGGCCGTTGAGCCCCAGATGCACGCAGTCGGTCGGCGTACCGTTGAGACTGATGAAACCGTTGTCCAGCCGCTGCGGGTGCAGCGGCCGGTCGAGGGTGAGCGAGCTGCTCGCCCCGCTGCGGTCGTTGTCGGGAGCG
>DASQBU010000080.1:0-5225 GCA_035635035.1 Pseudomonas sp.
GGTTGCGCAGCTCGGACTTCAGCGGCAGGCGCACCTCGGCCTCGCCGCCGTCGATGCGCACGGGCTCGCAGCCGAGCAGGTGGCTGAAGGCGCTGGTGGTCACTTCGCGGACGTCGGTCATCTCAGCGCTTCTTGATCTGCTTGGCGTTGGCGAACAGCGCGGCCATGCCGGGGTTGCTCGGGGCCGGCTTGTCCTGCTTGGAGTGACGCTCGCTGCGCGGTGCGTTGCCGCGGTTGCCGCCGCGTGCGCCCTCGACCTTCTCGCCGGGGGTGTCGGACATGCGCATGGACAGGCCGACGCGGTTGCGCGGGATGTCCACCTCCATGACCTTGACCTTGACGATGTCGCCGGCCTTCACCACCTCGTAGGGATCCTTGACGAACTTCTCCGACAGCGCGCTGATGTGCACCAGGCCGTCCTGGTGCACGCCGATGTCGACGAAGGCGCCGAAGTTGGTCACGTTGGTCACCACGCCTTCGAGGATCATCCCCGGCTTGAGGTCCTTGAGGCTCTCGACGCCTTCCTGGAACTCGGCGGTCCTGAACTCCGGGCGCGGGTCGCGGCCGGGCTTGTCGAGTTCCTTGAGGATGTCGGTGACGGTCGGCAGGCCGAAGCTCTCGTCGGTGAACTTGGCCGGGTCGAGGCGCTTGAGGAAGCTGGAGTCGCCGATCAGCGAGCGGATGTCGCGGCCGGTGGCCTCGGCGATGCGCCTGACCAGCGGGTAGGTCTCCGGGTGCACCGCCGAGGCGTCCAGCGGATTGTCGCCGTTCATCACGCGCAGGAAGCCGGCGGCCAGCTCGAAGGTCTTGTCGCCCAGGCGCGGCACCTTCTTCAGGTCGCTGCGGCTCTTGAACGCGCCGTTGGCGTCGCGGAACTGCACGATGTTGCCGGCCAGGGTGGCGTTGAGGCCGGAGATGCGCGCCAGCAGCGCGGCGGAGGCGGTGTTGACGTCGACGCCGACGGCGTTCACGCAGTCCTCGACCACCGCGTCCAGCGAGCGGGCCAGCTTGAGCTGCGACACGTCGTGCTGGTACTGGCCGACGCCGATGGCCTTGGGCTCGATCTTCACCAGCTCGGCCAGCGGGTCCTGCAGGCGGCGGGCGATGGACACCGCGCCGCGCAGCGACACGTCCAGCTCGGGGAATTCGCGCGCGGCCAGCTCGGAGGCCGAATACACCGAGGCGCCGGCTTCGCTGACCATGATCTTGGTCAGCTTGAGGCCCGGATACTTCTTGATCAGCTCGCCGGCCAGCTTGTCGCTCTCGCGGCTGGCGGTGCCGTTGCCGATGGCGATCAGCTCGACCTGGTGCTTGGCGCACAGCTTGGCCAGCACGGCGAGGGTGCCGTCCCAGTCGTTGCGCGGCGCGTGCGGGTAGACGGTGGCGGTGTCGAGCAGCTTGCCGGTGGCGTCGACCACCGCCACCTTGCAACCGGTGCGCAGGCCGGGGTCCAGCGCCAGCACGCTGCGCGGGCCGGCCGGGGCGGCCAGCAGCAGGTCGTGCAGGTTGCGGGCGAACACGCTGATGGCCTCTTCCTCGGCCTTCTCGCGCAGCTCGCCGAACAGGTCGGTTTCCAGGTGGGTGTACAGCTTGACCTTCCAGGTCCAGCGCACCACCTCGGCCAGCCACTTGTCGGCGGCGCGGCCGCGCTGCTCGATGCCGAAACGCTCGGCGATCATCCCCTCGCAGGGATGCGCGCTGCCCGGCAGCTCCTCGCCGACCTTGAGCGCGGCGCTCAGCACGCCCTCGTTGCGGCCGCGGAAGATCGCCAGCGCGCGGTGCGACGGCACGCCCTTGAGCGGCTCGTCGTGCTCGAAGTAGTCGCTGAACTTGGCGCCGTCCTGCTCCTTGCCGGGCACCAGGCGGGCGCTGAGGGTGGCGTTGTCCTTGAGGAACGAGCGCAGCTTGTCGAGCAGGCTGGCGTCCTCGGCGAAGCGTTCCATGAGGATGTACTTGGCGCCTTCCAGCACCGCCTTGACGTCGGCGAAGCCCTTCTCGGCGTCGACGAAGCGTGCGGCTTCCGTCTCCGGAGTCAGCTCCGGATTGGCGAACAGCGCGTCGGCCAGCTCGCCGAGGCCGGCTTCCAGGGCGATCTGCCCCTTGGTGCGGCGCTTCTGCTTGTACGGCAGGTAGAGGTCTTCCAGGCGGGTCTTGGTGTCGGCGAGGAGGATCTCGCGCTTCAGCTCGGCGGTCAGCTTGCCCTGCTCCTCGATGCTGGCGAGGATCGCGGCGCGCCGCTCGTCCAGCTCGCGCAGGTAGCGCAGGCGCTCTTCCAGGGTGCGCAGCTGGGTGTCGTCGAGGCTGCCGGTGACTTCCTTGCGGTAGCGGGCGATGAAGGGCACGGTGGCGCCCTCGTCGAGCAGCGCCACGGCGGCGGCGACCTGTTGCGGGCGGACGCCGAGTTCCTCGGCGATGCGGGCGTTGATGCTGTCCATATGACTTCCTGCGGCTGCGGGAGACGGCGGCCGAGCGGCCGCAAAGCGCCGGATTATACTCAGGCCCCCGTTTCTGGCGAGGCGCAGCGTGGGGGAAAAATCTGCTAACAATGGCTGTACGAACGGCCAGGGCACCTGGGTCATAATCGGCCGGACATTTGCGAGGACACCCGATGAACAGCACCGCCAGCACCGCTCCGGAAGGCGAAAAAATCCTCATCGTCGACGACGACGTGCGCCTGCGCCGCCTGCTCGAGCGCTTCCTCGAGGAGCAGGGCTATCGCGTGCGCGCGGTGGAGAACGTCGAGCAGATGGACCGCCTGCTCAGCCGCGAGCTGTTCAACCTGGTGGTGCTCGACCTGATGCTGCCCGGCGAGGACGGCCTGAGCGCCTGCCACCGCCTGCGCGAGCAGGGCAACGCCATGCCGATCATCATGCTCACCGCCAAGGGCGACGAGGCCAGCCGCATCCAGGGCCTGGAGCAGGGCGCCGACGACTACCTGGCCAAGCCGTTCAACCCGCGCGAGCTGCTGGCGCGCATCCGTGCCGTGCTGCGCCGCCAGGCGCCGATCGTGCCCGGTGCGCCGGGCAGCGAGGAGGAGAGCGTGAGCTTCGGCGACTACGAGCTGAACCTCGGTACCCGCGAGCTCAAGCGCGGCGGCGAGGTGCACATGCTCACCACCGGCGAGTTCGCCGTGCTCAAGGCGCTGGTGCAGCACGCCCGCGAGCCGCTGACCCGCGACAAGCTGATGAGCCTGGCGCGCGGTCGCGAGTGGGACGCCCTGGAGCGCTCCATCGACGTGCAGATCTCCCGCCTGCGCCGGCTGATCGAGCCGGACCCGTCCAAGCCGCGCTACATCCAGACGGTGTGGGGCGTCGGCTACGTGTTCGTGCCGGACGGTAGCGCGCGCAAGTGAGAACCCCGGTCTGGTTTCCGCAGAGCGTGTTCGCCCGCATCCTCTGGCTGGTGCTGATCGTCGTGCTGTTTTCCAAGGCGCTGACCCTGGTCTACCTGCTGATCAACCAGGACATGCTGGTCGACCGCCAGTACAGCCACGGCACCGCGCTGACCCTGCGCGCCTACTGGGCGGCCGACCCGGCCTCGCGCGAGGCCATCGCCGAGGCCGCCGGGCTGCGCCGCCTGCCGCCCGAGCACGTGCCGGACGGCGAATACCACTGGCCGTACACCGAGGTGCTCGAGGAGCAGATGCGCCTGGAGTTGGGTGAGGGCACCCAGCTGCGCATGCGCGCCCTGCGTTCGCCCAAGCTGTGGGTGCTGGCGCCCTCGCTCGGCCCGGACTGGATCGAGGTGCCGCTGTACCCCTATCCGCTCAAGGGCCAGCGCATCTGGAGCGTGCTCGGCTGGTTCCTGGCCATCGGCCTGCTGTCCACCGCCGCCGCCTGGCTGCTGGTGCGCCAGCTCAGCCTGCCGCTCAAGCGCCTGGTCTACGCCGCCCGCGAGATCGGCCGCGGGCGCAGCGTGCGCCTGCCGGTAAGCGACACGCCGAGCGAGATGACCGAGCTGTACCGCGCCTTCAACCAGATGTCCGCCGACGTCGAGCAGGCCGCCCGCGAGCGCGAGCTGATGCTCGCCGGGGTGTCCCACGACCTGCGCACACCGCTGACCCGCCTGCGCCTGTCGCTGGAGCTGCTGCCGGAAGGCAACGAGCTGACCGAGGACATGGTTCGCGACATCGAGGACATGGACGCGATCCTCGACCAGTTCCTCGCCTTCATCCGCGACGGCCGCGACGAGCCGCTGGAGGAACTCGACCTCAACGAGCTGATCCGCGAGGTGGCCGCGCCGCTCAACCAGAGCGAGGAGCGCGTGCGCCTGTGCCTCGAGCCGCTGCCGCCGATGCGCCTGCGCCGGGTGTCGATCAAGCGCCTGCTGGCCAACCTGATGGAGAACGCCCTGCGCCACGGCGGCAGCGGGGTGGAGGTGTGCGCCAGCCTGTCCGGCGGCGCGGCGGCGCCCTACGTGGTGCTCAGCGTGCTGGACCGCGGCCCGGGCATCGACCCGGCCGAGCTGGCCGACATCTTCACCCCGTTCATCCGCGGCGACCGCGCGCGCAGCAGCAAGGGCACCGGCCTGGGCCTGGCCATCGTCAAGCGCATCGCCGTGCAGCACGGCGGCAGCGTCGAGCTGCGCAACCGCTCCGGCGGCGGCGTCGAGGCGCGGGTGTGCCTGCCGCTGGGCCTGCTGCTGCCGCGCGACGCCAGTTGAGTGCCGTGTGGCGGCGGCAGCAAAGCGTGGCGCGGTGATCCCGACTAACCCACCGGCTCGCCTTGTGGGGCTGGGTGTAGACGCGCGCGGGTCTCCGCGAGTAGCCCGAGCAGCGCGGGGTCGTTCGGCCGTTGGGCGAGCAGGCTGTGCACGGCGCGCAGGATCAGCGGCGGGCTGTCTTGGCGGCTGGCCGTGTCGAGGGCCTGCTCCAGGCAGGCGATGCCGCTGGCGTGGGTTTCTTCGTCGCGGCACAACCATTCGCCCTTGATGCGCAGCAGTTCGGCCAGCGGATAGTTGCCGGCGTACTGCTGCGCGGTCGCCAGCCCGCGCTCGATGGCGGCCAGTCCGCTGTCGCGCCGCCCTGCATGCCAGGCGGCGTCGGCGATGATCGCCTGGAAGAAGATGTTGCTGCCGCCCATGACCTGGCCCACTGCCGCGCTGTTTTCGAGCATCGAGACGATGACGTCGGCCTGACCGCGCCTGGCCTGCGCCCAGCCGAGCAGGGTGGCGCAGGCCATCTTCCACAGGGCGATATCGTGCTTGCGGGCAATCTCCAGTCCCTC
>DASQBU010000081.1:0-3698 GCA_035635035.1 Pseudomonas sp.
GCGAGGGCCTGCAGCCGGCCGAGCTGGGCTGGGGCAGCCACGAGCGGCATTTCCCCGCCGATGGCCGCCGCCACGCCAGCGGCAGCCAGGCGGCCATCTACCTGGAGCGCCCGGGCGCCGGCACGCGGGTGCGCAGCTGGACGCCGCTGGCCGGGGCGCAGCACGGCTTTCTGATTACCCATGGCGAGTCGATCTCCATCGCCGACTACTTCACCGTCGGCAGCGGCGAGCAGCCGGAGTACCGGCCGACCGTGCTCTACGCCTACCGCCCCAGCGACGACACCGTGCTGTCGCTGGACGAGCTGGCCGGCCGCCACTGGCAGCTGCAGCCGCGGGTGCGGGTGCTGCGCGACGGCCTGGTGGCGGGCCTCGACGAGCTGGGCGTGCTGCTGCTCGGCCACGCGCGCGGCGCCTACTGGTACGGCTCGCGGCTGGACGTCGAGCAGGCGCGGGCGCTGTGCCCGGCCAACAGCCCGACCAGCCTGCAGGTGACGGTGGCGGTCGCCGCCGGGGTGATCTGGGCGATGCAGAACCCCGCCTGCGGGGTGGTCGAGCCGGACGAGATGCCCTACGCGCAGATCCTCGACTTCTGCCGCCCCTACCTGGGCGAGGTGGTCGGCGTGTACGGCGACTGGACCCCGCTGCAGGACCGCGGCCGGCTGTTCGCCGAGGATCTGGATTACGCCGATCCCTGGCAGTTCAAGAACTTCCGCGTGTCGTGAGGCGCGGGCGGTTCAGTGCTCCTTCCTGGCCGGCTCATGCGTAGCGATGGGCTTGTCCAGCTGGTCGGTCCCGAACAGTTGCTCCAGGTCGTCGTAGAAGGCGTGCACCGTGCGGCGACTGGCGTCGGCGTCGCTGGCGACCTTGTGCAGCTCGTGCAGCATGGCCTCGTCGTGCTTGCGGAAGCGCTCGATGCGCGCGGCCGCCTGCTGCTCGTTGAGGCCCAGGCCCAGCAGCACCTGGCGGCCCATCTCCAGGCTGGAGTGGAAGGTTTCGCGCACCGGCCCGGCATCGATGTCGAGCAGCGCGTTGAGCTGCTGCCAGTCCTTGGCGCGGGTGATGATCTTCATCTGCGGGTAGCGCTGGCGCACCAGGCGTGCGGTGTCGAGGTTGGTCTGCGCGTCGTCGGTGGCGATCACGAAGAACTGCGCCTGCTCGGCCTTGGCCGCCTGGAGGATCTCCAGGCGCAGCGGGTTGCCGTAGTAGATCGGCAGGTTGCTGACGTCGCGGGTCAGCTCGACCGCCTCGACCGAGGTGTCGAAGGCGACGAAGGGCACGTGCTGGGCGTGCAGGATGCGCGCCACGATGCGCCCGACCCGGCCCATGCCCATGATCACCACGCGCGGATGATGGTCGGCGGGCGGCGCCTCGTGCGGCTCGGCGGATTCCTCCGGCTTGGCCGGCCGGGTCAGTCGCGACAGCAGGAGGATGACCAGCGGCGTCAGGGCCATCGACAGGGTGATGGTGAGGATCAGCAGGTCGTACAGATGGGCGCCGAACAGCTTGTGGTCCCTGGCCATCTGGAACACCACGAAGGCGAACTCCCCGCCGGAGGCGAGCACCACGCCCAGGCGCAGCGCCGAGGCGCCGTGCAGGCCGCCCGGACGCCGGCCGACCAGCGCCACCAGCGGCAGCTTGAGCAGGATCAGCAGCACCGTCAGGCCCAGCACGATCCAGAACGATTCCAGCAGCAGGTGCAGGTTGGCGCTCATGCCGACGCTGAGGAAGAACAGCCCGAGCAGCATGCCCTTGAACGGGTCGATCTTGGCCTCGAGGGCGTGGCGGTATTCCGAGTCGGCCAGCAGCACCCCGGCGAGGAAGGCGCCCAGCGCCATGGAAATGCCGACCCACTCCATCAGGAAGGCGCTGCCCATGACCACCAGCAGCGCGCTGGCGGTGAAGATGTCCGGCAGCGCGGACTTGGCCACGATGCGGAAGATCGGCCGCAGCAGCAGGCGCCCGCCGACGACCAGGCCGCCGACGCAGCCGACCACCTTGAGGAACTCGACGATGTTGCTGCCGGTGCTGGTGTCCGGCTGGCTGGCGCCGCTGAGCATGGGCACCAGGGCCATCAGCGGAATGGCAGCGATGTCCTGGAACAGCAGCACGGCGAAGGCCAGGCGGCCGTGGGGGCTCTGCAGCTCGCGGCGCTCGGCCAGCAGCTGCAGGGCGAAGGCCGTCGACGACAGCGCCAGGCCCAGGCCGATGATGATCGCGCTGTTCCAGTTCTGCTTGAAGAACGCCCCGGCGACCGCGGCGATGGCCGTGCCGCAGAGCAGCACCTGGGCCAGGCCGGCGCCGAACAGCGCATGGCGCATCAGCCAGAGGCGCTTGAGCGACAGCTCCAGGCCGATGATGAACATCAGCATCACCACGCCCATTTCGGAGATGCGGGCGATGTTGGCGGGATGGTTGATCAGGCCCAGCACGCTGGGGCCGATCAGCACCCCGCCGACCAGATAACCGAGTACGGCGCCCAGTTGCAGGCGCTTGGCCAGCGGGACGAGCAGTACCATGGCGAGGAGACAGACGACGGTGGCCTGCAGCAGGCCCGACTCATGTTCCACAGGGAGTTCCTTGTGTTGAACGGAGGCACTCCCGCAACGGCGCAGGCGCGGGAGGTCGTGCATGACACGGCGGGAAAGTATTGTGCCAGAGCCTTCGCGGCGCCGGACTTTTTTCATGCCATTCAGGCGTTTAGCTGATCGCTGACGATGCGCCCGTCGACCAGCTGCACGGTGCGCGCGCAGCTGGCGGCCAGACGCGGATCGTGGGTGACCACCAGCACGGCGCAGCCGAACTCGCGGTTAAAGCGGCGGAACAGCTCGAACACGCTTTCCGCGGTTTTCGTGTCGAGGTTGCCGGTCGGCTCGTCGGCCAGCAGCAGCGCCGGGCGGGTGACCAGCGCGCGAGCGATGGCCACGCGCTGCTGCTGGCCGCCGGAGATGCGGTTGGCCTTGCTGTGGGCGAACGCGGCCAGGCCGACCGCGTCGAGCAGCTCGCGGGCCAGGGCGGTGTCCTCGGCGCTCGGCTTGCCGTGGCGGATCATCAGCGGCATCAGCACGTTGTCCAGCACGCTGAACGCCGGGATCAGGTGGTGGAACTGGAACACGAAGCCGATCGCCGCGTTGCGCAGGTGGGTGCGCGCGGCGTCGTCCAGCTCGCGGGTCGGCTGGCCGAGCAGGTACAGCTCGCCGGCGGTGGGCGAGTCGAGCAGGCCGATGAGGTTGAGCAGGGTGCTCTTGCCCGAGCCGGAGGGGCCGATCAGCGCGGTCAGCTCGCCGCGGGTCAGGCGCAGGTCGATGCCGTGCAGCACCTCCTGCTCCAGCGGCGTGCCGGGGTTGTAGGCCTTGCACAGGGCGGCCAGGCGCAGCACTTCCTGGTCGGCGACGAACTCAGACATAGCGGATCGCCACCGCCGGGTCGTAGTGGGCCGCGCGGCGCGCCGGCGCGGCGGCGGCCAGCACGCCGGTGAGGGTGGCTACCGCCATGGCCACGGGGATCAGCAGCGGCTCGACCGGGATGTAGAACAGCCCGGGGCCGAAGCGGTTGAAGGTCTGTACCAGCAACCAGCCGACCAGCCCGCCGAGGCCGGAGCCGGCCAGGCCGAGCAGCCCCCCCTGGAGCAGGAACACCCGCAGGATCTGCCCGCGCGGGCTGCCCATGGCGCGCAGGATGCCGATCTCGCGGGTGCGCTG
>DASQBU010000082.1:0-2640 GCA_035635035.1 Pseudomonas sp.
GGCGTGCCGACCGGGAGGTCGAAGTTCTTCGCCTGGGTCGGGCGGCGCATGTCGGCATCCAGCAACAGGACCCTTTCCAGCTGGCCGAAAGCCACGGCCAGGTTGGCGGCCACGGTGCTCTTGCCTTCGCCGGGGAGGGAAGAGGTGACCACCAGGATCCGGTGCGGATCGTCCATGCCGGCTAGCGTCACGCCGGTGCGGATGGTGCGGATCGACTCGCTGAAGGTCTTGTTCGCGTTGCTGCTGAACAGGTGGGCAATCCCCTTGCGATCATGGTTCTTGACCAGCGGCAGGATGCCCAGGACCGGCAGGTTGAGCTTGTTCTCGACCTCTTCGGTGCCCTTGAAGGTGTTGTTCAGCGCCTCCAGCAGCAGGGTCAGGCCAACCCCGGCGAACAGGGCGAGCAGGCCGGCCAGGGCGACGATCAGGCTCTTCCTCGGCTTGATCGGCGCGGTCGGGACGCTGGCCTGGTCGACCACGCGGGCGTTGGCGCTGTCCAGGTCGGCGGTGGCGGTGGTTTCCTTCAGGCGGGTCAGGAAGGTGTCGTACAGGGCGCGGTTGCTGTCCACTTCGCGCTGCAGTTCGCGCAGCTTGAACTCCTTGCGCGAGATGTCCTGGATCTGGCTCTTGTTGGCCTCCACCGAGGCGCGCAGGGAGTTCTCGTTGGCGCTGGCGAGCTGGTAGTTGCGCTCGATGCCGGCGATCACCTGCTCGACCTGGCCGCGCAGGCTGGCAGAGGCGGCGGCCAGTTCGGTGCGGGCCGCCTCCATGGCCGGGTGGCGGGCGCCGTAGCGCTTGGACAGCTCGTCGACCTTGGCCTTGGCCTTGGCCTCGTTGGCCTTGAATTGCTGGATCAGCGGATCGCCGAGTACCGCTGGCAGGCTGGCCAGGCGTTCCCAGCCGGCGCCGCGGCCGGCCTGGACCTGGCGATAGAGGCTTTCCGCCTCGGCGCGCTGGCGGCGGGCGTCGATCATGCGGTCGCTGGTGGCGGACAGCTCGGCCGCGCTGATGGTGGCGACGCCGCCGGCGCCGCCGACGTCCACCAGATGCTCTTTCTCGCGGAAGGCCTGCAGGCGGTCCTCGGCTTCCTTGAGCTTGCTGCGCAGCTCGCCCATGCGGCTGTTCATCCAGTTGGTGGCGGCCATGGACATTTCCATGGTCGCCTCCATCTGCGCCTCGATGAAGCCGTTGGCCAGGGCGTTGGCGGCGCGGGCGGCCAGGCGCGCATCGGCCATGTCGACCTGGATCTGCACCAGCTGGCTCTTGCCCAGCGGGGCGACATTGATGCGCTCCATGAAGGCCTTGGTCACCTCGTCGAGGATCTGCGCCTCGCTCGGGTCGACGCCCTCTTCCAGGTCTTCCGGCAGGGTGGCGGGAATGGCCTTGTCGATGGTGAAGCTGGCCAGCAGGCCCTTGATGTCGATCAGCGGCGCCGCTTGCTGGCGCGGGTCGAACTCGGGATCGGTGGTCAGCTTGAGCTGCTTGACCACCCGCTCGGCGAGGGCGCGGGACTTGAGCAGCTCGAACTGGGTCTGCAGGTATTCGCTGCCGGTGCCGTCGGGGCCGTAGACCTGTTCGATCGACACCACCTTGGCCTGCTTCTGCTCGATCAGCAGGGTGGTGGAGGCGCGGTAGGTCGGGGTGATGCTGAGGACGGCGAGCACGGCCACCATGACGACCACCGCCACCAGGGCGAGGATGCTCCACTTGCGCCGCCAGATGGCCTGCCCCAGTTTCAGCAGGTCGGTTTCCTCTTCGTCGTCGTCGAGGTGCCGGGTGGTCAGGTGGCGCTCGATAAGCGGGACATGGTTTTCCATGGTTAGAAGAATCCTTGGCCAATGGTGATGGTGTCGCCGGGCATCACGAGAGTTTCGAGCGTGGCGTGTTCCGGGTTGCGCTTGGCATCCTGGTCGCGAATGACCGTGATCCGTCCCTCGGAGGCGCGCTCGGTCAGGCCGCCGGCCAGGGCCACGGCGCGGCGCAGGGTCAGGCCGGGCTGGAAGGGGTAGCCGCCGGGGAGTTTCACTTCCCCGCTGATATAGAACTCGCGATATTTGAGGACGCTGACGGTGACCCGCGGGTCGACCAGATAGTCGCCCTTGAGGCGCTCGGTGAGGCTTTTCTCGAGTTCCGCGGCGGTCTTGCCCTTGGCGCGAATTTCGCCGATGAACGGGTAGGAGAAGGTGCCGGCATCGGTGAGGCGGATTTCCTCGAAGCTGAGGTCCTTCTCGCCGAAGACATTGATGCGGATGACATCGCCCGAGGCCAGCTTGTAGGTGGAGTTCCCTTCAGCCAATACGGCGGTGCTGAAGAGCAGGAACAAGTAAAGGATCAGGCGTGGGACATGGCGGACGATCATTTCCAGGCTCCCTCACTGCATGGGTAGGGTTGGCCAATCCGAATGCCGGGTAGCGCGGCGGCAACGGTTTCCATCGGCGGAGTGATGGTCGGTCAGTGCAGGCTGGTAGGCCAGGCGGGGCCGCCGCCACCCGGGTTGACCGAGGGCGGCGGAAAGGCGATCCCGCCAAGGCCCAGGGCTGGCGCCCTGGCCGTGGCCGCCTCGCGCACGGCGTCTTTCAGATTCGCCGGCACGTTGTCGATGGCGGCGTCGGTGATCGGCGTTGCGAAATCCGGAAGGGT
>DASQBU010000083.1:0-1694 GCA_035635035.1 Pseudomonas sp.
GTTCGGAGCCGAAGGCATTGCCGAAACGCAGGCGCCCGAGGCGCACCTCGCTGCCGCCGAAGTCGTAAGTGAAGTCCCGGCAGCCGGCGCTGTCGTAGCAGATGCCGTCGGCGTCCCTGAGCTGGGCGGCGAGCAGCATCAGCCGGGCGATGGCCGTGCCGGCCACGCTGGGGAACGGCAGGTCGTCGGCCTGCGGCTGCAGCGCCGCCGTCCAGCGCAGGCGGTCGCCGGCCCAGGCGAACTGCCGTGCGCCATCGCCGGGCGATGCATCGCTCAGCGCCGTGCCCTGCGCATCGCCCAGGGTCTGCAGCCGTCCGGCGGCATCCAGGCTGGGCCGCCCGGTGACCGACCGGTAATCCTGGCGCTGCGGCGCGTTCAGGCGCCAGAACTCGCCGCGGTCGTAGTTGCGGGTCACCGCGCCCTGGCGGTTGTAGCCGGTCACCGTCAGCAGCGGCGTCTGGCCGGTGGCGAAGCCGATCTCCTGCTGCTGGTAGCTGAAGGTGCCGCAGGCCGGGGTCAGCTGCGCGCTGGCGCTGGCCTGCAGGTAGGCCGGGGTGAAGCGCCCGACCAGGTCGCTCTGGCCGCCGTCCACCGTGTAGCCGAAATAGCCGCCGCTCGGCGGCGTGGCGCTGATCGTGAACACGCCCACCTCGCTCTGGCTGAGGTCGAGGGTGGTCTGACTGCCGAGGGCATGGCTGTAGCTGGCCGGCGCCAGGCTGCCGTTGGCGCCGCCGCTGGGCGCCACCACGCTGCTGGCCAGGGCGATGCCGCTGAGACGGAAGTTCGGCGTGCTCGGGTTGTCGGCCAGCGCCGCCGCGGTACGCGGCTCGCCGTCGACCTGCCAGGCCACCGCGCGGATGCGCAGCGGGAAGCTGTCGCCGGCGGCGCGCAGCACCGTGCAGCCGGCCACGCTGGCGGCGCTGCAGCTGGCGTCGGTGGCCAGGTGCAGGCCGTAGGGGCGACTGACGAAGGGATCGGCGCCGTTCATGGTCAGCCCGCTGTCACCGGCGGCCGAACTGCCTACGTAGCGCGCGTCGATCTGCACCTGGCCCGCGTCGGCGTAGCTCAGGCTGGTGGTGGCCTGACCGCTGGCGTTGAAGTTCAGGGTCAGGCTGGTCGGGCTGGCCGCGTTGGCGGAAATCGCCCCGCCGCCGAGCAGCACCGGGCGGTTGCCCACCTGGGTAGCGGCATCCGGATCGACATAGGTGCTCCAGAACTGCACCGGCCGGCTGACGTTGGCGAAGGCCGGCACACATGACGCGGCGTTGTCGCTCTTGCGTACCGCCGTGACGGTCAAGGTATCGGCTCTCCCGGCGATCAGATCCGGGGCCTGCACCAGCAGGCCGGAGTCGACGAAGGTCAGGCTGCAGTTGGTCGTGGCCGCCCCACCGTCGATGCGGCACAGGGTCGAGCTGGCGGGCGCCGGATTGGCGCCACTGATCGCCAGGCTGACGGTCTGTGCAGTGCGCACGGCAATCGGCGTGCTGGTGCTGCCGGTGAAAGTGATGGCAGTGCCGCCGGGGCTGACGGTCAGGCTGCTGGTGCCGGCATAAGTGGTGCTGCACGCCGCGTCGACGCAGGCGCTCACCGTGATTGCCTGCGGCTGGCAGGTCAACGCCTGACTGGCGTAGGCGAGCTGGTAGTGGTGCAGCTTGCCGTCGCTGCACAGCCCGGGCAGATTGAAGCCGGCGGCG
>DASQBU010000084.1:0-6447 GCA_035635035.1 Pseudomonas sp.
CAGGTGACCACCGCCGAGTCGTGCACCGGCGGCGGCATCGCCGAGGCGATCACCCGCGTCGCCGGCAGCTCGCAGTGGTTCGAGGCCGGCTACGTGACCTATTCCAACCGGCAGAAGAGCCTGCAGCTCGGCGTGCCGGAGGCGCTGTTCGCCAGCGTCGGCGCGGTCAGCCGCGAGGTGGTCGAGGCCATGGCCCGCGGCGCCCTGGCGCGCAGCGGCGCGCAGCTGGCGGTGGCGGTCAGCGGCATCGCCGGCCCCGGCGGCGGTTCGGCGGACAAGCCGGTGGGCACGGTGTGGCTGGCCTGGGCCGACGCGCAGGGCTGCCATGCCCAGCGCCGGCAGTTCGCCGGCGACCGCCAGGCGGTGCGCGAGCAGACGGTGCTCTGCGCCCTGCAGGGCCTGCTGCAGCTGGCCGATGGAGAAATCCCCGGCGAGGGGTAGGCGGGGCACTGCCCCTGTGGAATAATACTGGCTAATTATACAGTTGATCGTGGCCGCCCGGCCGCTGCGAAACGAGAGGACTCCAATGGACGAGAACAAGAAGCGCGCCCTGGCTGCAGCCCTGGGACAGATCGAGCGGCAGTTCGGCAAGGGCGCGGTGATGCGCATGGGCGACCACGAGCGCCAGGCGGTGCCGGCCATCTCCACCGGCTCGCTGGGCCTGGACATCGCCCTCGGCATCGGCGGCCTGCCCAAGGGCCGCATCGTCGAGATCTACGGCCCGGAATCCTCGGGCAAGACCACCCTGACCCTGTCGGTGATCGCCCAGGCGCAGAAGCAGGGCGCCACCTGCGCCTTCGTCGACGCCGAGCACGCCCTCGACCCCGACTACGCCGCCAAGCTCGGCGTCAACGTCGACGACCTGCTGGTCTCGCAGCCGGACACCGGCGAGCAGGCGCTGGAGATCACCGACATGCTGGTGCGCTCCAACGCGGTCGACGTGATCATCGTCGACTCCGTGGCGGCGCTGGTGCCCAAGGCGGAGATCGAGGGCGAGATGGGCGACCAGCACGTCGGCCTGCAGGCGCGCCTGATGTCGCAGGCACTGCGCAAGATCACCGGCAACATCAAGAACGCCAACTGCCTGGTGATCTTCATCAACCAGATCCGCATGAAGATCGGCGTGATGTTCGGCAACCCGGAAACCACCACCGGCGGCAACGCGCTGAAGTTCTACTCCTCGGTACGCCTGGACATCCGCCGCATCGGCGCGGTCAAGGAAGGCGACGAGGTGGTCGGCAGCGAGACCCGCGTCAAGGTGGTGAAGAACAAGATGGCCCCGCCGTTCCGCCAGGCCGAGTTCCAGATCCTCTACGGCAAGGGCATCTACCGCACCGGCGAGATCATCGACCTCGGCGTGCAGCTCGGCCTGATCGAGAAGTCCGGTGCCTGGTACAGCTACCAGGGCAGCAAGATCGGCCAGGGCAAGGCCAACGCCGCGCGCTTCCTCGAGGACAACGCGGAGATCTGCCAGACCGTCGAGAGCGCGATCCGCGCCCAGCTGCTCGTGCAGAGCGCCCCGCTCAAGGCCAGCGCGACCAGCGAGGAAGACGTCGACGCGGAAGCGGACCTCTAAGCCGGCATGGCCGTCGCGCTCGACAGCCTCGCGGCGGTGCGCCGCGCCGCCATGGACCTGCTGGCGCGCCGCGAGCACGGCCGCGCCGAACTGGCGCGCAAGCTGCGCCAGCGCGGCGCCGAGGCCGAGCTGATCGAGGCGGCCCTCGAGCGCCTCAGCGAGGAAGGGCTGCTCAGCGAGCAGCGGTTCGTCGAGAGCTTCATCCGCAGCCGGGCCAGCGCCGGCTACGGCCCGCTGCGCATCCGCGAGGAACTGAGTCAGCGCGGCGTGCCGCGCGCGCAGGCCGAGCGGGCGCTGGCCGATTGCGCGGTCGACTGGACGGACAACCTGCGCGAGCTGTGGCGGCGGCGCTTCGGCAGCCTGCCGCAGGACGCCCGCGAGCGCGCCAAGCAGGGCCGCTTCCTGCTCTATCGCGGGTTTGCCCAGGAGGCGGTGAGTCGGCTGTTGCGTGGCGGCGGGTAACCGGTGCCTGAGTGGCAATGCACATGCGCGGCAATGAAAAACGCCCCCGGCTCGTGAGGAGTCGGGGGCGTTTTGCTGTGTGCGTTATCCGTTCAGGCGTGCGGCAGGTCGCGCTGCCAGTTGTCCGGTCGGTTGATGAAGTTGATCAGTTCGCGCAGCCGGCCATGGTCGCGGCCGTTGAAGTGGAAGGCCAGGCGGGTCAGGTGGCGGAACTCCGGCTCGTCCTGTTCCAGTTCGCTGTAGGGCTGCTGGTGGAAGCCGCTCTCCAGGCACAGGTCGGCGAACTCGTCGTGCAGGTAGGCCAGGGCGTGGGCGTTGAGCGGGCGGTTCATGCGGATGGCGAACAGGCCCTTGAGCCAGCGACTGGAGTGGTAGTTGCGGTAGAAGTGGGTGATCTCCACCACCGCTTCCTCGGCGCTGGTCACCAGCTTGAGCAGGTTCATGTCGCTGGGCAGGATGTAGCCGTTCTCTTCCAGCTGCTCGCGGATGAAGTGCAGGGCGTCCTTCCAGTAGCGCCCCTCCGGCACGTCGAGCAGCACCACCGGGACGATCGGGCTCTTGCCGGTCTGGATCAGGGTCAGCACCTCCAGCGCTTCGTCGAGGGTGCCGAAGCCGCCGGGGCAGAGCACCAGGGCGTCGGCTTCCTTGACGAAGAACAGCTTGCGCAGGAAGAAGAAGTGGAACGGCAGCAGGTTGCCGGTGTCGTGCACCACCTCGTTGGCGCGCTGCTCGAACGGCAGGCTGATGTTGAAGCCGAGGCTGTGCTCGAGGCCGGCGCCCTCGTGGGCGGCGGCCATGATCCCGCCGCCGGCGCCGGTCACCGTCATCAGCTCGTGGTGGGCCAGCAGGCGCCCCAGGTCGCGGGCCTGCAGGTAGAGCGGGTGGTCGGGCTGGGTGCGCGCCGAGCCGAACACCGTGACCTTGCGCCGGCGCTTGAACTGCTCGAGCACGCTGAAGGCGTTCTCCATCTCGCGCAGCGTCTGCATCATGATCTTGGCGTCCCAGCGGTTGCGGTCGGCCTCGGCCATGCGCACCACGGTCATCAGCATTTCGCGGTACAGGGATTGATTGGGACTTTCGGGCGGCACGCTGAGGCTGACCAGTTCGTCGACCTTGAGGCCGACATCGATGCCGCTGGTCTGGAAGTGTCTCGACAGGTAGTCATCCGACTCGTAAGACATGTGAGCGCTCCTTGTTGTTATCCATCGCTCAGAGTGCGATCTGCTCACCGGGTTCCGGTATGTTGGCAGTCCACTGCAGGCGATCATGCAGTGCCTGTTGCAGCACTTTCATCTTTTCCAGCTCCCCATGGATCAAATATAGCTCCGGTCGGTGATCGAAGTGCTTCACCCAGTCGATCAGCTGCGACTGGCCCGCGTGGGCGGAGAAGCCGCCCAGGGTATGCACCTGGGCCTTGACCGCGAAGCGCTGGTGGAGAAAGCGCACGGTCGGCGCGCCGTCGACGATGGCGCGGCCGAGGGTGCCCTTGGCCTGGAAGCCGGGGAAGACGATGTGGCATTCCTTGCGCCAGATGTTGTGCTTGAAGTGATGGGCGATGCGCCCGCCATTGCACATGCCGCTGCCGGCGATGATGATCGCGCCGCTCTCGATGCGGTTGATCGCCATCGAGTCCTCGGGTTTGGGGGTGCAGCGCAGGATCGGCAGCCAGTCCTCGACGCGGGTGACGCCGTTGCTGCGCAGCAGCGCGCGGTCCTTGGGATCGAACTGCTCGTGGAAGCGCTGGTAGATGGCGTTGGCCTGGATCGCCATCGGGCTGTCGAGGAACACCGCCTGCTGCGGCAGGCGACCTTGCTGGTAGAAGCGGCCGAGATGGAAGAGCAGGTCCTGGGTGCGGCCGACGGCGAAGGCCGGGATCAGCACGTTGCCGCCGTCGCGATGGGCGGCCTGGAGGATTTCGGCCAGCTCGTCGAGGGTATCGTCGTCGCAGCGGTGGTCACGGTCGCCGTAGGTCGACTCCATCAGCACCACGTCGGCCTCGCTCAGCGGCGTCGGGTCGCGCATCAGCGGCGTGCAGGCGTTGCCCAGGTCGCCGGAGAACACCAGGCGGCGGGTCAGACCGTGGTCATGCACTTCCAGCTCGACGATGGCCGAGCCGAGGATGTGCCCGGCATCGTGGAAGGTCACGTTGATGCCGCGAGCCACTTCCACCTTTTGGCCATAGACCACCGGGCGGCGCAGCTGGAGGGCCTGCTCGGCGTCGGCGGTGGTGTACAGCGGCACCACCGGCTCGCGCCCCAGGCGGGCGCGCCACTTGTTTTCCCACTCGGCGTCCTTCTCCTGGATGTGCGCCGAGTCCAGCAGCATCAATTGCAGCAGCTCGCAGGTGGCGTCGGTGGCGTAGATCGGCCCGCGATAGCCGGCCGCGGTCAGGCGCGGCAGCAAGCCGCTGTGGTCGATGTGCGCGTGGGAGATCACCACGGCGTCCAGCTGCAGCGGGTCGAAGGGGAACGGCGCGCTGTTGTGGGCTTCATCCTCGCGCAGGCCCTGGCGCATGCCGCACTCGAGCAGCACGCGGGTGCCGTCGCGGGTCTCGATCAGGTAGCAGGAGCCGGTGACCTGTTGGATGGCACCGATGAAGGTGAGAAGAGCCATGGAAAACTCCTTGTTGCGAAGGTCGCGGACCGTCTGCCTGGGAGCGGCGGCAGGTCGTTGAGACAAATCAGCTGCACTGGGTGTGTCCGTTCTAGACTACCCCCAACACTCCCGTGGAGTCTTGCGCCATGCCCCAGCTTTTGCCCAGTGCCGAAGAACTGCAAGCCCATGCGCTCGCCGAGCCGGCCTTTGCCGAGTGGGCCAGGGGCCGCGGCCCGTTGGCGCATGCACCGGCCACCCAGGCGGCGGTGTTCCGCCTGGCCCACCAACTGGTGCAGGCCGGCTGCCAGCCGGACCTGGCCAGCGTCTACCGCCTGCTGCAGGCGCTCGACCGGCTGACCTGCGCCGGCCTGTGGCTGGTGGTGCACATGACCTACGCCCGCCGCGTGCGCCTCGACGGGGCGGCGCTCCAGGCTGACGACTTCAAGGCGTGCCCCGAAGGGCACACCGGCGGGGCGCTGAACATGGTGCCGGCCTACGCCGGCTACCTGGCGCTCAACGCCCTGAGCGGGCAGACCCGCGCCTGGACCATGGGCCAGGGCCACTGCGTGGCGGCCATCGAGGCGCTCAACCTGCTGGTCGGCAACCAGCATGCGGAGCAGGCGGCGCGCTATGGCCGCGACGAAGCGGGCCTGAGCCGGCTGGTCGCCGACTTCTACAGCTATGCCCAGGCGCCCGACGGCCTGCCGGGGGTGCCGCTGGGCAGCCACGTCAACCCGCATACCGCCGGCGGCAGCGCCGAGGGCGGCTATCTCGGCTTCGCCGAGCTGCAGTACGTTCACCAGCCCTTGCCGGGCGAGACCCTGGTGGCCTTCCTTTCCGATGGCGCGGCCGAGGAGCAGCGCGGCAGCGACTGGGGGCCGCGCTGGTGGCGGGTCGAAGACTGCGGCGTGGCCCTGCCGGTGATGATCGCCAACGGGCGGCGCATCGAGCAGCGCACCGAGCTGGGCACCGCCGAGGGCCTGGCCGGCGTCGTCGAGCACCTGCGCCGCTGCGGTTTCGATCCGCTGTGCTTCGACGGCCGCGATCCGGCCGCCTTCGTCTGTGCCCTCTACGCCATGGAGCAGCGCCTGGCGCACCGCGTCGACGAGCTGGCGCGCGGCATCCTGCAATACCCGCTGCCGCTCCCCTACGGGATTGCCGAAACCGTCAAGGGCTTCGGCTTCTATGGCGCCGGGCAGAATGCCGCGCACAACCTGCCGCTGCCGGGCAATCCGCACACGGACGCCGAGGCGCGCCGGCTGTTCAACGCCAGCGTGGCGCCGCTGCGGGTGGCGCCGGACGAGCTCGATGCCGCCGTGGCCCATTTCGCCGCGCTGCGCGCCGGGCGTGTCGCCGAGCGCGATCATTGGCTGGCGGTGCGCCGGCCCGAGGCGCCGCAGATGCCCGAGCTGCAATTCCTGGCGCAGGCCGGCTCGCCGATGCGCGCCATCGACCGTTTTTTCGTCGACCTGGTGGCGCGCAACCCGCAGTTGCGCCCGCGGGTCGGCAACCCCGACGAGCTGGCCAGCAACCGCCTCGGTGGCGTATTGCAGGCGCTCAAGCATCGGGTCTGCGTGCCGGAGAACGATGGCGAGGCGCTGGACGGCAAGATCATCACCGCGCTCAACGAGGAGGCGGTGGTGGCTGCCTGCCTGGCCAATCAGGGCGGCCTGAACCTGGTGGCCAGCTACGAGGCCTTCTGCGTGAAGATGCTCGGTGCGGTACGCCAGACCCTGCTGTTCGCCCGCCAGCAGCGCGAGGCCGGCCGTCCGGCCGGCTGGCTCGGCTGGCCGCTGGTGGCCACCTCGCACACC
>DASQBU010000085.1:0-3008 GCA_035635035.1 Pseudomonas sp.
GACTACTACCCGGCGGTCGGCGGGCGCGAGGACGCCCTGGTGATGGCCTGCCCGCTGTTCGACTGAGCCGCGTGTCCGCGCGTGTTCGACGCCGCCGCGCGACCTGCGCGCCGGCGTGGCTTCCTGCTTCCCCGCTGGCCTGGAACCTCTCCTGATGACATTGCAAACCGCCGAGGTGATCGTGGTCGGCGCCGGCCTGTCCGGGCTGACGGCCGCCTGGCGCCTGGGCTGGGCCGGCAAGGACGTGCGCGTGCTGGAGGCGGCGCCGCGCATCGGCGGGCGCATCCTCACCGGGCGTTTCGCCGCTGGCCAGCCGGTGGAGCTGGGCGCCGGAGGCATCGGTACGCGCCAGGCGCGGTTGCGCCAGCTGGTCGGCGAGCTGGGGCTATCCCTCGATGGCGCGCCGGCCGCGGCCCGCGCGCCCGCGCTGGAGCAGCTGTACGGGCCGGCGCTGGCCCGCCTGCCCTGGCTGGTGCGCCGGCAGGTGCAGCGTTTCTGGCAGCAGCTGGAGCGCCAGGCGGCGCGGCTGCCGCCGGAGCCGGCGCCGGAGCACCCGCTGGCGCAGGCGCTGGACCGCCAGAGTGTGGCCGACGGGCTGCGCCAGCACTGGCTGGGGAGCGCCGGCCAGCGACTGGCCGGGGACATGGCCGCGCTGCTGTTCGGTGCCGCCCCCGAGGAGCTGTCCCTGCTCCAGGCGCTGCTGCAGCTGCGCCGGCATGCCGGCCGGGCGGAGCTGGCCGGGCTGCGCCTCGGCCAGCATCGCCTGCGCCCGGCGGCCGGCATGCAGGCGCTCTGCGCCGGGCTGACCGTGCGCCTGGGCGACGGGCTGATCCTCGACACGCCGCTGCTGGCGCTGGAGCAGGACGGGCACGCCGTCGAGCTGATCACCCCGCGCGGTCGCTATCGTGCCGGCCGGGTGGTGCTGGCGCTGCCGGTGCTGCTGCTGGCGCGGCTGGGCTTCAGCCCGGCGTTGCCGGGCTGGCACGAACTCGGGCTGCGTCACCTGCTGCCACAGGCCAGCCTGGAGGCGCAGCTGCGCTACGAGCGGCCGTTCTGGCGCGAGCGCCTGCCGCAGGTGGCGCTGCCGTGCGCCGCCGGCGATTGCCTGGTGCTCGAGCAGCCGCCGCTGCGTCCTGGCGAGGGCGCCTTGCGCGTGCGCCTCAGTGGCGAACTGGCGCGGCGCGGTGCGGCGCTGGACGCGCCGGCGCGCGAGGCGCTGCTGCGGCAGGCCCTGGCCGGCCTGCTGGGCGAGCCGGCGCGCGCGCCGCTGGAGTGCCTGCTGCAGTGCTGGGCCGACGAGCCCTTCCTGCGCAGCGCGGCGCCGCACTGGGCCCCCGGCGGCTGGAGCCTGCTGGCCGCGGCGCTGCGCCGTCCCGCGGGCCGGGTGCATTTCGCCGGCGCCGACCTCGCGCCGCGCTGGCCGGGGACCCTGGAAGGCGCGGTGGAGGCCGGCGAGCTGGCGGCCGAGGAAGTCTTGCGCCTGGGCTGAGCGCCGGCGGCTTGCCAAGGCGCGGCCGTGCTTCGTAAGGTGCCGGATCCGCCTGCCAGGAGTTGCCCATGTCCGTCGCCCGTTTCCCCCGCTGCCTGCCTCTGCGCCGGCGTTCGCCAGACCCCGTCGGGCGCCTTGCGCAGGGCGTGGGCCGAGCGGGGGCGGCGTGCCGATGAACCTGCGCCATTGCTGGGCCGGCGCCGGGCTGGTGCTGTCCTGTCTGTGCTGGGCCGGCAACGCGCTGGTGGCGCGGGCGATAGCCGGCAGCATCCCGCCGATGTCGCTGGCGTTCTGGCGCTGGTCGCTGGCCCTGGCGATCCTCCTGCCGTTCGTCGGCCGCACCCTCTGGCGCGAGCGCGCGGCCGTGCGCGCCGCCGGCTGGCGCCTGTGGCTGGTCGCCGGCCTCGGCATCGCCAGCTACAACTCGCTGCTCTACCACGCGGCGCACAGCACCTCGGCGATCAACATCACCCTGCTCAACACCTGCCTGCCGCTGGCCACCTTCCTGGGCGCCGGGCTGCTGCTCGGCGAATGGCCGGCGCGGCGTGCCTGGTTCGGCCTGGCGGTGGCGGCCGGCGGGTTGCTGCTGCTGATCGGCCGCGGCGATCCGGCGACCTTCCTCGCCCTCGACTTCTACCCTGGCGACCTGCTGATGCTGCTGGCGGTGCTGGCCTGGGCGCTGTATTCGCTGCTGATGCGCCTGTGGGCGCCGCGGCTGGGGCTGGCGCCGCTGCCGCTGCTGGGGGTGATGATCCTCTATGGCCTGCTGCTGATGCTGCCGTTCTACGGGCTCGAACTGGCCCGCGTCGGCGGCTTCGTGCCGACCCCGCAGGCGCTTGGCGCGATCGGCTACACGGCGCTGCTGGCTTCGCTGCTCGCCTACCTGGCCTGGAACCATGGTCTCAAGGTGCTCGGCGCGGCGCGCGCCTCGCTGTTCAGCTACCTGATGCCGGTGTTCGCCGCGCTGCTCGGCTGGTTGCTGCTGGACGAGCGCCTGGCCTTCTACCACTGGCTGGGCGGCGGACTGATCTTCGCCGGCCTGCTGCTGGCGACCCGCCCGGCGCCGACCAGGGCGAGCGCCTAACGCAGCGCCGAGTAGTTGTTCTGCGCATGGCAGGCGGCCGCGTCGCGGTGCTCCTTGCACAGCCGGGCGAAGGCCTCCTTGGCGCCCTTGCGGCAGCTGCGGTAGCGCAGCGAGCCGCGCGTTTCGTTCATGCACACGCTGCCGTAGTCGATGCGCCCGTCGCTCTCGCGCCACTGGAAGCTGCCGCGCTCGAAGGTTTGCCGGTCTTTCCACGCCCACTTGGCCGAACGGATCACCTCGCGGGGACGAGGCTGGGCGCGCTCCGGCAGGCGCGGCGGTGGCGGCAGGCGGTTGACGATCGGCCGTGGCTGGTAGTTGTGTTCGTTGAACTCGGTCTGCCGTGGCGGCGCGTCGGGGGCCGGGCTGGCGTGACTGCTGGCCACCCCGGCGACGAGGACGAGCGGCAGGAGCCGCTGGGCGGCAAGGCGGAAGGGG
>DASQBU010000086.1:0-8430 GCA_035635035.1 Pseudomonas sp.
ATCGTACTCATCGAGCAATTGCTCCATGGTCACGTCCTTGCCGATTTCGGTGTTCAGGCGGAATTCGATGCCCATGCCGCTGAAGACTTCGCGACGACGGCTCATCACGGTCTTTTCCAGCTTGAACTCGGGGATGCCGAAGGTCAGCAGGCCACCGATTTCCGGGTTCTTGTCGAACACCACCGGGGTCACGCCGTTGCGCACCAGCACGTCGGCGCAACCGAGGCCGGCCGGGCCGGCACCGATCACGGCGACACGCTTGCCGGTCGGCACGACTTTCGACATGTCCGGACGCCAGCCCATGGCGAAGGCGGTGTCGGTGATGTACTTCTCCACCGAACCGATGGTCACCGCGCCGAAGCCGTCGGCCAGGGTGCAGGCGCCCTCGCACAGGCGGTCCTGCGGGCAGACGCGGCCGCAGACTTCCGGCAGGGTGTTGGTCTGGTGCGACAGCTCGGCGGCGGCCAGGATGTTGCCTTCGGAGACCAGCTTCAGCCAGTTGGGGATGAAGTTGTGCACCGGGCACTTCCACTCGCAGTACGGGTTGCCGCAGCCCAGGCAGCGGTGCGCCTGCTCGGAAGCCTGCTGCGGCTTGAACAGGTCGTAGATCTCGACGAATTCCTTCTTGCGCTGGCGCAGCAGCTTCTTCTTCGGATCCTTGCGGCCGACCTCGATGAACTGGAAGTCGTTGTTCAGACGTTCAGTCATATCAAAACCTCTTGGCAGCAGCCGCAGGTCACGTGCCTGCAGCTGCGAAACTCATCTGGGTAACCGGGCCCCGCCCAGTGGCGGGGCCGCGGCTCGACGCGGCCTTACTGCGGGTTGGCCCGGGTGCTGGACAGCAGCGACTTGAGGCTGGCGGCCTTCGGCTTGACCAGCCAGAAGCGGCGGGCGAAGTCGTCGAGGTTGTCGAGGATCTGGCGGCCCCAGGCACTGCCGGTTTCCTCGACGTACTCGACCAGCACCTGACGCAGGTGGCTGCGGTGCGCCTCCATGGCCTCGCCGCTGATGCGCTGCAGGTCGACCAGCTCGTGGTTGACGCGGTCGAAGAAGCCGTTGTCCAGATCCAGCACGTAGGCGAAACCGCCGGTCATGCCCGAGCCGAAGTTGTGGCCGGTCTTGCCCAGCACGCAGACGAAGCCGCCGGTCATGTATTCGCAGCAGTGATCGCCGGTGCCTTCCACCACGGTGTGGGCGCCGGAGTTGCGCACCGCGAAGCGCTCGCCGGCGGTACCCGCGGCGAACAGCTTGCCGCCGGTGGCGCCGTACAGGCAGGTGTTGCCGACGATGGCGCTTTCCTGGCTGTTCAGCGCGCTGCCCTTGGGCGCGGTGATGACGATCTTGCCGCCGGTCATGCCCTTGCCGACGTAGTCGTTGGCGTCGCCTTCCAGGTACAGGTTGAGGCCGCCGGCGTTCCACACGCCGAAGCTCTGCCCTGCGGTGCCCTTGAAGCGGAAGGTGATCGGCGCGCCGGCCATGCCCTGGTTGCCGTGGGCACGGGCGATCTCGCCGGACACGCGGGCACCGATCGAGCGGTCGCAGTTGCAGATGTCCAGGGCGAACTCGCCACCGCTCTTGGCCTTGATCGCCGGCAGGGCCATCTCGACCATCTTCTCGGCCAGCAGGCCCTGGTCGAACGGCGGGTTCTTCTCCACTTCGCAGAACTGCGGCTTGTCGGCCGGGATGTGCGCGCTGCCGAGCAGCGGGGTCAGGTCCAGGTTGCCCTGCTTGGCGCTCTCGCCCGGCAGCACTTCGAGCAGGTCGGTACGACCGATCAGCTCGCCCAGGCTGCGCACGCCCAGCTTGGCCAGCCACTCGCGGGTTTCCTCGGCGATGAAGGTGAAGAAGTTCATCACCATCTCGACGGTGCCGATGAAGTGGTCCTTGCGCAGCTGGTCGTTCTGGGTGGCCACGCCGGTGGCGCAGTTGTTCAGATGGCAGATGCGCAGGTACTTGCAGCCCAGGGCGATCATCGGCGCGGTGCCGAAGCCGAAGCTCTCGGCGCCGAGGATGGCGGCCTTGATCACGTCGAGGCCGGTCTTCAGGCCGCCGTCGGTCTGCACGCGCACCTTGCCGCGCAGGTCGTTGCCGCGCAGGGTCTGGTGGGTTTCGGCCAGGCCGAGCTCCCACGGGCTGCCGGCGTACTTGATCGAGGTCAGCGGCGAGGCGCCGGTGCCGCCGTCGTAGCCGGAGATGGTGATCAGGTCGGCGTAGGCCTTGGCCACGCCGGCGGCGATGGTGCCGACACCGGCTTCCGCCACCAGCTTGACCGAGACCAGCGCCTGCGGGTTGACCTGCTTGAGATCGAAGATCAGCTGGGCCAGGTCTTCGATCGAGTAGATGTCGTGGTGCGGCGGCGGCGAGATCAGGGTCACGCCGGGCACGGCATAGCGCAGACGGGCGATCAGGCCGTTGACCTTGCCACCCGGCAGCTGGCCGCCTTCGCCGGGCTTGGCGCCCTGGGCGACCTTGATCTGCAGCACTTCGGCGTTGACCAGGTATTCCGGGGTGACGCCGAAGCGGCCGGTGGCCACCTGCTTGATCTTCGAGCTCTTCACGGTACCGTAGCGGGCCGGGTCTTCGCCGCCCTCGCCGGAGTTGGAGCGCGCGCCCAGGCGGTTCATCGCCTCGGCCAGCGCCTCATGGGCTTCCGGCGACAGCGCGCCGAGGGAGATGCCGGCGGCGTCGAAACGCTTGAAGATCGCGTTGAGCGGCTCGACCTCGTCCAGCGCCAGCGGCTTGTCGGCCACCTTGACCTTGAGCAGGTCGCGGAGCATCGACACCGGACGCTGGTCGACCAGCGCGCTGTAGTCGCGGAAGCGGGCGTAGTCGCCCTGCTGCACGGCTTCCTGCAGCAGGCGCACCACGTCCGGGTTGTACGCGTGGTATTCGCCACCGTGGACGTACTTGAGCAGGCCGCCCTGCTGGATGGTCTTGCGGTTGTTCCACGCCTCGTTGGCCAGCAGCTTCTGCTCGGCCTCGAGGTCGGCGAAACGCGCGCCCTGCAGGCGGCTGGCGACCCCGCGGAAGCTCAGCTCGACCACCTCGTCGGCCAGGCCGACGGCTTCGAACAGCTGGGCACCACGGTAGGAGGCGACGGTGGAGATACCCATCTTCGACAGGATCTTCAGCAGGCCCTTGGCGATGCCCTTGCGGTAGTACTTGAACACCTCGTGCAGGTCGCCGAGCACCTCGCCGCTACGGATCAGGTCGGCCAGCACCTCGTAGGCGAGGAACGGATAGACCGCGGTGGCGCCGAAGCCGATCAGCACGGCGAAGTGGTGCGGATCGCGCGCGGTGGCGGTCTCCACCAGGATGTTGCAGTCGCAGCGCAGGCCCTTCTCGGTCAGGCGGTGGTGCACGGCACCGACCGCCAGCGAGGCGTGCGCCGGCAGCTTGCCGGGAGCGATGTGCCGGTCGGACAGCACCAGCAGCACCTTGCCGGCGCGCACGGCGGCCTCGGCCTGGTCGGCGATGTTGCGCACCGCGGCCTCGAGGCCGACGGACTCGTCGTAGTTGAGGTCGATGACCTGACGCTCGAAGCCCGGGCGGTCCAGAGTCATCAGGGTCTGCCACTTGGCCGGCGACAGCACCGGGGTGTTGAGGATCGCGCGGTTGGCGTGATCGGCGGTCTCCTCGAACACGTTGCGCTCGGCGCCCAGGCAGGTCTCCAGGGACATGACGATGGACTCGCGCAGCGGGTCGATCGGCGGGTTGGTGACCTGGGCGAACTGCTGGCGGAAGTAGTCGTAGGGCGAGCGCACGCGCTGGCTCAGCACGGCCATCGGGGTGTCGTCACCCATCGAGCCGACGGCTTCCTGGCCCTGCTCGGCGAGCGGGCGCAGCACCTGGTCGCGCTCCTCGAAGCTGACCTGGAACATCTTCATGTAGCGCTTGAGCTGATCGGCGTCGTAGACCGCGCCACTCTGGTCGTCGTCCATGCCGGCCTGGATGCGCAGGGCATTCTGGCGCAGCCACTGGCGGTACGGGTGGCGCGACTTCAGGCGGTTGTCGATGTCGGCGGTGTGCAGGATCTGCCCGGTCTCGGTGTCGACGGCGAGGATCTGCCCCGGGCCGACACGGCCCTTGGCCAGCACGTCTTCCGGCGCGTAGTTCCACACGCCGACTTCCGAGGCCAGGGTGATGTAGCCGTTCTTGGTGGTGACCCAGCGCGCCGGGCGCAGGCCGTTGCGATCGAGCAGGCAGACCGCGTGGCGACCGTCGGTCAGCACCACGCCGGCCGGGCCGTCCCACGGCTCCATGTGCATGGAGTTGTATTCGTAGAAGCTGCGCAGCTCGACGTCCATGGTCTCGACGTTCTGCCAGGCCGGCGGAATGATCATGCGCAGGCTGCGGAACAGGTCCATGCCGCCGGTGACCAGCAGCTCGAGCTGGTTGTCCATGCTCGAGGAGTCGGAGCCGGTGCGGTTGACCAGCGGGGCGATGCTTTCCAGGTCTGGCAGCAGCTCGTTGGCGAACTTGTTGCGCCGCGCCACCGCCCAGTTGCGGTTGCCGGTGATGGTGTTGATCTCGCCGTTGTGCGCCAGGAAGCGGAACGGCTGGGCCAGCGGCCAGCGCGGCAGGGTGTTGGTGGAGAAGCGCTGGTGGAACACGCAGATCGCGGTTTCCAGGCGCTCGTCGCCGAGGTCCGGGAAGAAACTGGCCAGGTCGGCCGGCATCATCAGGCCCTTGTAGATGATGTCCTTGGCCGACAGGCTGCAGACGTAGAAGTCCGGGTCGTCCTTGAGCGCCACTTCGGCGCGGCGACGGGCGAAGAACAGCTTGATCGCCATCTGCTGGTCGTCGAGACCTTCGCCGGCGACGAACACCTGCTCGATGCGCGGCAGGCACTCGAGGGCCAGGCGGCCGAGCACCGAGGTGTCCACCGGCACGCTGCGCCAGCCGACCAGGCTCAGGCCCTGGGCGGCGATCTGCGCGTTGACTTCCTCGCGCGCGCGCGCGGCCTTGGCCTCGTCCTGGCTGAGGAACAGCATGCCGACGGCGTACTGCGCGGGCAGCTCGGCGCCGAACTGCTCGGCGGCCAGGGCGCGCAGGAAGCGGTCGGGCTTCTGCAGCAGCAGACCGCAACCGTCGCCGGTCTTGCCGTCGGCGTTGATGCCGCCGCGGTGGGTCATGCATGTCAGGGCTTCAATGGCGGTCTGCAGCAGGTGGTGACTGGGCTGCCCCTGCATGTGGGCAATCAGACCGAAGCCGCAGTTATCCTTGAACTGTTCAGGATGGTACAGACCTGCTTTCATAGGCGCTCTCACCGGCTAACTTCATAATTCTGTTCTGGCACTTGGCCGCACGTTCGATGCCGTGCGCGTCTTGGGGCCAACCACGAACCCGACATTCTACATCGCCGGCCGCGGCTGCAAAAGAAAAATGGCGTAATCGCGAAATTCAATGTCGCATTTATAAAAGAAAGGCCGGTGACACGCCTAGGCGCCTCACCGGCCTTTTCCCCGCCATTCGTCGCCTCAGCGGCCCGCCTGACGGATCTCCTGCTGGATGCTGGCGAAGGTCCGCGGCCACGGCTTGCCGGCCTGCAGACGCGCCGGCAGGCCGGCCACCGCCGCCTTGGCCGCATCCGGCGTGGCGAAGTGGCCATAGGTGACCACGTACAGCGGCTTGCCCTGGTGCAGCTTGCGGAAGTAGCGGTACTCGCCGCCGCCTTCGTGCACCATGGCCTGCGCCGCCCCTTCCGAAGCGGTCCCGAGCAGCTGCAGGGTGTACTGACCGACCGACTGCGACAGGTACCAACCGCTATTGCCGGCACCGCCGGCAGGCGCCGGGACGCTGACTGCCGGGGCAGCCGGCTTGGACTCGACCTTGGCGGCGAGCGCTGCCGGCTTGACGGCCGGCTCGGCGATTGGCGCACCGGCCGGCTTGACCGGAGCCGCTGCCGCCACCGGTTTCGCCGCCGTCGGCACAGCCGCGGGAGCGGGCTTGGCCGGTAGCGCCGTAGCGGCGGGTGCGGGCGCTGTTGTTGCGGCGGGAGCCGGCGGCGTCGACGCGGCGGGCGGCGTGGCCGTAGTCGCGGCCACCGGCGGCACCGCCGCCGGCATGGCGGCCGCGGAGACCGCCGGCGCCTCACTCCCCCCCTGCTCGGCGGCAGGTGCCGCGGAGGGCGCCGGCTGCCCCTGACCCGCCAGCGGCAAGGGCAGCGGCTTGCTGTCGCCAGCGAACTGGATCGACGGGCCGCCGGCATTCGCCGAGGCGCCTTCGCCGGATGCGACAGCCGCCGGTTCGGGAACGACCGGGGCAACGGCCGGCTCGCGCCCCTTCATCACCAGCGCCAGAGCGACACCGGCGGCGACCACCCCCAGCGCCAGCAGGTGCTTCTTCGGCAAGCTCAGGCCGCGCCCCCCCAGGGCCTCCGGCCGCCGCTCGGCGAGCATCGCCTCGACCAGCGCGTCGCGCGCCACCCGGTTGATCGCCCCCGGCCAGCCGCCCGACTCGACATGGATCTCCTCCAGCTGGGCGTCGTCCAGCAACTCCAGTCCTTGCCCGGCGCCTTCGAGCCGCTGGGCGAGGTAGGCGCGGGTCTCCTCCAGGCTGTAGGGCTGCAGCTCCTGCACCTGGCAGCTGTCCGCCAGCCCCGCCGCCTCCAGACGCGCCAGCAGCTCGGGCTCGGTGAAGAGGAACACATGCGCGCGACCGTCGCTGTCGCCGGCCGCCAGCGCACGCAGGGTGGCCAGCGCCTCGTCCTGCAGGCGCTCGGCATCGTCGACCAGCAGGTAGACCTCCTGACCGACCTGATTCAGGCGCGCGATCTGCCCGAGCAGGCCGTCCACATCCTGGCAGCTGCCGCCGAGCCCCTGGCTGAAATAGCGCAGCAGGGCCGTGCTGCTGCCGGCCTGACGGGCCGACACCACCACGCTGACCACGCTCTGCTTGTTGCTGCTGGCGACCAGCGCCTGGCGCAGCAGGGTCTTGCCACTGCCCAGCGGACCGCTCACCACCAGCATCAGCGCGCTGTAGCGCGCCAACTGATGCAGCTGTGCCAGCACCGGCTTGCGTTGCGCCGGAAAGAACTTGAAGCCCGGCACCCGGGGGGTGAACGGGTCGTGGCGAAACTGGTAGTGCTCTACAAATGCCTCATCGGGCTGCAGGCTGGTCATGAATCCCTCATTCACTTCCCAATTGACGGACCAGCGCTGCGTAGTCCGTACGCAGCGTTGCTTCGAGAACCTCGCGCGGATACTCCGCAGTCACCACCGCCTCGCCCAGCTGGCGCAGCAGCACCAGGCGCATGCGGCCATCCAGCACCTTCTTGTCGACCGCCATGTGGCGGAGGAAGGCCTCGGCATCCATTTCCTGCGGCGGAACCACCGGCAGGCCGGCACGCCGCAGCAGGCGGATAGCACGGTCGCGCGCCGCCTGATTGATCCAGCCGAGACGATGGGACATTTCCAGCGCCATCACGGTACCGGCGGATACCGCCTCGCCGTGCAGCCAGACGCCGTAGCCCATCTCGGTCTCGATGGCATGGCCGAAAGTGTGGCCGAGGTTGAGGGTGGCGCGCACCCCGGTCTCGCGCTCGTCGGCGTTCACCACCCGCGCCTTGGCCGCGCAGGAGCGCGCCACGGCCTCGCCGATGGCCGCGTCGTCCAGCGCGCGCAGGGCGTCGGCGTGTGCCTCCAGCCAGGCGAGGAACGGCTCGTCGCAGATCAGGCCGTACTTGATCACCTCGGCCAGGCCGGCGGACAGTTCGCGCGCCGGCAGGGTGGCGAGGGTCGCGGTATCGATCACCACCGCCTTCGGCTGGTAGAAGGCCCCGATCATGTTCTTGCCCAGCGGGTGGTTGATCCCGGTCTTGCCGCCGACCGAGGAGTCCACCTGCGACAGCAGGGTGGTCGGCACCTGGATGAAGTCCACCCCGCGCTGGTAGCAGGCGGCGGCGAAGCCGGTCATGTCGCCGATCACCCCGCCGCCGAGGGCGATCAGGGTGGTGCGCCGGTCATGGCGCGCCTCGAGCAGACCGTCGAAGATCAGCTGCAGGGTTTCCCAGTTCTTGAAGGCCTCGCCATCGGGCAGGACGATGGGCGTGACCGCGTAGCCGGCCAGAGTATCGAGCAGGCGCTGCAGGTAGAGCGGCGCCACCGTCTGATTGGTGACGACGGCCACCTGGCGGCCGGCAATGAAGGGGGCGAAGCAGTCGCGCTGGCCGAGCAGGCCGGCGCCGATGAAGATGGGATAGCTGCGCTCGCCGAGATCGACGTGAAGAGTCCGCATGTGGCCCCTCGCTTATGGAAAAAGGGCATTAGGATAGCGCAGTTCGCGCCCCTTTTAACGGGGCGGCAACTGCTCGAGGCGGCTCAGGATTTCCTGCACCACCATGCGCGGCGGACGCTGGTCGGTTTCGATGATCACATCGGCGATTTCGCGGTACAGCGGATCGCGGATCGCCAGCAGCTCGCGCAGCAC
>DASQBU010000087.1:0-18488 GCA_035635035.1 Pseudomonas sp.
GCGAGCGGTCACCCGTGCAATCGCAGTGGGATGGCTTGGAGCGGCTGTTGAGCAACTGAAGCAGTCCGCCGGACTGTACCCATCGTCCGCCTGTTCGCTGCGGGGCTGGCCGGGGCGCTCGCCGTGCCCCTGTCCATCGCCGCCGGCAGTAACTGAGCCGAGGAGGACCGCCTGGGGAGTGGCCCAGTCCGAGTCGACGCCCTGAATGCCCACCTTGGCAAAGCCCGCCAGCGCCGCCAAGACAGCGGACCGCATCGCCCAATAAACCCCGCCACGCGCGGCGATGCGCTTCCTTACCGATCGGCGGTCATGCCGAATTCGATGGGCGTCTTGACGTAGAACACGTTGATGTTTTCCTCGCGCAAGCGCTGAAACAGGCGCTCGGCCTCCTCGGCGCTCAGGGCCATGGTGATCTCGATGGGCTGCTCGGCCAGCTCGAAGAAGTGGGCCGAGTGCAGCTTGTGCTCGCGCCCGAAGCCCTCGTTCGCGGCAATCAGGGTGGCCCCCCTCACGCCGAGCTTGCGCGCCTCTTCGAGCAGCCAGCTCCCCAGGGGAAGGCAGCCGTGCTTGCGGTCCTGCCGGGTGAAGAACTTCAGTTGATAGCCTTGCATGGGGATTCTCCCGGGCATCAATGGGGGGTGAGGATGGCAACGGTGGCCAGGCCCAGCAGCGTCATGAGCAACGATCCGAGCACGTGCGCGGCAACGGCGGCCCCGGCCCAGAGCAGCCGGCCTTGCTGGAGCAGGGTGACGACCTCTGCGGAAAACGTCGAGAACGTCGTCAGGCCGCCCAGAAAGCCGGTGATGACCAGCAGGCGCCACTCGGGCGCCAGGCCGGTGTGCTGCGCGAAGTAGGCGAGCGCTATGCCCATCAGGTAGCCGCCGAGCATGTTGGCCAGCCAGGTGCCGGGGGGAATCGTGGGGAACAGCGCGTTGAAGGCGCTGCCCAGCCCCCAGCGCAAGATGGCGCCCAGCGCCGCGCCGACCGATATGGCCGCCAGGGATCGGATCATGGTGTCGCTCTCCTCGGCTCAGATCGCCCGTGTGCGGCGGAACAGGACTGCCTGGACATGCCGTCGCTCCTCGGCGTGCTCATGATTGGCTCAGCCGTTCCTGCGCGTCGCTCTTGGCGCGGTGCTGTGCTTTGCGGTAGGCGGGGAGTTCGCCCAGCCGGATGCCCTCCGGGGCATGGCGGTGCTTGGCCTGGCCGATGCGTTGCGCGCGATAGATGCCGGTGTGCCCGGAAAACAGGTAGCTCACCACGCAGGCCAGGGCCGCATAGACTCCGACTTCGGCGCCGAACAGTTCCATTGCCATCAGGGTGGAGGCGATCGGCGTGTTGGCGGCTCCGGCGAATACCGCGACGAAGCCGACGCCGGCCAGCAGCGGCACCGGCAGGTCCAGCAAGGGGGCCAGGGCGTTGCCCAGGGTGGCGCCGATGTAGAACAGCGGGGTCACTTCGCCACCCTTGAAGCCGCTGCCCAGCGAGGCAATGGTGAAGGCCATCTTGCCGGCGAAGTCGTAGGGGGCCAGCGGCTGCTGGAAGGCGTCGACGATGGTCGGGATGCCCAGGCCGATGTAGCGGTCGGCGCCCAGGAACCAGGCCGCCGCGGCCACCACGACGCCGCCCAGCAGCGGCCGCAGCGGGGCATAGCTCACCCGGCGCTTCATCCATGCGCCGAGGGTGTGGGTGGCGTCGGCGAACAGCTTGCCGGCCAGGCCGAAGAGCGCTCCGGCGAGCAGCATGGCGGCGAGCGGCCATGCCGCCACCGCCGGCACGAAGGGAATGGCGTAGTGGGTATGCTGGACGCCCCACAGCAGGCCGACCTGGTCCGCGACTATGGCGGCGACCAGGCACGGCAGGATCGCGTCGTAGCGCAGGCGGCCGATGGCCAGCACCTCCAGGGCGAAGATCGCCCCGGCCAGCGGGGTGCCGAACACCGAGGCGAAGCCGGCGCTGATCCCCGCCATCAGCACGATGCGGCGCTCCTCGTGCTTGAGCTTGAACAGGTGGGTGAACTGGTCGGCCAGGGCGCCGCCCATCTGCACGGCGGTGCCTTCGCGGCCCACCGAGGCGCCGAACAGGTGGGAAACGACGGTGCCGCCCAGCACCAAGGGGGCCATGCGCAGCGGGACGACCTGCTTGGGGTCGTGGATCTCGTCGATCAGCAGGTTGTTGCCGGCCTCGACCTGCTGGCCGAAGCGCAGGTATAGCCAGCCGACGACGAAACCGGCGATGGGCAGCAACCAGATCAGCCAGCGGTGGCTGGTGCGGGTCGCGGTGGCCCAGTCGAGGGCGAAGAGGAATGCGGCGGAGGCGGAGCCGGCGAGCGCGGCGACGGCGCTGGCGAGCACGAGCCACTTGCCCAGGTAGGGCAGCAGGTCGAGCTGTTCGGGGCGCTGGGGATTGTTCATGCAAGTCCTGTCGTCGGTTGGCGGTGCAACCCCGGACGTGCGGAAGGCGGAAATGACCTGCGCCTACACCTTCCCCGTCCGGGAATTCGTGCAGGCATCATCAGCCGTGAAGGCGGTTATGAGGAGGAATGCCATCTCCTTGGCGGGAAATGTTAGCAGCTGCGCCCTGGCAAGACCACGGGGTGCCCGCGCCGGTTCGGAGCGGACGACGGTTGGCGTGAGTCGCCCCGGATTTTCCGCACGCCCGCCCGGTGCGCGGATCGGCGCCGCTCTTCCCGCCAGCGTCGCGCCGCCCTGGCGGGAGGGCGGGCCAACGGCGGCTGGAGCGGTGTGATACAGTCGTCACACAGGTGCGGGATGATGGGCGAGGCGCCGGCATGGGTCTGGCGCCTGCTACGTCCGCGCGGAGCGGCAGGACGATGTGCCGCGCTCTGGCGTTGAACCCGTTGAACAACAAGAAAAATGGAAAGCATGTCATGACCAAATATCAGATTGACCAAGACGACCTGGACGATTTGTCCGCGCTGCTGTGCGGCATTTCCGAGTACATCGCCCGCGAGCCGAACGCCCGGCGCGCGAGCGAACTGGATGACATGACCAGCGCCATCCGCGAGATCCTCTCGGGCGCCGAGCGGGTCGGCGCGCTCAACTGACCTGCGGCGTCAGCCAGTGGACCCCGGCCGATGTGCCGGGGTTTTTCGTTTCTGGCGCTGCGTCGCCCGCCCCATCCCCCGGGACTCCCCCGGTTTGCGCCGATCCAGTGCATGGCGCACCGATGCTGCCCGCGAGCGCCGGGCCGCCCCCGGCCACAGGCCGCGCCGCGGCGGGTTTGCCATGCTGGTACAGGCCTTGCTTGGGGGCTTGGGCAAAAACGCAGGCAACAAAAGCAGGGGAGACACGCATGGAATTCACGCGAGAGGTGCTCGACTTCATGCAGCGGGTGCGCCGTCGGTTGCGCGAGGAGGCGGGGGTGGATATCCGCCTCAGCCAGCCCGATGCGCTGAATCGCATGGTGGATGCCTGCGCGGCATCGCCGCTCGACGAGACCCGGGCCCTGGGCCAGCGCCTCAGCGAGCTCAGCGGCATCCGCGCGGCGGCGCCGATGCTCAGCGAGGCGCAACTGATCGAGAAGTACGTCCAGGCCCGTTACGCCGGCCCGTTGCGCGGCTGAGCCCTGGCGCCCTGGCGCCGGTTCTCGCGTGCCGGTCGAGGGTCAGGGGGCGGCCGCGGCTGGCCCGCCTACCGCGGCCTGCGCCTGGTAGTGCGCCAGCGCCTCCTCGAGATTCAGGAATACCCGCTCGCTGCCCAGGGCCTCGTCCAGCGGCGAGTGGCGCAGGGTGGCGCGCACGTTCGGATTGGGGCCGACCAGCCAGAGGGTCACGCCCCGCTCGCGCATCTGCCGCTCGGCCTCCCAGAGCATCTTGAGGGCGGTGTACTCGAGATCGAAGACGGCGCTGAGGTCGAGCGCCACGATCCGCGGGCTGGCCTCGGCGATCAGCGGCTGGATCTTCTGGCGCAGGCGTTCGGCGTTGGCGAAGAAGATGCGCCCCTCCGGGCGCAGCAGGAGCAGGCCGGGGAAGCTCTCGTCGTCGGGGGTGTGCGGCGAGCGCGGGCGGAACACGTTGCTGCCGGGCATGCGGCCGAGCACGCGGACCGGCGGGTCGGATACCTGGTAGGCGAGGGCCAGCAGCGAGACGATGATCGCCACCACGATGCCCTTGAGGGTGCCGAGCAGCATCACGCCGACCAGGGCGACCAGCGCCCAGATGAACTCGGTGCGGCGCACGCGCAGGATGGCGCGAAACTCCAGCGGCTGGATCAGGCCCACCGAGTAGACCACCACCACGGCGGCCAGGGTGGCGTGCGGCATCCGGCCGATGAAGGGGGCGAGCAGCAGCAGGGTGGCCAGGGCCAGCGCCGCGGTGACCAGCTCCGCCAGTTGGGTGCGCGCCCCGGCCTGGCGGTTGACCGCGGTCTGCGTGGTGCCGCCGCCGGCGGGCATGGCGCCGAGCAGGGCGCCGCCGAGGTTGGCCAGGCCGGTGGCGACCAGCTCTCGGTTGGGCGGCGCGGCGGGCTCGTCGCTCGCGGCGAAGGCGCGTCCGGCGGCGACGGTCTCGGTGAAGCTCATCAGCGCGATCCCCAGGGCGGCGGGCCACAGGCTGTCGAGCAGTTGCAGGTCCGGCAGGCTCAGGGCGGGCAGCCCGGTCGGCACCAGGCCGACCGTTTCCACGCCGAAACGCTCGAGGCCGAGCAGGGCGGTGGCGCCGATCCCCAGCGCGACGGCCACCAGCGGCGCCGGAACGCGCGGGGCGAAGCGCCGGAGGCCGACCAGCAGCGCGAGCATGACGCCGGCCATGGCCAGGGTCGGCAGCGAGGTGTGGGGTATGCCTTCGACGATGGCCAGCAGGTTGCGCAGGAAGCCGCTCTTGGGGATGTGGATGCCGAGCAGCTTGGGCAGCTGGTCGACCACGATGACGATGCCGATGCCGGCCTTGAAGCCGACCAGCACCGGCTCGGAGATGAAGTTGGCGACGAAGCCCAGGCGCAAGGCCCCGGCGAGGATCAGGAAGACCCCGACCAGGGCGGTCAGGGTCGCCGCCGCAGTGGCCAGCCGCGCCGGGTCGTCGGCCGCGCCGGCCCCGTTGAGTGCCGCGGCGGTGAGGATGGCCAGGGTGGTGGTGGTGCTCACGCTGAGCGGCCGCGAGGTGCCGCATAGCGCGTAGATCAGCATGGGGATCAGCACCGTGTAGAGGCCGACCTGGACCGGCAGCCCGGCGATGGTGGCATAGGCCAGCGCCTTGGGAATCACCACCGCCGCGGTGGTCAGGCCGGCGAGCACGTCCGCGCGCAGCCAGGCGCGCTGGTAGTGGCGCAGCCACTCGGGCAGCAGCGGGGCTGCTCCGCGGGCGGCGCGGGAGGGCCGTTCGTTCATTCCTGGCTCCGGGCCATGGGGCGGCAAGCGCGTGGTGCGCGGGTGCGGAGGCGCGAGGCGTCCGCGTGCCGGCGCCGACCTGACTGTTGGTGTAGTCGACGGCGCCGCCTGCGGCAAGGCGGGCGGTCGGCGCGCGGGGCGCACGGGCATTCGGCTAGACTGCGGCTTCCGTCCTTGTCGAGCCGCAGCATGTCTGACCACGACCACGACCACGACCACGACCACGACCACGCGGCGGCACCGTCGCGTGCCGACTATCACCGCGCCCACCAGGCCCGCGCCGTGGCCGAGGCCGAGCGCCTGCTGGCCGAGCGCGAGCGTCTCGGCGGCCGCTGGCTGGCCTGGGTGGCCGGTGAGCTGTACGCGCTGAGCCCGCCGCAATACGCCAGCATGGTGCGCCGCGAGTTGCAGCGTCTGGCCTGAGGGGGACAGCCGTCGGCCTTCCTGAGAAACTGGCGCCCGCTAGCCATCATTCCAACGGAGATTCACGTGAAGCAGAACGAGCAAGCGTCCGCCCTGGACGCGGTGTGGCGGCAGATGTGCCAGGCCGAGGGATGGGACCCGGAGCAGCGCCTGGCGGCGCGGCTGGCGGTCCTGGGCGACGAGCAGGCGCTGGACTGTACGGTCTACCGGCCGGACGAGAACGATCCGGACGCCGAGGAGGAGGACCTGGGCGATGCGCGGATCCGGTTCGTCGGGCCGTTCCAGGCGCCGCAGGAGTGGGACGCGGAGGCGTGCGCCGGGTTCTTCGGCGATGACGATCCGGCGCTGTTCTTCAGCGCGTTCATCGAGTGCGCGGCGGCGCCGGCCTCGCGCGGCTTCTTCGTGGTCGAGGAGGGGGACTACGTGGCGGTGATGGCCGCCACGGGGGCCGTGGAGATGTACTACGTGCACGACTGCCAGGAGGACGAGCGCGGCCGGCTGTGCGTGCTGATCCGCGACGACGAGCCGTTGTTCTGAGAGCCTGTACACGATCTGCTGCGCGTCGGCCATGCGGCGTTGAAACGGAGCGAAGCGAAGTAACAGCCGAAGGCTGGCCCGCAGGGCGAGCGAAGCGAGTCAATCGGTTTCGGAATGCTCATTTACCACTCGTAAACTCCGCTTCCTCAACCGATTTCGCCTTGCCTGGCTCTAGCTCGCGAGATCGTGAACAGGCTCTGAGCAGCACGCGAGATCGTGAGTCGGTGCCGAGCTTGCCGGAAATGAAAACGGGGCCGCAAGCGGCCCCGTTGTCGTTCAGTGCTGGTGCTCGGCCTCGGGCATCTTCTCCTGGCCGGAGGTGCCGCGGGCGTTTTCCCAGCCGCCGCCGAGGCTGAGGAACAGGTTGACCTGGTCCTGCGACAGCTGGGCCTCCGAGGTGGCCAGGGCGGCTTCGGCGCTGGCCAGGGTGCGCTCGGCGTCCAGGCTGCTGAGGTAGGGCAGGCGGCCTTCCTTGTACATCCGGCGGTTGTATTCCGCGGCCTGGCGCGCGGCGTCGCGGGCCTGGCGCAGCGACTGGTTGCGCGTCAGGTCGTGGGCGTAGTGGGTGAGCAGGGTCTGCGTCTCGCGCAGGGCGTTGAGCACCGTGCTGTCGAAGCGCGCCAGGGCGGCATCGGCGCCGGCCTCGCTGGCGCGGATGCGTGCGCGGTCGACCCCGGTGGGGATGTGCCAGGCGATGTGCGGGCCGAGGCTCCAGCGTTCGGTGATGCCGTGGCCGATGTCCTGCATCATGCCGGTGTAGCCGAAGCTGCCGCCCAGGCTGACCTCGGGGTACATCTCGGCGGTGGCCACGCCGATGCGGGCGGTGGCCAGGGCCAACTCGCGTTCGGCGGCGCGGATGTCCGGGCGGCGCTTGAGCAGGGCGGCGCCGTCGCCGACCGGGATCGGTTGGGCCAGCTGCGGGGCGTGCTGGCACTGGCCGACACTGGCCGGCAGGTCGCCGGGCGTGCGACCGAGCAGGGCGGCGAGCTGGTAGAGCGCGGCGGCCTTCTTCGACTCGAACGGCGGCAGTTCGGCGCGCAGCGCCTCGGTCTGCGCCTGGGCGCGCGCCACGTCCACCTCGTTGCCGCGACCGGCCTGCTGCAGACGGCTGACCACGTCGAGCTGGCGCTCCTGGATCTGCAGGGAGTGCTCGGCGATCTCCAGCTCCTCGTTGGCGTGGCAGGCTTCCACGTAGTTGCGCACCACCTGGGCGACCACGGTGATGCGCGCGGCATCCAGCGCCGCCTGGGTGGCCTCGGTGCCGGCCGCGGCGGCCTCGGTGGCGCGCTTGAGCTTGCCGAACAGGTCGAGCTGGTAGCCGACCGCCACGCCGACGTCGCCGAGGTTCATCACCGGGAGCTTTTCGTGCAGGGCCAGCGCCTGGCTGGAGAGCTGGCCGCGGCCGGCGGTGACCGAGCCGCCGACCTCGATTTCCTGGGCGCTCTCGGCCATCACGTAGCCTTCGTAGGCGCGGCGCAGGTTGTGGTAGGCCAGGCGCACGTCGGTGTTGCCGGCCAGGGCCTTCTGCACCAGGTCGTCGAGCTGCGGGTCGTGGTACAGCTTCCACCAGTCGGCAGGCAGCGGGGCCTGCGCGACCTTGGCGTTGCCGGCCAGATCGAGCGGGGCCTGGGCCTTGGGCTGGTTGAACATCGCCCAGCGGGGCAGGTGGTAGTCCGGCCCCACGGTGCAGGCGCTGAGCGCCAGCGGCAGGGCGGCCAGGGCAAAGCGGGCGAGCAGTTTCATCGCGGGGCCTGCTCCGTGCGGGCCGCCGGCTGGCTGGCCGGCGCCTGGCCGTCGTCGCGGGGCAGCACGGTCAGGGTGGCGGTGCGCCCGGTGACCAGGCGGATGTCCTCGGGGGCCTTGTCGATGCTCACCCGCACCGGGATGCGCTGGGCCAGGCGCACCCAGTTGAAGCTCGGGTTGATGTTCGGCAGCAGGCTGCTGCCGCGGGTGCGGTCGCGGTCCTCGATGCCGGCGGCGATGCTCTGCACGTGGCCGTGCAGGTGCTCGCTCTCGCCCATCAGCTTGATGTCCACCGGCTGGCCGACGCTGATGGCGTGCAGCTTGGTTTCCTCGAAGTAGCCTTCCACGCGCAGCGAGTTGGTGTCGACGATCGACAGCACCGGCACGCCGGTCTTCACGTAGTCGCCGACGCGGATGGTGCGGTCGCTGAGGTAGCCGTCCACCGGGCTGAGCACCACGGTGCGCTTGAGGTCGAGGCGGGCGACGCCGAGGGCGGACTCGGCGTCGGCCAGCGCGGCTTCGGCCTGCTGTACGCGGGTGTCGCCTTCCTCGACGGTTTCCGCGGCGATCAGGTCCTTGAGCGTCTTGTTGCGCTTGGCCTCGCGGCGCGCCTGGTCGAGCTGGGCGCGGCGCTCCTTGACGGTCGCCTCGGCCTTCTGCACGGCCAGTTGGAAGCGCTCGCGGTCGATCACGAACAGCGGCTGGCCGCGGTGGACCTTGTCGTTGTCGCGCACCTGCAGTTCGGTGACCAGGCCGGAGACGTCCGGGGCGACCTGGATGATGTCGGCGTGCACGCGGCCGTCACGGGTCCAGGGTTCTTCCATGTAGTACTCCCAGAGGTGAATGCTGACGACGATGGCGACAGCCACGGCCGACAGGGTGAGGAGCACGGAGCCTAGGGTGGGGAGCCACTTCTTCACGATCACAGTCCGGGTACGAAGTTGAACAGGAGGCCCAGTATCAGGATGTACAGGGCGAGGTTGAACAGCGGCGGGTGCCAGACGAAGCGGTAGAAGCCCAGGCGCGTCAGCAGCACGCGCAGCAGGCTCTTCAGCACGTAGGCGCCCAGCAGCAGGATCAGCAGGGTCGGCAGGAAGACGCCGTAGAGGTCGAAATGTCCGTTCATGCGGGGGCTCCGGCGGAGGCGAGGGGCGGCAGGGGCGCGGCGCCGCCGGTCTCGCGCGGTTGCTCGGGGAACAGCGTCAGGCGCAGGCCGGCGAGCGCCTCGGTGGCCTTGTGCGCGGCGCCGCCGGGCTGGGCGAGCAGGGCGACGAGACTGGCGTCCATCTGCTTCAGCAGGCTCGCGGGGGCGGGCAGTTGCTGGCGGGCGCGCACGCAGTCGCGGAAGTAGCCGTGCACCGCCTCGAGCACCGGGGTCACCTGGTGGCGCGTCTCGGCCGGCAGGTGCTGCTGCAGTTCGAGCAGGCGGAAGCAGATGCGCAGGTCGCGGGTGGTGTCGGTCAGCGCCAGTTGCGGGTCTTCGATCAGCGTCAGGCGCGGCAGCAGCTGGTTGGTGCGGTCGATCATCTGCGCGGCGACGCGGGCGTGGTCGCGGGCGTGGCCGTCCAGGGCCAGCTCGGCCAGGTCGCGCCAGGTCGAGCGCGCCAGGCGCCGGGCGGCCCACTCGGCGCCGAAGGGCTTGGTCAGGCGCACCCAGACGATGGCGAAGGTCAGGCCGAGGATGTTGGACAGGGCGACGTCGCCGAACACCGGGAAGTTGGCCCGGTAGGTGTCCTGCAGGGTGATGGTGGAGATGGTCTGCACGGCGAACAGCATCACCGCGGCGTTGAACTGCGGCCGCCCGGTAAGGGTGCCGGCCAGCAGCAGGGGCACCGCCAGGGCGATGGCCAGCATCTCGAAGGTATGGATGTGCGGCAACAGGCCGAACAGGTAGAGGCCGGCGGCCACGGTGGAGATCAGCGTCCAGGTCAGGAACGAGCGGATGAACGGCGCCGGATTGTCCTGGGCGGCGAAGAAGCAGCTGGCCACCGCAACCAGGAAGATGCCGCTGAAGCCGTAGTCCCAGTCCAGCACCGTCCACAGCATGCAGGCGACGAACACCGACAGGCCCACCGAGGCGGCGGTGAAGGCCAGCAGGCCGTAGTCGTAGTAGCGCGGCCCGCCGATCAGCTGGCGCACCTTGTAGTGCAGGGTCGGCGCTTGCTGCTGGTGACCGGCGGCGAAGCTCTGCCGCAGGCTCAGGCAGTCCTGCCAGAGAGCGATCAGCTGGCGCATCTGGCGCAGCGCGCTGCCGATCAGCAGGGGGTACTGCGGATGGCTGTCGATCAGCCAGGTTTCCAGGCGCAGGCTGTGCTCGCGCAGCTGGCGGGCGCCGTCGGCATCGCCGGGGCCTTGCAGCCAGGCGTCGAGGCGCTCGAGCAGGTCGCTCAGTTCCTCCGGCAACTGGCCCAGCTCGCGTTGCAGGCGGCGCAGCGGGTCGGCCAGCGAGCTGACCTGGGGCAGCAGCATGGCCATGCGCGCGCGGAACTCGCGGGCATGCTGGGCCGGCAGGTGGCTGGTGCTGTCGTAGGACAGGTGGATGATCATGCTGTCCAGGGCCAGCACGTCGGCCAGCAGCTTGCGCAGGGTGCGGTGCTCCGAGTCGCCGAGGTGCGCCGGGTCGAGGCTGTGGGCGATCCAGCGCCGGCCGTCGGCGAGCAGGGCGTCCATCTTGGCGCCGAGCACCGGGGCGAGGCGGCTGGGGAACAGCACGGTGTTGACCAGCGCCGCGCAGGTGATGCCGAGGAGGATCTCCTCGGAGCGCGCCAGCGCCGCGTCGAAGATGGTCAGCGGGTGGTTCACCTGGGGCAGGGCGATCAGCGGCACGGTGTAGGCCGCCAGCATGAAGATGTAGCTGCGCGGGGTGCGGTCGAGCAGCGAGAGGTACAGCAGCAGGCCGACCCACAGGCCGATGGCCAGGCTGAGGATCACCGGCTGGTGCACCAGCGGCGGCAGGATCGCCACCGCGGCGCAGGCGCCGAGCAGGGTGCCGAGGGCGCGGAAGATCGACTTGGAGCGGGTCGCGCCGGACAGCGGGTGGGACACGACGTACACCGAGGCCATGGCCCAGTACGGGTTGTCCAGCGGCAGGGCGAGGGCGATGTACAGCGCGAGCAGCGCGGCGATCAGCGCTTTGGCCGAGTACAGCCATTCCCTCAGGGTGGGGATGTTCATCGGGGCGAAAGGCTCGAGCACGGTGCCGGCAGGCGGCAGGGAAGACGCGGAAGTACGGGAGTGATCAGCATAGGCCTGCCATTAAACGTCAGTGCGGTTGCAAATACGGGACGAGGAACAGGACAATTCGTGCGTATTTCCCCACGGCCCGGCCGAGCCACCTCCACGAGCGCCCGCATGAAAAGCATCCCCAACTATGCCCTGTACGGCCAGTCGGCCCCGCCGGTGTGGCGCGAGCTGCTGCATGTGGAGTGGATCCGCGAGCGCAGCCTGGCCTATCGCGGCGAGATCAAGCCGCACCGGCATGACGCCCTGCTGCAGATTCTCTACGTCCAGCGCGGCGACGGTGAGGTAAGCATAGAGAATCGGCGGATGACCTTCACCGGCCCGTGCATCATCCTGCTGCCCTGTCGCACGGTGCATGCGTTCAACCACGGCCGGGATACCGACGGGCCGGTGATCACCGCCGCGCAAAGCCCGCTGGAGTCGATGGCGCGGGTTGTCGCGCCCGAGCTGCTCGGCCTGCTGCAGCGCCCGGCGGTGATTGCGCTGCCCTGGCCGGCCGGCGACGACGAGCCGCTGGCGCCACTGCTGCTGCAGCTCGAGGAGGAGGCGCGCAGCGAGGCGCCGGGCCACCTGGCGGCCGGGCTGTCGCTGCTGCTCGCCTTGCTGGTGCGGATTTCCCGCTTCGCCGCGCCGGCGCGGGCGCTGCGCCCGAGCAAGGGGCGGCGGACCAGCCTGCTCGAGCAGTTCCGCGAGCTGGTCAACCGCCAGTTCCGCCAGCACTGGTCGCTGGAGATGTATGCGGGGAAGCTTGGCATCAGTACGGCGCAGCTCGGCCGCATCTGCCGCGAAGAACTCGGCGAATCGGCGCTGGGGCTGATCAACGGGCGGCTGATGCGCGAGGCGCAGCGACAGCTGGCCTACTCGCAGCTGGACATCAAGCAGATCGCCCTCGACCTGGGCTTTCGCGACACGTCCTACTTCAGCCGCTACTTCCGCAAGCAGGCCGGGCTCAAGCCCAGCGAGTTCCGCGCCGCCTTTCGCCGGGCGGCGGAGGAGCCGCCGGCGGCAGGCTGAGAGCCTGTTCACGATCTCGCGAGCTAGAGCCAGGCAAGGCGAAATCGGTTGAGGAAGCGGAGTTTACGTGGGGTAAATGAGCATTCCGAAACCGATTTCAACGCCGCCTGGCCGACGCGCAGCAGATCGTGAACAGGCTCTGAGCGGGGTCAGTGGGTCAGGCGCGTGCTGCAGGTCGCCATGCTGGCCTCGTCGGCCTCGAGGCGCTGGGGCATGTATTCGCGCAGGAACTCCACCCAGGTGCGGATCTTCGCGTCGAGGTACTGGCGCGACGGGTAGAGCGCGTAGACGCCGAGGGGGAACAGGGTGTGGTTGGGCAGCACGCGCACCAGGCTGCCGTCCTGCAGGTACTGCAGGGCGACGTACACCGGCATCACGCCGATGCCCATGCCGGCCTTGAGCGCCACGCTCAGGGCGTCGGCGCTGTTGACCTGGAAGGGGGTCTGGTTGACGGTGACCAGCTCCTGGCCGTCGGGGCCGTCGAGCAGCCACTTGTCCAGGCTCATCACCGGGTTGACCAGGCGCAGGCAGCGGTGCTTGGCCAGGTCGGCGGGCTGGCGCACCATGCCGTACTTCTCGACGTAGGCCGGCGAGGCGCACAGCACGCTGTAGGTCTTGCCCAGCTGCTTGGAGATGAACCCCGAGTCGGGCAGTTCGCGAGCGATCACCACCGAGATGTCGTAGCCCTCGTCGAGGATGTCGGTGGTGCGGTTGGCCAGGGTCAGGTCGAAGCTGACGTCCGGATACTTCTCGTTGTAGCCGGCGGCCGCCTCGATCAGGTAGTGCTGGCCGATGCCGGTCACGGCGTGCACCTTGAGGGTGCCGGCCGGGCGGGCGTGGGCGTCGCTGGCCTCGGCCTCGGCTTCCTCGATGTAGGCGAGGATCTGCTCGCAGCGCATCAGGTAGCGCTGGCCGGCTTCGGTCAGGGCGATGCGCCGGGTGGTGCGATGCAGCAGGCGGGTGCGCAGGTGGGCTTCCAGGGTGGCGACCGCGCGCGACACGTAGGAAGTGGTCAGGTCGAGGCGGGCCGCGGCGGCGGTGAAGCTGCCGGTTTCCGCCACGCAGACGAAGGCACGCATGTTGAAGAGAATGTCCATCGCTCGCTCTCGGATGGGAAGGGGAGGCGGGAGGGCGGCGGAGGGCGTCGAGCGGGCCGCGGAGGATGAAGCCGCTGCTCTGGCACCGGCCCTCCCGGCCGGCTGCGGATTCTGTCACGAACCCTGCCAAAAATTATGGCTGAATGGTACATAATAATTCATCTAACCGTTGTCTTATCCTGGCGTGTGGCTCTGCTTAGAATCGCCAGCCTTTTCGGCTTCCTCGCCCCTATCAGGACGTGCCGCAGTGTTCCGCACCTCTCGGTCAGATCTGTACCTCGCCAGTCTGCTCGCTGTTTCCCTGACTCTCTCCGGCTGCATCAGCAGCGCTGGCATCACTCCGAAGGCCAAGCGCCTGGATAACGCTCAACTGCTTACCGACAAGGCCATCCGCAAGGCGGAGCAGGCGGCCGACTGGCCCAAGGCCCAGTGGTGGCAGGCCTATGGCGATCCGCAGCTGAACGCCTGGGTCGACATGGCCCTGGCCGGCAGCCCCGATCTGGCCGTGGCGGCCGCGCGGGTGCGCCGGGCGCAGGCGCTGGCCGGGGTGGCCGGCGCCGCCCAGGCGCCGCAGGTCAACTACGCCGCCTCGATGCAGCACAAGAAGTGGCCGACCGACAACTTCTACGGTCCCGGCCCGCTGGCGGACTCCAGCACCTGGAACAACACCGAGCTGCTCGGCCTGAGCTTCGACCTCGACCTGTGGGGCCGCCTGCGCAGCAACAGCGAGATGGCCGTGGACCTCGCCCAGGTCGCCGCCACCGAGGCGCGCGCGGCGGCGCTGGAGCTGCAGAGCAACGTGGTGCGCAGCTACATCATGCTGGCCATGCACCATGCCCACCTGGACATCGCCGAGGCCGAACTCAAGCAGCTCGAGGAGCTGCTCAAGCTGGCCCAGGAGCGCCAGCGCATTGGCCTCGGCACCCAGCAGGAGGTCACCGACGCCGAGGCGCCGCTGCCCGAGGCCCATCGGCAGATCGACCTGGTCCGCGAGGAGATCGCCCTGACCCGCAACCAGCTGGCCGCGCTGGCCGGCAAGGGCCCGGGCGAGGGTGCCCAGCTCAAGCGGCCGAAGCTGGCGCTGCAGGGCGAGCCGCAGCTGCCGTCGAACCTGCCGCTGGAGCTGCTCGGCCGGCGTCCCGACGTGGTCGCCAGCCGCTGGATGGTGTCGGCGCAGGCGCGCGGCATCGAGATGGCCAAGACCGACTTCTATCCCAACATCAACCTGATCGGCACCCTCGGCACCATGGCGACCCAGGGGGTGATGCTCGACTTCCTCGGCCAGGACAAGCTGACCTACGGCCTCGGCCCGGCGCTGACCCTGCCGATCTTCGACGGCGGCCGCCTGCGCGGCCAGCTCGGCGCCGCCTCCGCCGGCTACGACATGGCGGTGGAGCTGTACAACGGCACCCTGGTGCGCGCGCTGCAGAGCGTGTCCGACCAGCTGATCCGCCTGAAGTCGCTGCACGAGCAGGAGGAGTTCGTCGCCCACTCGCTGGAGACCGCCGAGGAGCGCGTGCGTCTCGCCGAGGAGGCGCACCAGCGCGGCCTGACCGACTACAGCGCGGTGCTCAAGGCCAAGACCCTGGTGTTCCAGCAGCAGCGCCTGCAGCAGCAGGTGCGCGCCACGCACCTGAGCGCGCAGAGCGCGCTGTGGGTGGCGCTCGGCGGCGGCGTGCTGCAGCCGGGCAGCAGCCCGGCGGACAGCAAGCTCGCGCCGCGCGACGTCAAACTGCATCTGCCTGGCCAGCCCTGAGGTGAGCCCCGTGAGCACCCCGCTGAACCCGCCGGTCATCGGCTTCCGCCAGGCGCTGGTCGAATGGGCGCAGGGCGAAGGCATGGCCTGGGCCTTCGTCTTCAAGACCCTGCTGACCGTGTTCTTCGCCCTCTGGCTGGCCTACCGCCTGGAGCTGCCGCAGCCGAGCACCGTGCTGGCCACGGTGTGCATCGTCATCCAGCCGCAGAGCGGCCAGGTGCTGGCCAAGAGCTTCTACCGGATCATCGGCACCCTGATGGGGCTGACGGTGATGATCTGCATGATCGCCCTGTTCCCCCAGGAACGGGTGCTGTTCCTCCTCGCCCTGTCCTGCTGGATCGGCGTGTGCACCGCCGGCGCCGCGCGCTATCGCGACTTCCGCAGCTACGCCTTCCTGCTCGCCGGCTACACCGCGGCGATGATCGGCCTGCCGGCCAGCCTGCACCCGGAGAACGCCTTCATGCTGGCGGTGTGGCGGGTGCTGGAGATCAGCCTGGGCATCCTCTGCTCCGGGGTGATCAACGCGCTGATCCTGCCGCAGTCGAGCAGCGTGCCGCTGCGCCGCCTGCTGCACACGCGCTTTCGCGACTTCGCCCGCTTCGCCTGCGACGCCCTCGGCGGCAACCTCGACCTCGAGCGCATGGAGCAGGTCAACGCGCGCTTCGCCGCCGAGGCGGTCGGCTTCGACACCCTGCGCAACGCCAGCACCTTCGAGGACCCGCACATCCGCCTGCGCAGCGGTCGCCTGGCGCGCCTCAACCACGAGTTCATGGTGCTCTCCACCCGCTTCAACGCCCTGCACCAGCTGATGCTGCGCCTGCAGCAGGGCAGCGAGGACGGCCGCGACGTGCTCGACGTGCTCGAGCCGTGCCGCGCCCTGCTCGGCGAGGTGCTGGAGCCGCTGCGCGAGCGCCTGTACAGCGACGCCGACGCCGAGCAGCTGGCGGTGCGCCTGGAGGCCATCAAGGAGGAGCTGATGCAGCGCATCCGCGATGCGCGCGCCCGCCTGCTGATGCGCAAGCCGAGCGACGACCGGATGCTCGACTTCAACACCGCCGCCGAGCTGCTCTATCGTTTCGCCAGCGACCTGCACAGCTATGCGCTGACCCAGGCCTCGCTGATCCAGCACCACCACGAGCGCGAGCAGTGGCCGGACAACTTCGTTCCGCGCGCCAACCGCGCGGTGATCCTGGTGCGCGGCCTGCGCACCGCCCTGCTGGTGCTGTCGCTCAGCGCCTTCTGGCTGGCCACCGGCTGGTCCAACGGGGTCACCTTCGTGATGACCGCGGCCATCGTCTCCGCGCTGGTCTCCACCGCGCCCTCGCCGCCGCGCCTGGCGCGCCAGCTGTGGGTCGGCGCGATGGGCGCCGCGGTGCTCGGCTGCAGCCTGCAGCTGTGGGTGCTGCCGCTGCTGGACGGCTTCCCCATGCTGCTGTGCGCGCTGGCGCCGGTGTTCGCCCTCGGCGCCTGGCTGATCACCCGCGGGCCGATCGCCGGCTACGGGGTCGGCCTGCTGGTGTGGTTCTGCATGGTGTCGATCCCGCTGAACCTGACCGTCTACGACCCCAACCGGCTGTTCAACGAGTACCTGGCGTCGCTGGCCGCGATGGGCCTGGCGACCCTGGCCGCGGCGATCATCCTGCCGCCCAACCGGCCGTGGCTGTGGCGCCGCCTGGAGCACGACCTGCGCATGCGCGTGGTGTTCGCCGTCACCGGCAAGCTCAAGGGCCTGGCCGCCGGCTTCGAGAGCGGGATCCGCGACCTGATCAGCCAGGCCCACGGCCTGGCCGCCCGCCGCCCCGACGTGCAGCGCCGCCTGCTGCGCTGGATGTTCGTGGTGCAGGAGATCGGCCATGCGGTGATCGAGCTGCGCCAGGAGCAGGCCGCGCTGCCGGACGAGCCGGGCTACGCCGACAGCATGCCCTGGCAGCACGGCGTGCGGGCGATGGGCCGGGCGCTGGTGCGCCTGTTCATCCAGCCCGACGAACAGAACCGGATGCGCGCCCTGGCCGCGGTCGAACATGCCATCGTGGTGGTGCGCAAGACCCCCGAGTCGTGCCCGCCCCATTTCGAAACCTCGCCGCTGCGACGGGTTCTCAGCTACCTGCACTTCATCCGCAGTGCCCTGCTGGACGCCAATTCGCCGCTGGCCGAGAAGTCCCCCTCCGTCATCGGGAGACTGCCCAATGCCGCGTGAAATCGTATTCTTCGACATCTACATGCCGAACCTCACCCAGTTGTTCCTGCTCACCCTGCTCGTCGGCTGGGGCATCGACCGGCTGATGGCCTGGTGCGGCCTGTACCGGCACGCCTGGCATCCGACCATGCTGCGGGTGAGCCTGTTTACCTGTCTGTACGGCGCCGTGGCGCTGTACGTGTATCGCTGAGTCCGCCTACCTAGAGCCCCGATATGTACTGGAAAAGAGCCATCAGTGTTGTCGTCACCTTGCTGATCTTCGGCGCCGCCGTGCTGATCGTGCGCGCGCTCTGGATGCATTACATGGATACGCCCTGGACCCGTGACGGTCGGGTGCGCGCCGACGTGGTCAACATCGCGCCGGACGTCGCCGGCCTGGTCACCGAGGTGGCGGTGCGCGACAACCAGCAGGTGAAGAAGGGCGACCTGCTGCTGCGCATCGACTCGGACCATTACCACATGGCGGTCAAGCGCGCCGAGGCCCTGGTCGCCTCGCGCAAGGCCACCCTGGAGATGCGCCAGGACAACGCCAAGCGCCGCGCCGACATGAGCGAGCTGGTGGTCTCCCGCGAGAGCCGCACCGATGCCAGCCAGCTGGCCGCCGCCGCCGAGGCCGACCTGCGCGAGGCGCAGGCGCAGCTCGACGCCGCCCGCCTGGACCTGAGCCGTACCGAGGTGCGCGCGCCGACCGACGGCTACATCACCAACCTGCAGGTGTTCAAGGGCGACTTCACCAACCGCGGCCAGGCGGCCATGGCGCTGGTCGACAGCCACTCCTTCTACGTCAACGCCTACATGGAGGAGACCCGCCTGCCGCTGATCCGCATCGGCGACAAGGCCGACCTGCGCCTGATGAGCGGCGAGCGCCTGAGCGGCACGGTGGAAAGCATCGCCCGCGGCATCTACGACCGCGACAACCCGGAAAGCCGCGAGCTGATCGCCGACGTCAACCCGACCTTCAACTGGGTGCGCCTGGCCCAGCGCGTGCCGGTGCGCATCCACCTCGACGAGGTGCCGGAGGGCGTGGTCCTGGCGGCCGGCATCACCTGCACGGTGGTCATCAGCTCCTCGGTCAGCGGCCCGCACCCGGTGCCGGATCGCTGGTAAGCCGCAGAGCTCCCCGCGACGCGCGGGA
>DASQBU010000088.1:0-3260 GCA_035635035.1 Pseudomonas sp.
CGAGCTTGCGCACGATCTGCCCCGGATCGAGCTGGCCGGTGATGCGGATCGACAGGTCGATGCCTTCCTCGATCAGGTTCAGCTGCCGGTCGCTGAAGTCCATCGCCAGGCTGATTTCCGGATACGCCTGCGAGAACTCCAGCAGCAGCGGCACCAAGCGGCGCAAGCCGTAGCTGAGCGGTAGGCTGACGCGCAGTTGCCCGCTCGGGGTCAGCCGCTCCTCCATCACCCCGGCCTCGGCCTCCTCGACCAGCTCGAGAATCACCCGGCATTTCTCCAGGTAGGCGCTGCCGGCCGAGGTCAGCGACAGGCTGCGGGTGCTGCGCACCATCAGCTTGACGCCCAGATGCTCCTCCAGCGCCGCGATCTGCCGGGTGACCACCGAGCGCGCTACGCCGAGCTGGCAGGCCGCCGCCGAGAAGCTGCCCAGCTCGGCGACCCGGACGAACAGCATCATCGCATCGAATCGGTTCATTGTTGATTTCCAGATCAACAGAGTGTTCGTGATTGTCCGCTATTTCGCACCAGTGCGCACGGGTAAAGTTCTCCCATCGCCGCTGCCGGCCCGCCGGCCTACCGAGGAAGACAACCGTGAGCCGCCACTACACCGCCACCGCCAAGACGCTGCACTGGGTGATCGCGATCCTGATCCTCGGCCTGCTCGCCCTCGGCTTCTACATGCACGACCTGCCGCTGTCGCCGGCCAAGCTGAAGCTGTACTCCTGGCACAAGTGGGCGGGGGTGACCACCTTCCTGCTGGCGCTGCTGCGCCTGGCCTGGCGCGTAGGCCACCAGCCGCCGGCACTGCCGGCCGCCATGCCGCGGCTGCAGCAGGCCCTGGCCCACGCCGGCCACCACATGCTGTACCTGCTGATGCTGGCCATCCCGCTGTCGGGCTGGCTGATGAGTTCCGCCAAAGGCTTCCAGACCGTGTGGTTCGGCGTGCTGCCGATCCCCGACCTGCTCGGCCGCGACAAGGCGCTGGGCGACCTGCTGCAAACCGTCCACCTGGGCCTGAACCTGACCTTGATCGCGGTACTGCTCGGCCACGTTGCGGCGGCGCTGAAGCACCACTTCATCGACCGGGACGACATCCTCACCCGCATGTTGCCCGCAACCGCCAACACCACCGCTACGGAGAAATGAACATGAAACGTCTTGCTCTCGCCCTCGTCATGGGCTCGGTGTTGGCACCGGCTGCCTTCGCCACCGAATACCACCAGGTGCAGGCCGACAAGAGCAGCATCACCTTCAGCTACCAGCAGATGGGGGTGTCGATGGACGGCCGGTTCAAGACCTTTTCCGCCAGCCAGCTGAGCTTCGATCCGGCCAAGCCGGAAGCCGCCAAGGCGGTCATCGACGTCGACCTGACCAGCATCGAGACCGGCTCGGAAGAAAACGACGGCGAAGTGGCCGGCAAGGACTGGTTCAACAGCAAGGTCTTCCCGACCGCCCGCTTCGAAGTGGTCAGCGTGAAGGCGCTCGGCAACAACCGTTACGAAGCCGCGGGCAAGCTGACCATCAAGGGCACCACCCGCGATGTCGTCGCCCCCGCCACCTTCACCGAACAGGGCAATACCGGCGTGCTGGAGGGCAGCTTCACCCTGCGTCGCGGCGACTTCGCCATCGGCGAGGGTGAGTGGTCCGCCTTCGACATCGTCGCCAACGAAATCCAGGTCAAGTTCCACGTCAGCGTGGCAACCGGCCAGTAATCCGATCAACCCCGAACCCAACCCGATACACCAGGAACTCCTCATGAACGCACTGACCAAACTGTCCGCCGCCCTCGTCCTCGCCGGTGCCGCCAGCGCTGCAATGGCCGCGCCGGAAACCTACACCGTCGACGGCACCCACACCTTCGAGCGCTTCTCCTACAGCCACTTCGGCATGTCCACCCAGCTGAGCCGCTTCAACAAGACCACCGGCACCGTGGTGGTGGACAAGGCTGCCAAGACCGGCAAGGTCGACATCGTGATCGACACCACCTCGGTCGACACCGGCTACGACACCTTCAACGAGCACATCCAGGGCGCCGATTTCCTCGACACCGCCAAGTTCCCGACCGCCACCTTCAAGTCCACCAAGGTGCGCTTCGAGGGCGACAAGCCGGTGGCCATCGACGGCGACCTGACCATCAAGGGCGTGACCAAGCCGGTCACCCTGACCGTGACCAACTTCGTCAGCATGCCGCACCCGATGCTGAAGAAGGACGCCATCGGCGCCGACGCCCACGTGGTGGTCAAGCGCAGCGAGTTCAACGCCGGCAAGTACGCGCCGAACGTCGGCGACGACGTGACCATCACCGTCTCGCTCGAGGCGATCAAGAACTAAGCCCTCACGCTGCGGGGCAGCAGGCCAGTCCCAGGCTGTCCGCCCCGCCGCAGGCACGCAGGAGATCGACATGTTGGAAATCAGGCCCTCCGCCGAACGCGGTCTTGCCAACTTCGGCTGGCTGTACTCGCAGCACAGTTTTTCCTTTGGCAGCTACTACGATCCGCAGCACATGGGGTTTTCCGATCTGCTGGTGATCAACGAAGACCGCGTGCGCCCGGGGCGCGGCTTCGATACCCATCCGCACCGCGACATGGAAATCTTCTCCTACGTGCTCGAAGGCGCGCTGGAACACAAGGACTCGATGGGCACCGGCTCGGTGATCCGCCCCGGCGACGTGCAGATGATGAGCGCCGGTACCGGCATCCGTCACAGCGAGTACAACGCCTCGCGTGAAGAGCTGGTGCACTTCCTGCAGATCTGGATCGTGCCGAACCGCAAGGGCGTCACCCCGCGCTACCAGCAGCAGCATTTCGCGGCGGCCGACAAGCGCGGCCGGCTGCGCCTGATCATTTCCCCGGACGGCGCCGACGGCTCGCTGTCGGTCTACCAGGACGCCCGCGTCTACGCCGGGCTGTTCGATGGCGCCGAGCAGCAGCGCTTCGAGCTGCCGGCCGATCGCTTCGCCTACATCCACGTGGCGCGCGGAGCGCTGACCGTCAACGGCCAGCGCCTGGTGGCCGGCGACGGGGCGCGCCTGCGCAACGTTCGCGAAATCGACTTCAGCGCCGGCGAGAATGCCGAGGTACTGCTGTTCGACCTGCGTCCCAACGAATTGCCGATGTACTGAATCCTTCAGGAGCAAAGACCATGAAAATCCTGCAAATCAACGCCAGCGCCCGCTCTGCCGGCGCCAACTCCACCCGCCTGGCCGACGCCATCACCGCTCGCCTGAAAGCGCAGAACCCGGCTGCCGTCGTCGAGCTGCG
>DASQBU010000089.1:0-7219 GCA_035635035.1 Pseudomonas sp.
GCAGCTGCGCGTGCCGGCGCTGCACTACGATCCGCGCCAGGCGATCGCCCAGGTCGAGGCCGAGATCGCTGGGGCTACGCGGCCGGTGCTGGCCGGCAGTTCCCTCGGCGGCTACTATGCGACCTTTCTGGCCGAGCGGCATGGGCTGAAGGCCCTGCTGATCAATCCGGCGGTGCGCGTGCAGCGCTATTTCGCCGCCCACCTCGGCACCCAGCACAACCACCACAGCGGCGAGCGCTGGGAGCTGACCCGCGAGCACGTCGAGGCCCTGGCGGCGCTGGAAGTGCCCGCGCCGCAGGACCCGGCGCGGTTTCTCGTCTGGCTGCAGACCGGCGACGAAACCCTCGACTACCGCGATGCCGTCGACTACTACCGGCACTGCACGCTGGACATCCGCGAGGGCGGCGACCACGGCTACCAGGGCTTCGCCGCGCGCATCCCGGAGCTGCTGGCCTTCGCCGGCCTGGCCTCCTGAACTCGCGCCCGGCGGCTGCGGCCGGCGGGCGACTCCCCCTGCCTCACAGAAGCGTCATCCATGGCCAATACCACCTATACCGCCGAAGCCATCGAGGTCCTCTCCGGCCTCGACCCGGTGCGCAAGCGCCCGGGCATGTACACCGACACCAGCCGGCCCAACCACCTGGCCCAGGAAGTCATCGACAACAGCGTCGACGAGGCGCTGGCCGGCCACGCCAAGTCGGTGCAGGTGATCCTCCACGGCGACAACTCGCTGCAGGTGATCGACGACGGCCGCGGCATGCCGGTGGACATCCACCCAGAGGAGGGGGTCAGCGGCGTCGAACTGATCCTCACCAAGCTGCACGCCGGCGGCAAGTTCTCCAACAAGAACTACCAGTTCTCCGGCGGCCTGCACGGCGTCGGCATCTCGGTGGTCAACGCGCTGTCGACCCGCGTCGAGGTGCGCGTGCGGCGCGACGGCAACGAGTACCGCATGGCCTTCGCCAACGGTTTCAAGGCCAGCGAGCTGGAGATCGTCGGCACGGTCGGCAAGCGCAACACCGGCACCAGCGTGCAGTTCTGGCCGGACGCCAGCTACTTCGACTCGGCGAAGTTCTCGGTCAGCCGCCTCAAGCACGTGCTCAAGGCCAAGGCGGTGCTCTGCCCGGGGCTGGCGGTGTCCTTCGAGGACAAGGCCAGCGGCGAGAAGGTCGAGTGGTGCTACGAGGACGGCCTGCGTTCCTACCTGAGCGACGCGGTGAGCGAGTTCGCCCGCCTGCCCGAGGAGCCCTTCGTCGGCAGTCTCGCCGGCGGCAAGGAGGCGGTGGACTGGGCGCTGCTGTGGCTGCCGGAGGGCGGCGAGAGCGTGCAGGAGAGCTACGTCAACCTGATCCCCACCGCGCAGGGCGGCACCCACGTCAACGGCCTGCGCCAGGGCCTGCTCGACGCCATGCGCGAGTTCTGCGAGTTCCGCAGCCTGCTGCCGCGCGGCGTCAAGCTGGCCCCGGAGGACGTCTGGGAGCGCATCGCCTTCGTGCTGTCGATGAAGCTGCAGGAGCCGCAGTTCTCCGGGCAGACCAAGGAGCGGCTGTCCTCGCGCGAGGCGGCCGCCTTCGTCTCCGGGGTGGTCAAGGACGCCTTCAGCCTGTGGCTCAACGAGCACCCGGAGCTGGGCCTGGCGCTCGCCGAGCTGGCGATCAGCAACGCCGGCCGGCGCCTCAAGGCCGGCAAGAAGGTCGAGCGCAAGAAGGTCACCCAGGGCCCGGCGCTGCCCGGCAAGCTGGCCGACTGCGCCGGACAGGACCCGATGCGCAGCGAGCTGTTCCTGGTCGAGGGCGATTCGGCCGGCGGCAGCGCCAAGCAGGCGCGCGACAAGGAGTTCCAGGCGATCATGCCGCTGCGCGGCAAGATCCTCAACACCTGGGAGGTGGACGGCGGCGAGGTGCTCGGCAGCCAGGAGGTGCACGACATCGCCGTGGCCATCGGCATCGACCCGGGCGCCGCCGACCTGTCGCAGCTGCGCTACGGCAAGATCTGCATCCTCGCCGACGCCGACTCCGACGGCCTGCACATCGCCACGCTGCTCTGCGCGCTGTTCGTCCGCCACTTCCGCCCGCTGGTGGAGGCCGGCCACGTCTACGTCGCCATGCCGCCGCTGTACCGCATCGACCTGGGCAAGGAGCTCTGGTACGCCCTCGACGAGGCCGAGCGCGACGGCATCCTCGAACGGCTGAGCGCCGAGAAGAAGCGCGGCAAGCCGCAGGTCACCCGCTTCAAGGGCCTCGGCGAGATGAACCCGCTGCAGCTGCGCGAGACCACCATGGACCCCAACACCCGCCGCCTGGTGCAGCTGACCCTCGAGGACGCCCAGGGCACCCTGGAAGTCATGGACATGCTGCTGGCCAAGAAGCGCGCCGGCGATCGCAAGAGCTGGCTGGAGAGCAAGGGCAACCTCGCCGAGGTGCAGCTCTGATGCGGCTGGCGCGTGTCCTCGGCCGGCTGTGTGCCGCCGGCCTGCTGGCCGGCAGCGCGCTGGTGCGGGCCGAGGCGCCGCCGGCGGAGCTGGAGCTGCTCGCCGCCTTGCCGGTCGCCGGCATGCCCGCCGGCAACCTGTCCGGCCTGGCGCGCTGCGGCGACGGCGCGCTCTGGGCGGTGTCCGACCGCGACGACGATCGCCTCTACCGGCTGACCCCGGTCGACGGCCAGTGGCAGGCGTTGGAGCAGCGCTTCGCCGCGCCGCCGCCGCCGAGCGGCGCGCTGCCCTGGGGGCTGCGCACTGGCAACCGCCTGCTCGGCCTGTTGCGCGGCGGCGCGCTGGACTTCGAGGAAGTGGCCTGCGACGCCGCCGGCAACCGTTACCTGCTCAGCGAGAGCGAGGTGGCGGTGCTGGTGCTGCCGGCGGCGACGGCCAGTCATGCTGCACCGTACTGGCTCGACTTGCCGGCGCCGCTGTTGCGTCAGGCGCGTGCCCGCGGCCTGTTGCTGCACTTCAACGCCTTGGCCGAAGGCCTGGCGGTACAGCCGGACGGCCAGCGTCTGTGGCTGGCGGCCGAGCGCGAGGGGCGTGGCCTGCTCGCCGTGCAGCGCACGGTCGACGGCTGGCGTTGCCCGGCCCAGGGCTGCGTGCTGCTCGCCGAGAACGGCCGGGCGCGCCGCCCGCTGGACCCGCCGGATAGCGCGGAGCAGCCGCTGGACTTCACCGCGCTGGCCTGGCACCGCGACCGCCTGTTCACCCTCGAGCGCCTGCAGCACCGCCTCTGCCGGCGCCAGCCGGAAACCGGCGCGGTCGAGCGCTGCTGGTCGTTCGCCGCCGCGGCGCTGGCGCCCGAGCGGCGCTACGCCACGCCCTACGGGGTGGCCGAGGCGCTGTGGCTGGACGACGACGCGGCCTGGATCGGCCTGGACAACAACAACGAAGCCAACGCCGCCGGCGAGAGCCGCCCGCTGGTCCTGCAGTTCAAGGCTCCGCCCGGCGGCTGGAGCCGCTGAGGCCGGAACGAATTTACCCGGTGCGCCGGCCCCGGCGGGCGCGCCTTGCACAAACGAGTTTCCTGAGGACGCACATGAGCGAATCCCTCGATCTGAGCCTGGAAGGCGTCGAACGCCGCTCGCTGGCCGAGTTCACCGAGCAGGCCTATCTGAACTACTCCATGTACGTGATCATGGACCGCGCCCTGCCACACATCGGCGACGGCCTCAAGCCGGTGCAGCGGCGCATCGTCTATGCGATGAGCGAGCTGGGCCTGTCCGCCGACGCCAAGCACAAGAAGTCGGCGCGCACCGTCGGCGACGTGCTGGGCAAGTTCCACCCGCACGGTGACAGCGCCTGCTACGAGGCCATGGTGCTGATGGCCCAGCCGTTCAGCTACCGCTACACGCTGGTCGACGGCCAGGGCAACTGGGGTGCCCCCGACGATCCCAAGTCGTTCGCCGCCATGCGCTACACCGAGGCGCGCCTGTCGCGCTACTCCGAGGTGCTGCTCGCCGAGCTGGGCCAGGGCACGGTGGACTGGGTGCCGAACTTCGACGGCACCCTCGACGAGCCGGCGACCCTGCCGGCGCGCCTGCCCAACCTGCTGCTCAACGGCACCACCGGCATCGCCGTGGGCATGGCCACCGACGTGCCGCCGCACAACCTGCGCGAGGTGGCGGCGGCCTGCGTGCGCCTGCTCGACGAGCCGGGCGCCACGGTCGAGCAGCTGTGCGAGCACATCCAGGGGCCGGACTTCCCCACCGAGGCGGAGGTGATCACCCCGCGCAGCGAGCTGCTGAAGATCTACGAGAGCGGCCGCGGCTCGGTGCGCATGCGCGCGGTGTACCGCGTGGAGGACGGCGACATCGTGGTCACCGCGCTGCCGCACCAAGTGTCCGGGGCCAAGGTGCTCGAGCAGATCGCCGCGCAGATGCATGCCAAGAAGCTGCCGATGGTCGCCGACCTGCGCGACGAGTCGGACCACGAGAACCCCTGCCGCATCGTCATCATTCCGCGCTCCAACCGGGTCGACGCCGAGGAGCTGATGACCCACCTGTTCGCCACCACCGAGCTGGAGTCCAGCTACCGGGTCAACACCAACGTCATCGGCCTGGACGGCAAGCCGCAGGTGAAGAACCTGCGCCAGCTGCTCAGCGAGTGGCTGACCTACCGCATCGGCACGGTGCGCCGGCGCCTGCAGTTCCGCCTCGACAAGGTGGAGAAGCGCCTGCACCTGCTCGACGGTCTGCTGGTCGCCTTCCTCAACCTCGACGAGGTGATCCGCATCATCCGCGAGGAGGACGAGCCGAAGGCCGAGCTGATCGCCCGCTTCGCCCTCAGCGAGGTGCAGGCCGACTACATCCTCGACACCCGCCTGCGCCAGCTGGCGCGCCTCGAGGAAATGAAGATCCGCGGCGAGCAGGCCGAGCTGATCAAGGAACGCGACCAGCTGCAGGCGCTGCTCGGCAGCGAGAGCAAGCTGAAGAAGCTGGTGCGCCAGGAACTGCTCGCCGACGCCGAGAAGTACGGCGACGCGCGCCGCTCGCCGATCGTCGCCCGCGCCGAGGCCCGTGCGCTGTCGGAAACCGAGCTGCTGCCCACCGAGCCGGTCACCGTGGTGCTCTCCGAGAAGGGCTGGGTGCGCTGCGCCAAGGGCCACGACATCGACGCCGCCGGGCTGTCCTACAAGGCCGGCGACGCCTTCAAGGCCGCCGCGCCGGGACGCTCCAACCAGCAGGCGGTGTTCCTCGACTCGACCGGGCGCAGCTACTCGCTGCCGGCCCACTCGCTGCCCTCGGCGCGCGGCCAGGGCGAGCCGCTCACCGGGCGGCTCGCCCCGCCGCCCGGCGCCAGCTTCGACTGCGTGCTGCTGCCCGACGACGAGGCGCTCTACGTGCTGGCCTCGGACGCCGGCTACGGCTTCGTGGTCAAGGGCGAGGACCTGCAGGCCAAGAACAAGGCCGGCAAGGCGCTGCTCAGCCTGCCGGAGGGGGCGCGAGTGATGCTGCCGCGCCCGCTGCGCGACCTGGCCGGCGACCGCCTGGCGGCGGTGACCAGCGAGGGGCGCCTGCTGGTGTTCCCGGTCGCCGACCTGCCGCAGCTGGCCAAGGGCAAGGGCAACAAGATCATCGGCATCCCCGCCGAGCGGGTGGCCAGCCGCGAGGAGTACCTGACCGATCTGGCAGTGCTGCCGGCCGGGGCGACCCTGGTGCTGCAGGCCGGCAAGCGCACCCTGTCGCTGCGCGCCGAGGATCTGGAGCACTACCAGGGCGAGCGCGGCCGCCGCGGCAGCCTGCTGCCGCGCGGCTTCCAGCGCGTCGACGCGCTGCTGGTGGAGTAGTGCTGGCCTGGTTCGGACATACCAGCGGTGGACAAGCGCGGCGCGAGTTGTCCACCCTGTGAGGGATCGGGCAGGGGTTTTCCACCGTTGGCGGGCTATCGGGGCGAGCGAATGGCGAAGGCAGAGCGGGCGCAGGCGCAACTGGCCTGGGCCGGTGTAGAGGACGGCGTGGCGCTGCTGCGCCTGTCCGGCTGCTGGACCCTGGCGGCCGCCAAGCCCGACCTGCTGGCGGTGTGGCGCAGCCTGGCGGACAAGCCGGCGCGCCTGCGCGTGCAGGTCGCCCAGCTGCAGGCCTGGGACAGCAGCCTGCTGGCGCTGCTGCGCCGTCTGCAGCGCCTCGCCGCCGAGCAGGGCCTGGAGCTGGAGTGCCGCGACCTGCCCGCCGGCGTCGAGCGCCTGCTGCAGATGGCGGCGACGCCCTCCACCCAGGTCACCGAGGCGCCGCCGCCGCGGCCGGGGCCGGTATCGCGCCTGGGCCTGGCCGGCCTGCGCGGACAGGCGGCGCTGGTCAACGCCTGCGCCTTCTGCGGCGAGGTGCTCCTCGCCCATGGCCGCTGGCTGCGCGGCCGCGCGCGGATGCGCGGCGGCGATTTCTGGGCGGCGCTGCAGCAGTGCGGCCCCGGCGCGCTACCGATAGTCGCGCTGATCGCCAGCCTGGTCGGCCTGATCCTCGCCTTCGTCGGCGCCGCCCAGCTGGAGGCCTTCGGCGCCCAGCTGTACATCGCCAACATGGTGGCCATCGGCATGACCCGCGAGATGGGCGCGCTGATGACCGCGGTGATCATGGCCGGCCGCACCGGCGCGGCCTATGCCGCGGAACTCGGCAGCATGCAGGCCAACGAGGAGATCGACGCCCTGCGCACCTTCGGTTTCCCGCCGCTGGAGTTCCTCGTCCTGCCGCGCCTGCTGGCGCTGCTGGTGAGCATGCCGCTGCTCTGCGTGTTCGCCGACGCCCTGGGCATCCTCGGCGGTTTCGTCATCGGCGCCGGGCTGTTCGACATCTCCGCGCCGCTGTACCTCAACCAGAGCCTGGCGATGCTCCACCTCACCGACTTCCTGCTCGGCGTGTTCAAGAGCCTGGTGTTCGCCGTGCTGATCGGCCTGATCGGCTGCCACTACGGGCTGGCCTGCGGGCGCAACGCCCAGGCGGTGGGCCAGGCGACCACCCGCGCGGTGGTCAGCATCATCGTCGCGCTGGTGGTCAGCGATGCGCTGATCACCCTGATCTGCACCGAGCTGGGGATCTGAGCATGGCCGAGGCGGTCCTCAGCGTGGAGAACCTCAGCGCCGGCTACGGCAGCAAGGTCATCCAGCACGACCTCAATTTCAGCATCCGCCGCGGCGAGGTATTCGTCGTCATGGGCGGCAGCGGCTGTGGCAAGAGCACCCTGCTGCGCCACCTGATCGGCCTGCAGGCGCCGCTGGCCGGGCGCGTGCTGCTGCACGGC
>DASQBU010000090.1:0-11100 GCA_035635035.1 Pseudomonas sp.
ACTGGTTGCGCGCGCTGCTCTTCATGCTCATGCGGTGCATCAGGCGCTGGAACGACTGGATGTCGCCGGCGCCGACCTGGTCGAGGCGGCTGGACAGACGGTCGAGGGCGGCCTGGTACTCGAGTTCCAGGGCGCGGTACATGGCGACGATGCGCCGGCCGTAGTCGGTGAGCCGGGTGCCGCCGCCCTGGCGGCCGCCGGTGATGCGCTCGACCAGCGGCTCGGGGGCCAGGTTGTTCATGGTGTCGACCGCGTCCCAGGCTGCCTTGTAGGACAGCGGCACGGCCTTGGCGGCCTGGTTGATCGAGCCCTTGAGGGCGATCTCCTCGAGCAGGCGGATGCGCGTGTCGGACAGCGCGGTGCCGACGTCGGTCTCCAGCGACATGCGGGCCAGGAAGCGGGTGGCGGGTACGGCAGGGGTGGACATCGGAATCTCCCGGTCAAGGGTACGGTTATGGTGCGGGGTTTATATAAAGCGATATCCATGCCAACGGCGTTTTTCGATGGTTGTCCCGCTATGAAAGGCCCTAGTACGGTGTTTTCCACGCCGCGCTGTCGGCTTCGTGACAGCCGGTCGACTCGTCATGTCATGAAGGACACGGTTCAAGGAGAACAGCATGAAAATTAGCGCCCGCAACGTCTTCAAGGGCAGCGTCGCCACCGTGCAGCCGGGGGCGGTGAACGCCGAGGTGGTGGTGGCCCTGGGCGGCGGCGACCAGCTGGTCGCCGTGGTCACCATGGAGAGCGCCCGTGCGCTGGAGCTGGCCGAAGGCGCGCCGGTGCTGGCCATCGTCAAGGCGCCCTGGGTGCTGCTGATGAGTGACGACAGCGGCGTGCGGCTGTCCGCGCGCAACCAGCTGCGCGGCACCGTCAAGGCGGTCGAGCTCGGCGCGGTGAACGCCGAGGTGACCCTGACCCTGCAGGGCGGCACCGAGCTCACCTCGATCGTCACCCGGGAAGCGGTGGCCGAGCTGGGCCTCAAGCCGGGCGCCGCCGCCAGCGCGGTGATCAAGGCTTCCAACGTGATTCTCGGCGTGCCGGCCTGAGGCGCGTCGCCGCCGGAGCCGGCCGTTGCCGGTCGGCCCGGCGCATCCTTCCCGGGGGCGCGTCGCGCCCCTTGCCCATTCCGGGCGCCGCAATCGGCCAGGCGAACCCCGCAGGCCGGCCACACCTAGCGCGGCATGCTCTGGCTGAGGCTGTAGAAGGCCTGGCCCTCGCCGTGCTCGTCGGTGCGCACGACGCGGTGGATCAGCCAGCGGCCGTCGTCGAGCAGCCAGGCGGTCAGCGTCTCGCCGTACAGCGTGCACAGGTAGAACTCCTCGTCGTCGTCCGAGCGCAGCTCCTCGATGCGATAGCTGTGGGCGTAGTAGCAGGCGATGCGCTGGGCGTCGTAGCCGAAGCAGCGCTCGGCCTGCAGCTCCGGCTCGCGAAACACTTCGAAGCGCAGCGGGGCGCGGACCTGCCCGCGCCAGTCCGCCGGCAGGCGCGTGTGCCAGGGTTCGGGCGGCTGCGCGGCGGCCGGGGCGGCGATTTTTCTATCACGATAGCCATATAACACGGCGTTCACCTCCATATGGGCTCGGTGTGGCCTGCGCAGGGCGGCAGGCCAGAGATTCCGGGAGCGGGCGGCGGTCCGTGCCTGGCTCGGGCCGGGAGGCGCCGCCGCGTTATATAGCTGAAGCAATAATAATGCCCGGCTGCTGCATGGAGGGATGGAGCCCTGCGGCCGCGCGCAGGGGCGGGCGCGAGGGGCGATGCGCTGCCTGTCAGGCCGGCGGGGCAGGGTTGTCGCAAAGCCGACAAAGGCTCCCTCGGCGGTACTGTTCACGACAGCCACCGTTTTTCCTGGGCTGTTCGTAGGTTGTTGATTAGCAAGGGTTTTCATCTTTTCGAGGGCTGGCATCGGGCTTGCAACGGCAGATCTGCCGGGTAGACCCAAGCAATCGCCACCGTCGAGGAGACCAGCCGATGATTACCATGACCGACAGCGCCCGCGGCGCCGTTAACCGCTTCATCAGCAGCAGTGGCAAGCCGATCGCCGGCCTGCGCATCCGCGTCGAGGGTGGCGGCTGCTCCGGGCTGAAATACAGCCTCAAGCTGGAAGAGGCCGGCGCCGACGGCGACCAGTCCGTCGACTGCGACGGCATCACCCTGCTGGTCGACGAAACCAGCGCCCCGCTGCTCGAGGGCGTGACCATGGACTTCGTGGAAAGCATGGAAGGCAGCGGTTTCACCTTCGTCAATCCGAACGCCAGCAGCAGCTGCAGCTGCGGCAAATCCTTCGCCTGCTAAGACATCGAGGTCGCCGGCGACGACCGGCGATCCAGGAATCACCGGAGACAGCCGTCATGTGGGATTACTCGGAAAAGGTCAAAGAACACTTCTACAACCCGAAGAACGCCGGCGCGGTGGCCGAGGCCAACGCCATCGGCGACGTCGGCTCGCTGAGCTGCGGCGACGCGCTGCGCCTGACCCTGAAGGTCGACCCGGCCACCGACATCATTCTCGACGCCGGCTTCCAGACCTTCGGCTGCGGCTCGGCGATCGCCTCAAGCTCGGCGCTGACCGAGATGATCAAGGGCCTGACCGTCGACCAGGCGCTCAAGATCAGCAACCAGGACATCGCCGACTTCCTCGACGGCCTGCCGCCGGAGAAGATGCACTGCTCGGTGATGGGCCGCGAGGCGCTGCAGGCCGCGGTGGCCAACTACCGCGGCGAGGTACTCGAGGACGACCACGAGGAAGGCGCGCTGGTCTGCAAGTGCTTCGCCGTGGATGAAGTGATGGTCCGCGAGACCATCCGCGCCAACAATTTGTCCAGCGTCGAGGACGTCACCAACTACACCAAGGCCGGCGGCGGCTGCTCGGCCTGCCACGAGGGCATCGAGCGCCTGCTCAGCGAGGAGCTGGCCGCGCGCGGCGAGGTGTTCGTCGCCGCGCCGACCAAGGCGAAGGCCAAGTCGAAGTCCGGCATCGTCAACCTGCAGGCGCCGGCTGCCGAGCCGGCACCCGCCCCGGCGGCCGCTGCCGCGGTGCCGAAGATGACCAACCTGCAGCGCATCCGCCGCATCGAGACCGTGCTGGAGTCGATCCGCCCGACCCTGCAGCGCGACCACGGCGACGTCGAGCTGCTCGAGGTCGAGGGCAAGAACGTCTACGTCAAGCTGACCGGCGCCTGCACCGGCTGCCAGATGGCCAGCATGACCCTCTCCGGCATCCAGCAGCGGCTGATCGAGGAGCTCGGCGAGTTCGTCAAGGTGATCCCGGTCAGCGCCGCCGGCGCCGCGGCCGCCCACGCCCAACTGGAGGTGTGAGATGGCCGACGTCTACCTCGACAACAACGCCACCACCCGCGTCGACGACGAGGTGGTGCAGGCCATGCTGCCGTTCTTCACCGAGCAGTTCGGCAACCCCTCGTCGCTGCACAGCTTCGGCAACCGGGTCGGCCTGGCGCTGAAGCAGGCGCGGCAGAGCGTGCAGAAGCTGCTCGGCGCCGAGCACGACTCGGAAATCATCTTCACCTCCTGCGGCACCGAGGCCGATTCCACGGCGATCCTCTCGGCGCTCAAGGCGCAGCCCGAGCGCAAGACCCTCATCACCACGGTGGTCGAGCACCCGGCGGTCCTCAGCCTGTGCGACTACCTGGCCAGCGAAGGCTACACGGTGCACAAGCTCAAGGTGGACAAGCAGGGCCGCCTGGATCTGGCCGAATACGCCGCGCTGCTCTCCGACGACGTGGCCATCGTCTCGGTGATGTGGGCCAACAACGAGACCGGCACCTTCTTCCCGGTCGAGGAGATGGCGCGCATGGCCGACGAGGCCGGCATCATGTTCCACACCGACGCGGTGCAGGCGGTCGGCAAGGTGCCGATGAACCTGCAGGACACCGCCATCCACATGCTCTCGCTGTCCGGCCACAAGCTGCACGCGCCCAAGGGCGTCGGCGTGCTTTACCTGCGCCGCGGCACGCGTTTCCGTCCGCTGCTGCGCGGCGGCCACCAGGAACGCGGTCGCCGCGCCGGCACCGAGAACGCCGCGTCGATCGTCGGCCTGGGCGTGGCCGCGGAACGCGCCATGCAGTTCATGGAGCACGAGAACACCGAGGTGAAGCGCCTGCGCGACAAGCTGGAGGCCGGCATCCTCGCCGCGGTGCCCTACGCCTTCGTCACCGGCGACCCGGGCAACCGCCTGCCCAACACCGCCAACATCGCCTTCGAGTTCATCGAGGGCGAGGCGATCCTGCTGCTGCTCAACAAGGTCGGCATCGCCGCCTCCAGCGGCTCGGCGTGCACCTCCGGTTCCCTGGAGCCGTCCCACGTGATGCGCGCGATGGACATCCCCTACACCGCCGCCCACGGCACCGTGCGTTTCTCGCTGTCGCGCTACACCACCGAGGCCGAGATCGACCGGGTGATCGAGGCGGTGCCGCCGATCGTCGCCCAGCTGCGCAAGCTGTCGCCGTACTGGAACGGCGACGGTCCGGCACAGGAAGCGGGCAAGGAGTTCGCCCCGGTCTACGGCTGAGGCCGTCGTCGTTCCACCCAGCATCCGGAGGTAGCCATGGCCAGCGTGATCATCGACGACACCACCCTGCGTGACGGAGAGCAGAGCGCCGGCGTGGCCTTCACTCCCGAGGAGAAGCTCGCCATCGCCCGCGCGCTGGCCGAGCTGGGGGTGCCCGAGCTGGAAATCGGCATTCCCAGCATGGGCGAGGAGGAGCGCGAGGTGATGCGCGCCATCGCCGGCCTCCGCCTGCCGTCGCGGCTCTTGGCCTGGTGCCGGCTGTGCGACTTCGACCTGCAGGCTGCCCGCGCCACCGGGGTGGGCATGGTCGACCTGTCGCTGCCGGTGTCCGACCTGATGCTGCGCCACAAGCTCAATCGCGACCGCGACTGGGCGCTGGCCGAGGTCGCCCGGCTGGTCGGCGACGCGCGCCTGGCCGGGCTGGAGGTGTGCCTGGGCTGCGAGGACGCCTCGCGCGCCGACATGGACTTCGTCGTGCGCGTCGCCGCGGTGGCCCAGGCCGCCGGCGCGCGGCGCCTGCGCTTCGCCGACACCGTGGGGGTGATGGAGCCGTTCGGCATGCTCGAGCGCTTCCGCTTCCTGCGCGCACGCCTCGATCTGGAGCTGGAGGTGCACGCCCACGACGACTTCGGCCTGGCCACCGCCAACACCGTGGCGGCGGTGATGGGCGGCGCCAGCCACATCAACACCACGGTCAACGGCCTCGGCGAGCGCGCCGGCAACGCCGCGCTGGAAGAGTGCGCGCTGGCCCTCAAGCATCTCTACGAGATCGACACCGGCATCGACACCCGCGGCATCCCGGCGATCTCCGCGCTGGTCGAGCAGGCCTCCGGGCGCCAGGTGGCCTGGCAGAAGAGCGTGGTCGGCGCCGGGGTGTTCACCCACGAGGCGGGCATCCACGTCGACGGCCTGCTCAAGCACCGGCACACCTACGAGGGGCTCAACCCCGACGAGCTGGGCCGCAGCCACAGCCTGGTACTCGGCAAGCATTCCGGCGCGCACCTGGTGCGCACCCGCTACCGCGAGCTGGGCATCGAGCTGAGTGACTGGCAGTGCCAGGCGCTGCTCGGCCGCATCCGCGCCTTTTCCACCCGTACCAAGCGCAGCCCGCAGGCGGCCGAGCTGCTCGACTTCCACCAGCAGCTCGGCGCCGCCTGCGCCGCCGAGCGGGTCGCAGGGGGTGCGGCATGAGCCTGCTGGGCGAATGGCGCGAGGACATCCGCTGCGTGTTCCAGCGCGATCCGGCCGCGCGCACCGCCTTCGAGGTGCTGACCACCTATCCGGGGGTACACGCGATCATGGCCTACCGCCTGGCCAACCGCCTGTGGCAGCGCGGCTGGCGCTATCCGGCGCGCCTGCTGGCGTTCCTCGCCCGCCTGGTCAGCAACGTCGACATCCATCCCGGCGCCACCATCGGCGCGCGCTTCTTCATCGACCATGGCGCCGGCGTGGTGATCGGCGAGACCGCCGAGATCGGCGCGGACGTGACCCTCTACCACGGCGTCACTCTCGGCGGCACCAGCTGGCGCAAGGGCAAGCGCCATCCGACCCTCGGCGACGGCGTGCTGGTCGGCGCCGGGGCGAAGATCCTCGGCCCGATCCGTGTCGGTGCCGGCGCGCGGGTCGGCGCCAACTCGGTGGTGGTCGAGGACGTGCCGGCCGGCTGCACGGTGGTCGGCATCCCCGGCAAGGTGGTCAAGCTGCGCGAGGCCGGCGAGCTCAACCCCTACGGCTTCGATCTGGACCATCACCTGATTCCCGACCCGGTGGGCAAGGCCATCGCCTGCCTGCTGGAGCGCATCGACGGCCTGGAGAAGAAGCTCGAGCAGGGCGGCCTGGTCGCCGCCGGCAGCCAGCAGCAGCGCTACCAGGCGTGCGACCCGGACAACGCCATCTGCGAGAACGACTGCGTCGGTGGCGCGGTGGCGCTCGGCCGGGCGGCTCCCCGGCGGCGCGCCGCCGCGTCGGCGGTGGACTGAGCGGGCGGAGGAGGCGCAAAGCATGGACCTGCAGGATTTCAACGGTTCCGGCCTGTACTTCGACGAGCCGCTCGATCCGGTCGTCGCCGCCCATCTAAGCGCCGCTGCCGAGCAGTATGCCCAGGGCACGGCCGAGCAGCCGCTGCTGGCGGCCCTGGCGCTGGCGCCGGCCGACCTCAGCGTGCTGGTCGGCCTGTACCGCTTCTATTACTACCAGCACCGCTACGAGGACGCCCTGCGCATCGCCGAGCGGGTGATGGCGGTGGTCGGGCCGCGCCTCGAGCTGCCGCCGCACTGGCAGGCGCTCGCCGTCGGCCACCTGGCCACCGCCGCTGCGCGGGGCATCGGCCTGCTGCGCTTCCATCTGCTGGCGCTCAAGGGCGCCGGCTACCTCAGTCTGCGTCTGGGCCGTTTCGAGCAAGGCAAGGCCATGCTCGCCAAGGTCGTCGAACTGGACACCGACAACCGCCTGGGCGCCAGGCTGCTGCTCGACGTGCTGGCCGGCAACGACGCAGAAATCCTGACCTTCCCCACTGCGGCTACCGCGGAGATACGATCATGACCGTACCAGGCTTTTCCCCGGATTCCGACCTGACGCTGGCCGAGGCGATGGAGGATCTGGTGTCCGCCGAGGACTTCCTCGAGTTCTTCGCCGTGCCCTACGAGCCGAGCGTGGTGCAGATCAATCGCCTGCATATCATGCAGCGCTACCACGACTACCTGCGCAGCGCCGGCCGCCTGCTCGAGGAGCAGGACGACACGGTCCGCCACGCGGCCTTCCGGCGCCTGCTGGCGCGCGCCTACCAGGACTTCGTCGACTCCGACGCCCTGACCGAGAAGGTGTTCAAGGTCTTCCGCATGCGCGAGCCGCAAAAGACCTTCGTCTCCATCGATCAGCTGCTGAGTTGAGTCCGGGGAGGGATGGAGCATGAGCCTGCCGCAATACGAATATGGCGATGAAGTGCGGGTGATCCGCAATGTGCGCAACGACGGCACCTATCCGGGCATGGGCACTGGCGAGCTGCTGATTCGCCGCGGCTCGGTGGGCTGCGTCTACGACGTCGGCACCTACCTGCAGGACCAGCTGATCTACCGGGTGCACTTTCTCGACTCGGGGCGCACCGTGGGTTGTCGCGAGGAGGAACTGATCCGCGCCTCCGACCCCTGGACGCCCAGCCTGTTCGAGTTTCGCGACACTGTGGTGGCGACCCGCAGCTTCGCCGTGCGCGGCGAGGTGGTGGTGCAGCGGGGGCAGGTCGGCAGCGTGATGAAGGTGTTGCGCGACTGGCCGGGGGGCGTGCAGTACCACGTGCACTTCGGCAACGGCCAGGTGCTGCAGGTCCCCGAGCCGAGCCTGGGCGCGGCCGAAGGCCAGGGGCCGGGGGAGGTGGACGATGAACAATGATTCCGCGCTGGGCGATGTCGAAGACCGCTACTACCTGCTCAAGGTCGCGCATGAGCAGTTCGGTCACAGCCCCGATGAGCTGGCGGCGGCGCAGCTCGAGCAGGCCACGCGGATCGCCGCGCGCCAGCGGCAGATCGAGGAAGCGGTGCTGCGCAGTCCGGAAGCGCTCGGTGTGGTGATTCCCGAGGGGCTGGTCGAGGACGCCAGGGCGCGCATCGGCAGCCGCTACGCCGATGCCGCGGAGCTGCAGCGGGCGCTTGAGAGCCAGGGGCTGGACGATAGGCGGCTGCGGGAGTTGCTGGCCCGCGAGCTGAAGGTCGAGGCGGTGCTCGAGCGGGTCTGCAGCAGCCTGCCCGCGGTCAGTGATACCGATGTCAGCCTGTACTACTTCAGCCACCCCGAGCAGTTCGAGCTGCCCGACATGCGTGTGGCGCGGCACATCCTGATTACCATCAATCCCGATTTCGCGGAAAACACCCGGGAGGCCGCGCGTTCGCGCATCGAGGCCATCGCCCGGCGTCTGCACGGCAAGCCCGAGCGTTTCGCCGAGCAGGCGCTCAAGCATTCGGAGTGCCCCACGGCGCTGCAGGACGGTCTGCTCGGCACCGTCAAGCGCGGCGCCCTGTATCCCGAGCTGGAAGCCTGCCTGTTCCAGCTCGACGTGGGGCAGATCGGGCCGGTGGTGGAGTCGCCGCTCGGCTTCCACCTGCTGCGCTGCGAGGCCATCCAGGAAGCCCGCCGCCTTCCTCTCGAAGAAGTCCTGCCGCGGCTGCGCGACAGCCTGCAGAACCGCCAACGCAAGGCCCGCCAGCGGCAGTGGCTGGCCAGTCTGCTGCAACAACTCGCCCCCGTGGAGAACCAGGCCCATGGCTGACACCGAAAAAACCTGCTGTTCCTTCTGCGGCGCCGAAAAGAGCCCGAGCGTGCCCTTGATCGCCGGCAACGACGGGCGCATCTGCGAAGCCTGCGTGAACCTGGCCCACAAGGTCGTCAGCAGCTGGGGCCAGCGGCGCAAGAACCAGCAGCTGGCGCCGCAGCTGCGCACGCCGGCGGCCTACAAGCAGCACCTGGACGAGTCGGTGATCGGCCAGGAGGCGGCCAAGGAAACTCTCTCGGTGGCCGTCTACAACCATTACCTGCGCCTGCTCAACTGTGATCGCGAGCCGGTCTGTCAGCTTGGCGAATCGGTCGAGCTGGAGAAGTCCAACATCCTCATGGCCGGCCCCTCCGGTACCGGCAAGACCCTGCTGGTGCGTACCCTGGCGCGCATCCTCGGCGTGCCGTTCGCCTCGGCCGACGCCACCACCCTGACCCAGGCCGGCTACGTCGGCGACGACGTCGACAGCATCATCGCCCGCTTGCTCGAGGCGGCCGGCGGCGACGTGCAGCAGGCGCAGTGGGGCATCGTCTACATCGACGAGGTCGACAAGCTGGCCAAGCGCAGCGGTGGTGGCACCGCGGTACGCGACATCTCCGGCGAGGGCGTGCAGCAGGCGCTGCTGAAGATGGTCGAGGGCACCGAGGTGCGCATCAGCAAGTCCGGCCGGCGCAGCGATCATGCCGAGGAGCAGGTGGTCGACACCCGCAACATCCTGTTCATCGCCGGCGGCGCTTTCCCCGGCCTCGAGGAGTTGGTGCGCAGCCGCCTGCAGCCCAAGAGCGGCGGCATCGGCTTCCACGCCCAGCCGCCTCGCCGCGAGCAGGCGTCGCTCAACGAGCTGCTCGCCGCGCTGCTGCCGGACGACCTGCACGAGTTCGGCCTGATACCTGAGTTCATTGGCCGTTTCCCGATCATCACCTTCCTTCAGGAACTGGACCACGCCACCCTGCTGCGCATCCTCACCGAGCCGCGCAATGCGCTGGTCAGGCAATACCGACAGCTGTTCGCCTACCAGGGCGTGACTCTGGAGGTGACCGATGCGGCGCTGAGCTTCATCGCTGACCAGGCGCTGACCCGCAAGACCGGCGCGCGCGGCCTGCGCGCGGTGCTCGAGGCGGCCCTGCAACAGACCATGTTCGACATGCCGTCCAAACCGCTGCTGCGCGCCTGCTGTCTGGATCTGCTGGAGGACGACAGCGGCGGGCGTCTCGCGGTACGGGAAACCCTGGCCGAGCCGGGCCAGGAGGGCCAGCCGGCCAGCCGCCTGCTGCCCGATGAGAGCCCGCAGCAGCCGTTGATGTCGGTGGACCTGTGACTGTCGCAAAGCCGACAGGCCGTAGCGGTATGGCCCTCCGGTCTTGTCGGGTTTGCCTCATGGGGCGCGGTGCTTGTTGAAAAATCCTTTTGAATCAATTGCTTGAGTCTGTTCGGGAAGTGGCCCGGATCCTGCTGTCAAGCAAGGGCCGGCCGGGTCGAAACCGCGGCGGCAGCCCGAACACGGATCCCACGTACGCAGTCAGAGGTGAGCTATGGCCAGGATTGGACTCTTCTTCGGCACCAACACCGGCAAGACCCGCAAGGTCGCCAAAATGATCAAGAAGCGCTTCGACGACGACACCATGGCCGATGCGCTCAACGTCAACCGCGTCTCGGCCGAGGAGCTGGCCCAGTACCAGTACCTCATCCTCGGCACGCCGACCCTGGGCGACGGCGAGCTGCCGGGTCTGTCGGCCGATTGCGAGAACGAGAGCTGGGAGGAGTTCCTGCCCAAGCTGGAAGGCGCCGACCTCGCCGACAAGACCGTGGCCATCTTCGGCCTGGGCGATCAGGTCGGCTATCCCGGCGAGTTCCTCAATGCCATGGGTATCCTCTACGACTTTCTCGTCGAGCGTGGTGCCAAGGTGGTCGGCGCTTGGCCGACCGAGGGCTACGAGTTCGAGGCTTCGGAAGCGGTGCGCGACGGCAAGTTCGTCGGCCTGGCCCTCGACCTCGACAACCAGAGCGGCCTGACCGAAGAGCGTCTGGGCGCCTGGCTCAAGCTGATCGCCGCGGATTTCGACCTCAACCTGTGAGTCATACCGGCCGCAGCCGGCGTTGACCGGCTGCGGCCATTATTTGCCCTGGCGTCCCGCCGCCGTTTCCGTCGGTCGGCCCAGCCGCTTTTGCTTTGCGCATCTCTTTGATCTGCAAAGAAAAGAGTTGACGCCCGGCGCAGGCTCTCTATAATGCGCCCCACTTCCAGCGCAGAGCTGAAAACTCCTTGAGTATCAATGAGTTGCAGGTTTTAGCTTGGGAGTGGCGAGGCTTCGGTT
>DASQBU010000091.1:0-5052 GCA_035635035.1 Pseudomonas sp.
GAGGCGGCGCGGGAGATCCGCAGCCTGATCGACGCCTCGATCAGCGAGATCGACGGCGGCGTGGTGCTGGTGCGCGAGGCCGAGCAGGCCATCGGCGGCGTGGTCGCCTCGGTGACCAAGGTCAACGACATCATGGCGGAGATCTCCGCCGCCTCCCGCGAGCAGAGTTCCGGCATTGGCCAGATCAGCGAGGCGGTCGTCCAGCTCGACACGGTGACCCAGCAGAACGCCGGCATGGTGCAGCAGGCGGTGGCGGTTTCCGGGCGGCTGCAGGATCAGGTCGAGCAGATGCTGCAGGCGATCACCGTGTTTCACCTGGAGCGCAAGCACGGCTGAGGCGCCTCATGTTGCTCGCAGAGATGGGTGTCCCTGCGGGCGCGCCAGGGGGAGGGCTGGCGTTTTGTCGTGGGGCCAAAGGCTCGACGGTTTCGCAGTCCTGACAGCCTCGATGGGCGCCCGTAATACTTCAGGCAGTATGATGGCTTTTTCAGATCAATCGGTTATGGCGGTTATCTCGATGGACATCACGGCAATGCTGCGCATCCTGGCCAGCCAGGATGGTTCGGACCTCTATCTCTCCACCGGCGCGCCGCCCTGCGCCAAGTTCAATGGCGTGCTGCGCGCACTGAGCAAGGACGTGCTGGCACCGGGCGACGTGGCGAAGATCGCCGAGGAGCTGATGGATGCCGAGCAGAAGGTAGAGTTCGATCGCGAGCTGGAGATGAACCTGGCGATTTCGGTGCCCAACGTTGGCCGTTTCCGGGTCAACATCTTCAAGCAGCGCAACGAGGTGTCCATCGTCGCGCGGAACATCAAGCTCGACATCCCGCGCTTCGAGGACCTCAAGCTGCCGCCGGTGCTGCTCGACGTGATCCTGGAGAAGCGCGGCCTGGTGCTGTTCGTCGGCGGCACCGGCTCGGGCAAGTCGACCTCGCTGGCGGCGCTGATCGACCACCGCAACCGCAATCACAGTGGTCACATCATCACCATCGAGGATCCGGTCGAGTACGTGCACAAGCACAAGAAGTCGATCATCAACCAGCGCGAGGTGGGGGTGGATACCCGCAGCTTCCAGGCGGCGCTGAAGAACACCCTGCGCCAGGCGCCGGACGTGATCCTGATCGGCGAGATCCGCGACCGCGAGACCATGGAGCACGCCCTGGCCTTCTCCGAGACCGGTCACCTGGCGATCTCCACCCTGCACGCCAACAACGCCAACCAGGCGCTGGACCGCATCATCAACTTCTTCCCCGAGGAGCGCCGCCCGCAACTGCTCAACGACCTCGGCAACAACATCAAGGCGTTCGTCTCCCAGCGGCTGATCAAGACCGTCGACGGCAAGCGCCGCGCCGCGGTGGAGATCCTGCTGGGCACCGCGACCATCCGCGACCTGATCAAGCGCGGCGACTTCAACCTGATCAAGGAGGTCATGGAGAAGTCGCGGCCGCTGGGCATGCAGACCTTCGACCAGGCGCTGATCGATCTGGTCAACGAGGGGGCGATCGACGAGGAAGAGGCAGTGAAGAACGCCGACTCGGCGAACAACGTGCGCCTCAAGCTCAAGCTGTACCGCGATGGCGAGGGCACCCAGGTCAAGCCCGACGATACCTCGACCTGGAGCCTGGAGCCGACCATGGACGAGGAAGAGGAGCAGCCGCTCGCTTGATCGTCTCGCGTCGCCCAGTCGGCGGCGCCAGTGTCACAGACAATGCCGGGGCCGACGCAGGTCGCCCCGGCATTGTCGTTTCAGCCGCGGAAGTAGACCAGCACCAGGTGCCAGCCGAACTGGGTCTTCAGCGGCCCCTGCACCTGGTGCAGCGGCTTGCGGAACACCACGTTCTCGAACGGCTTGACCATCTGCCCCGGGCGAATCTCGCCCAGGTCGCCGCCGCGCTTGCGTGAGGGGCACAGCGAGTGACGCCGCGCCAGGGCCGCGAAGTCCTCGCCCTTTTCCAGGCGCAGCTTGAGCTGTTCGGCCTCGGCGGCGGTCTTGACCAGGATGTGGCGGGCCATGGCGATGGGCATCGGCGGAGTCCTCGGGGGTGGCGGAGGGCGCGCAGTGTAGCGCGTGAGCCGGGCCGGGTCATGTCAGGCCCGCAAATGCACAGGCCGCTGCCACCCGTGGGGGCGGCAGCGGCCTGTGTCGTTCAGTGGGGAGCGGGGGATCAGAACACCCAGACTTCCACGCGGCGGTTCTTCTTGCGGCCTTCCTCGCGGTCGTTGGAGGCCACCGGCAGGGCGTCGCCCAGGCCGCTCACGTCGCGGACCAGCACGCCGTTCTTCACCAGCTCGCGCTGTACGGCCATGGCCCGCAGCTTGGACAACAGCTGGGCGCGCACGCGGTTTTCGACCTTCAGGTCGCTGAAACCGACCAGCACCACCTGGCTCATCATCTTGTCGTTGTCCTTCAGGTAGCGGACCACCCGACGGATGTCGCGCAGGGCCTTGTTGTCGAGCTCGGAGCTGCCTTCGGCGAAGCGGAAGTTGACCGCCAGGCGCTGGGCATTGGTCACCAGGTCGCGGTACTCGGCGGGCATCTCGCCATGGGCCTCGACCTTCATCGCCTTCACGGTCTGCGCGATGAAACCGTTCTTGGCGACGATCTCCTGGCCGCGCGGGCTGTGGGTGAAGCGCACCAGTTGCTGGACCCACGGGTTGTCGCCGTTCGGCTTCGTGTAGAAGAACAGGCGGCGCGACAGCGGGTAGTCCTCGGTGGCCACCAGTTCGGTGGTCGGTTGCATCGGCTGCGAGTCGCCAGCATTGACCGCCAGCGCCTTGGCCTTGCGGATGTAGGGCAGGCCGATGAAGCCGATGCCCTGCGGGTCGCTGCTGACCGAGTCGGACAGCTCGTCGCTCGACTCGAAACGCTTGGCGGTCTTGGCCAGGCTCTTGCCCTGGCTGGCCAGCACCAGTTCTTTGAAGGTGTCGAAGGTGCCGGAGTTGTCGTCGCGGGCGTACAGGTTGATCGCCCCACCGTGGCCACCCAGCTCCTCCCAGGTCTTCACCTCGCCGGAGAACACCTGGGCCAGCTGGGCCACGGACAGCGATTTCAAGGGGTTGGACGGGTGGAGGATCACGGCCAGGCCGTCGATGGCGATGACCTGCTCGCCAGCCTGGCTCTTCATGTCGCCGAACTTGGCGAGACTGGTGTTCTCGGCATCCTTGATCGGGCGCGAGGAGGCGGCCAGATCGGCCGTGCCGTCGGCGAGGGCAACGAAGCCGGTGCTCGAGCCGTGCGCAGTCACCTGGATGGCGACGGTGTTGCCCTTGTCGTCATGGGCGCTGACGCGCTGCTCGTTCTCGCCGCTGGGCTCGATGCGCACGTCGGTGAAGCCTTCCTTCTCCAGCATGCCGCCGACCAGTGCCGGTCCCAGCTTGGCACCGATGGTGTTGGAACCCTGGATACGCAGTACCGGCTGACCGTCGGCCGGCAGCGGCAGGGCCGCAAAGCTGGCGGAGGGGATGGCCAGGGCCAACAGCCCGCCGAGCATCAGGCGGGCGCGGAAGGAAGGCTGAGAGGGGAAGCGCAGCATGGCGGCAGGAAACCTTGTTGGTCAGGTTTGGGAGTGCCGCGCAGATTAAGTCAATAAGATGACAATGCGATGACGACCGCCCGCGCCGCGCCGTGGCAGGGCGTCGCAACGTTGCCGATTCAGTCGAGCTGCAGCCATACCGGGGCGTGATCCGACGGCTTGTCCATGCCGCGCAGCTCGTAGTCGATGTCCGCGGCCTGCAGGCGTGGCAGCAGGCCGCGGGAGGCGAGGATCAGGTCGATGCGCAGGCCGCGCTTGGGCTGGTCCTCGAAACCGCGGCTGCGGTAGTCGAACCAGCTGAAGCGGTCGTTCGCCTCGGGGTGCAGCTGGCGGAAGCTGTCCACCAGACCCCAGCCATGCAGGCGGGCCAGCCACTCGCGCTCTTCCGGCAGGAAGCTGCACTTGCCGCTGCGCAGCCAGCGCTTGGCGTTGTCCGCGCCGATGCCGATGTCGGCGTCCTGCGGCGAGATGTTGAAGTCGCCCATGACCACCACGGCCTGTTCGGGGCTGAACCGTTCCTCCAGCAGGCGCTGCAGGTCGGCGTAGAACTGCGTCTTGGCCGGGAACTTGGTCGCGTGGTGGCGGCTCTCGCCCTGAGGGAAGTAGCCGTTGAACACATGGAGCGGCCGGCCCTGGGCATCGGTGAAGGTGGCGCCGATGAAGCGCCGCTGCGAGTCCTCGCCGTCCCACGGGAAGCCCTTGACCAGGTTCTGCGGCGCCTGGCGCGACAGCAGGGCGACGCCATAGTGGCCCTTCTGGCCGTGGTACTCGACGTGGTAGCCGAGCGCCTCGATATCGGCGCGGGGGAATTGCTCGTCGGCGACCTTGGTTTCCTGCAGGCCGATGACGTCCGGCCGGTGGCGCTCGATCAGTTCAGCCAACTGATGAGGACGTGCACGTAAGCCATTGATATTGAAGGAAACGAGTTTCATGGGCGAGAGGTCCGCGACTGACGATTCGTGGGCGATCCTAGCCGATCGCGGCGGTCGGCGGCCACTGCGGGCCATACCAGCGCGAATTGCGTGGATTTGCCCGTGCGGGCGCATGCTAGGCTTCTGGCCGGGTTCTTCGGCAGCGGGCGGGGCGTCGCCATTGCTCATGTCTTGCTGCAGGTTATGTATGTAACTGATTGATAAGAAAGGAGATTGGTAATGAGTCAAGTGACCCTCAAGGGCAACCCGGTACGCGTCGATGGCAATCTGCCGCAGGTCGGCAGCCAGGCCCCGGCCTTCCGCCTGGTGGCGGGCGATCTGTCCGACAAGTCGCTGGCCGACTTCGCCGGCCAGCGCAAGGTGCTGAACATCTTCCCGAGCATCGACACCCCGACCTGCGCCACCTCGGTGCGCAAGTTCAACGCCGAGGCCAGCGCCCTGGCCAACACCGTGGTGCTGTGCATCTCCGCCGACCTGCCGTTCGCCCAGAAGCGCTTCTGCGCTGCCGAAGGCCTGGACAAGGTGGTCAACCTGTCGGCCCTGCGCGGCCGCGAGTTCCTCAAGGACTACGGCGTGGCCATCGCCGA
>DASQBU010000092.1:0-12827 GCA_035635035.1 Pseudomonas sp.
AGAACGAGATCTGGCGGGTCGAGGAACTGATCCGCTCGGCCCGGGAGCGCGGCGGCGCGCACTACGCGGAGCTGGTCGAGCGGCTGAGCGCCGCGCTGGCGGCGAAGGATTGAGCCACGGACCGGCGCGCGGTCAGCGCAACTGGCTGTCCTTGCTGGCGCGGCGGTTGTAGCCGCTGAAGGCGCTCTGCTGCTTGTCGTGCTCGGCCTGGCAGGCGAGGCACAGGCGCACGCCGGGTACCGCCTGGCGGCGCGCCTCGGGGATCGGCGCGTCGCATTCCTCGCAGTGACGCAGGCTTTCGCCGCGCGGCAACTGGCTGCGCGCGCGGGCGATGGCGTCCGCGATGCTGTCGTCGATCTGCTCCTGTACCGCCCCGTCGTTGGTCCAGCCGCCGGCCATGTCGTGTTCCTCGGGAGTGCCCCTCTGCGACGATCATAGTCCCCGGCGTGCCGGCGCGGGGCGGGCGGCGACCTGCGGTGCGCTCACTCGCGCACGTTCATGTACTCGCGTGCCCAGGCCAGGTAGTCGTCCGGGTGGGTGTACTTGTGCACCAGCGCGGAGGCGTCGAGGCCGGTGTCGGTGTCGAGGCCGCGCTGCTGGCGCAGGCAGTCGTAGGTAGCCTTGACCGCGGCGAAGTAGGCGGCGTGGCCGTCCACCGCGATGCGCACGCCGAGTTCGGCCAGGCGCTGGTCGTCGCGCAGTTCCGGGTTGTGGTAGGTGACCAGCATCAGCGGGATGTGCAGGTGGGCGGCAATGGCTTCCAGATGGGCCATGTCCTGGACGCCGACCAGGCAGATGCCGTCGGCGCCGGCTTCCTGATAGGCGGTGACGCGGCGGATCACCTCGTCCACCGACTGCACGCCGGCGTGGGTGCGCGCGAGGATCGCCAGGGCCTTGTCGTCGCGCACCTCCAGCGCGGCGCGCAGCTTGCCGACGCCTTCCTCGACGCTGATCAGGTCGCAGGTCTTGCGGCCGTACTGGGCCGGCAGCAGGGTGTCTTCCAGGGTCAGCGCAGCGACCCCGGCGCGTTCCAGTTCGATGACGGTGCGCATGGCGTTGAGGGCGTTGCCGTAGCCGTGGTCGGCGTCGGCGATCACCGGCAGGCGGGCGACACGGGTGATGCGGGTGGCCTGCTCGACGAATTCGCTGAGGGTGATCAGCGCGATGTCCGGGGCGGCGAGCACCTGCAGCGAGGCGACCGAGCCGCCGAGGATGCCGACCTCGAAGCCGAGGTCGGCGGCGATGCGCGCGGACAGGGGGTCGAAGACCGAGGCGGTGCGGTAGCAGGCGGGGCTGGCAAGCAGGGCACGGAAGGCGTTGCGCAGCTCGTGATGACAGGCTCTTTGCATGAGCGTGGCTTCCTGGTTAGTTATTGGCTTCTTGTGCCAAAGTTCTATTGCAATTCGTGTGCCCGCTCTGCAGTGGTGCTTCGCGCGCCGGTTTTCGCGCCGTGGCGGCCAGCGGGCGGCGAAAAGACGCCCGTCGCGGCCCCGGGCGTGGCGGAAAATCGCCACCCGGCGCGGCGGACGCTGCCGATACCGGCGGCGGCCTTGTTCGGCGCCGCCGCCGCGCGGGCCGTCGTGCGCGCAAGGGCTGTGCTAGGTTTTTCGAGGGGTGCACGGGCATGTCGCCTGCCGATCTCGAGGAGAATCACATGAAGCTCTATTATGCGCCGGGTGCCTGTTCGCTGGCGCCGCATATCGTGCTCTGCGAACTGGGGCTGCCCCATGCGCTGGCCAAGGTGGACCTGAAGAACCATACCTTGCCCGACGGCAGCGACTTCTACGCCATCAACCCCAAGGGCTACGTCCCGGTCGTGGAGCTGGGCAACGCCCAGGTGCTCACCGAGGTGGCGGCCATCGTCCAGTACCTGGCCGACCTGCAGCCCGAGGCCGGCCTGTTGCCGCCGGCCGGCACCCTGGAGCGCTTTCGCGTGCAGGAGTGGCTGAGCTTCATCGGCAGCGAACTGCACAAGGGCCTGGGGGCGCTGTTCAATCCGGCGATTACCCCCGAGTGGAAGGCCGCGGTGCTGGCCAACGTCAGCAAGCGCCTGGGCTTCGTCAACGAGGAGCTCAAGGGGCGCCACTATCTCACCGGCAGCCAGTACAGCGTGGCGGATGCCTATCTGTTCACCATCCTCAACTGGACCGGCTTCATGCACATCGATCTGTCGCCCTGGCCGGAGGTGGTCGCCTTCCAGAAGCGGGTCGCCGCGCGTCCGGCGGTGCATCAGGCGATGCAGGTCGAGGGATTGGTCTGAGCGCGCGAAAAAAAGGGCGCCATGCGGCGCCCGAGTTGGCTTGTAGTCCTGTGCGCCGAGGCAGCGGGGAATGCTGCGTCGCGCAGGCGATGGGGAGGCATCGCCCTGCCGGGCGGCCGGGCCGGATGAGTTGCCCGGCCGCCGGCGGAGTCACCCTCAGAAGCTGACGGCAAAGGTCAGCTGGGTGTAGGTGTTGAGCTTGCTGTCGGCGGTCTGGGTGCCCTCGCCGGCGGCGCCGCTGCCGCTGCTCTTGGGATCGTACAGGCCGATCAGCGGGGTGATGGTGTAGTGCTCGGTCGGCTTCCATTCCACGTAGAGATCCAGCTCGCGGGCGCTCGAATCGTAGAAGTTCTTCTTGTCGAGGGTGCGGAAGTCGAAGTACAGCGCGCCGAGGGTGATGTTGTCCCGCGGCTTGGCCAGCAGGCCCACGTGGTGGACTTCGGTGTTGGTGTTGAACGGGCCGGCATAGTTGGCGGCCACCTCGCCCTGCCACCAGGTGCCGTAGCCGCGGCCCCAGCCGTAGAACAGCGGGTCGTAGTGCTTGGAGAAGCGCGAGTAGCGGTAGTTCAGGGTCGGCGTCCAGGGCGCGGCGGCGAAGGTGTAGGCCGCCTCGACGAAGCCGGCGGTGCCCGCGTTGTCCTTGTCCTCGATCGCGTATTCGCCGGACAGCTTGAAGTTCTCGATGCCGGCGTTGGTGCTGGCGCGGAAGTTGTACAGGTTCATCCCGTCGCGTTCGCGCTGGCTGGCGAAGAAGTCGTCGCCGTTCACGTCCAGGCCGCGCAGGTACATGAAGCCGTAGGTGCCGGCGTCGCTGATGTGCTCGATGTTGGCCAGGGCGAACTCGGTGTCGCTCTGCCCGGCGTTGTCCGACTTGACCCAGGCCAGGTCGCCGCGCAGGCCGCTGGTGCCGCCGATGCGCACGATGGCGGTCTTGGCGAACGACTGGCGGGCGGCGAGGTAGTAGAGGCCGCCGCGGTCGAAGTGGCCGTAGTCGTCGAGGCCGACATCGCCGTATTGGGCCTGGTCGTTGTTGATGATGAAGCCTTCGCCGATGACCAGTTGCTGGCGGCCGGCGGAAATGTCCAGGCCGTCCTTGCCCAGCGCGGAGATCAGGTCGCCCGACTTCCAGCCGACGTAGGCGTCTTCCCAGGCGCTCTTGCGCTCGTCGCCGCTCTCGTTCAGGCCGGCGTCGCCATCCCCCCAGGTGGCGCTGCTCAGGCCCGAGACGCCGCCGTACACGACGCTGGAGTTGCCCAGGCCGGTCTGGCCGACCAGGCCGTACTTGACGTAGCCCTCCTGCCAGGTGCTGCGGCCCGGTCGGCCGAAGTAGCTTTCCTGGCTGCTGAACCAGCCGAAGCCGGCGGTGAGCTTGGCATCCAGCTTGGTGTCGCCCGACGAATACAGCTCGTAGGCGCCGGCGCTGCCGGAGGCCATCTGGATTGCCGCGGCCAGCATGCCCGCCGCGGTCAGCCTGGAAAGTTGGCGCTTGTCTCCTGCCATGGTTGTTGCTCCCCTGAGTCTTTTTCAAAAGTAGGTACACGCTTGGTATTCCGGGCCGGGTTTGACCAGGCTTCCTTTGTCCGGGACAACGGCGGGAGTCGTGCTGCTCGGTTCCCCACGTTGCCCGGGCGCAATTCGGCAAGATCGATGGCCCTGGTTTGCTTGTCGCGCTTGGGGCGTTATTGCCTGCCCAAGCTGTGCGTGCTCGAGGGTTCCTTTGCACAGGGTTTGCCAGCTTTTAAAAAATCCTTTTAAAACAATGCATTGGAGGTTTTTCTCGGGAATCGGGTAGGCGCCGGGGCCGTGGCGGAAGATGGCCGTGCGCCACGCTGGTGCGTGGCGTGGCGAAGTTGGAACGCTGCCTCTCAGTAAAGCACCGCGGCGCAAAGCGGGTGGCTGGCCGTGCGGGCGGCGCCGGCGGAGCCGGGGCGGATGGGGGGAGGCGGGGGCGGTCGATGACCCGCCGAGGCGCCGCGAGCGTCCGGAGTCGGGCTGGCCGGTGGAGACGGTTCAGGAGGGAGGAGCCGCCCGGCGGCGGCCGGAAGGGCCGCCGGGCGGGCGGTTGGGCGGGGCGGGGGAGCGGCTCAGGCCGTCAGGCGTTCGCGCAGGCGGCCGAGCATGCCCAGCAGGCTGCCGACCTTGTCGCGCTCGCGTTCTTCCTTCGGCGCTTCGGCCAGGCGCGTCAGCACCTGCGCCGGTTGCATGCGCCAGGCCTGGGCCTGGCGGGCGGCGGCGCTCAGGCCCTTCTCGAACAGGCCGGGGCGGATCGGTTTGGGCAGGTAGCGGAAGATCTGTGCCTCGTTGATCAGGCGCAGCAGGGCCTGGGTGTCCTTGAACGGCGTGACCACCAGGCTGAGCAGGCGCGGGTGGGCCTGCGCCAGGGTCTTGAGCAGCGGGGCGGTGTCCTCGCCGCCCAGCTTGAGGTCGGTGACCAGCAGGTCCACCGGCTCCGCGTTCAGCTGCTGCAGCGCGTCGGCCAGGCTGCGGGCGTGCAGCAGGCGATGGCCGCCGGCCTGGCAGAAGCTGTCCACCGTGGCCAGGGTTTCCGCGTGGTCGTCCAGCAGCAGCACGGTCAGCGCCGTGGCCGCCACCGGGTTGTTCGCGAGCGGGGCGCCGGCGCCCTGGCGGATGGCGATTTCCGCCGCCTGGCGCAGGGTGAAGGTCATCTCCTGCTGGTCCCAGGGCTTGGTCAGGTAGCGGAAGATGCCGCCGCTGTTGAGCGCCTCGACCGCGGCGTCGAGGTCGGAATAGCCGGTGAGCAGGATGCGCAGGCTGTGCGGGGCGATCTCGCTGGCTTGGGCGAGGAACTCCGCGCCGCTCATCTGCGGCATGCGCTGGTCGCTGACGATGATGTGGACCTGCTCGCTCTTCAGGCGCTCCAGCGCGCGCTGCGGGTCGCTTTCGGTGAGTACGTCGTACTGGCGGCGGAACTGCATGGCCAGGCTGCGCAGGATGCGTTCTTCGTCGTCGACGAAAAGGATCCGGGTGGGGGCGGTCATATCAGGCGCTCTCCTTGAGGTTGGGCGCTTGTGCGCGCGGCAGCCGGATCAGGAAGCGTGTGCCTCGCCCCGGCTCGGAGGCGACACGGATGGTGCCGCCATGGTCCTGGATGATCTTGAAGCTGATGGACAGGCCCAGGCCGGTGCCCTGGCCGACCGGCTTGGTGGTGAAGAACGGGTCGAAGATCTTCGCCAGCACCTCGGGCGGCATGCCCTTGCCGGTGTCCTGCACGGAGACGAACACCGCGTCGTCGTCGGCCCAGGTCTTCACCACGATCTGGCCGAAGCGCTCCATGGCCTGGGCGGCGTTGGTCAGCAGGTTGAGCAGCACCTGGTTGATCTGCGACGGCGCGCAGGGGATGCGCGGCAGCTCGCCGAGCTGGGTGATCACCTCGGCCTTGTCCTTGACGTTGTTGCGGGAGATGACCAGCGCGCTGTGCACGCAGTCGTTGAGGTCGATGTCCTCGCTCATGGCGCGGTCGAGGCGGGCGAAGTTCTTCAGGCCGACCACCAGCTCGCCGATCTGCTCGAGGCCGTAGAGGGTGTCGCTGAACAGCTGTTGCAGGTCTTCCTTGAGCAGCTCCGGTGCGGCCTGTTCGCGGGCGTCGAGCGCCTCGCCCAGCGCGGCGCTCAGGCGCTCCTCGTTGCAGGCCGGGTCGTGCAGGCAGTCGAGCAGGGTGCCGTGGGTGTCGGCCAGCTGCAGCAGCGGCTGCTTCAGCTCGCGCAGCAGCTGCACGTTGTTCTTCACGTAGCCCAGCGGGGTGTTCAGCTCGTGGGCGACACCGGCGACCATCTGGCCCAGCGAGGCCATCTTCTCCGACTGCACCAGCTGGGCCTGGGATTCCTTGAGGTCGACCAGGGCGCGGCGCAGCACCGCGTTGCGCTGGGCGACGCGCCGCTCCATGGCCTTGAGCAGGTCGAGCACCGTGCCGAGGCCCTGGTAGCGGCCCTCGGCGTCGACCAGGATGAAGTCCTCGGTGATCGGATACTTGAGCTGCGAGGTGACCTGCTTGGCGGCTTCTTCCAGGCTGGTTTCCAGGCTGACCACCAGCGGCGCGCCGTTCATCACGCTGTGCGCCGGCTTGTGGCCGTGCAGGTCGCGGCCGAAGCGCATCATGAAGATGTCCTGCAGGGTGTAGCGGCTGATCAGGCCCAGCGGGCGACCGTCGGCGTCGACCACCGCCAGGGAGAGGAAGGCTTTGCTTTCGGGAGTCAGCAGACGGTCGGCCACATCCGAGATGCTCATCTCGGGGGGCAGCGGTGCTGCGGTCATGAGCAGTGGCGCCAGAGCGCTGGTGGTGGTCATGCGCGAACTCCCAACGTCCAATCGAGTGGGCGTCATTGAAACAGCGCAAGATTGCGAAGTTGTGACCAGTGGTTTCGTGCGTTGCGCCACACTCTGCCGGCGCAGTCTGGCCAGCGCCGCTGGGCGCGGAGCGGGCGGCCTGGCGAATTGCCTCCCCGTTGCCAGGCCACATCGGCGAAAATGCGCGCCGACCTTCTCATCGCCCACAGGACACCCCATGAAAGAGCAACTGCTGGAGCTGATCACCCTGATCAGCTCGGGCTGCATGCGCGACGAAGACATCGCGCGCATCGCCGACGAGGCCGCCCAGGCCTATGCCGATCCGCAGGCGTTCCTCGCCGCCAACCCGGACATCAACTACGACGACGACTTCCCCATCCCGCTCGGCGAGTGGGTGGTGGTCGGCAGCCTGCCGGATACCGTGCTGTTCCAGGCCGACAGCGCCGACCAGCTGTTCCAGGCGATCCGCGACTCGTTCGGCCCGGACGTGCCCTTCGTGCTGACCGCCAAGCAGCTGGCCAAGGCCGACCTGCTCACCGCGCTGCGGCGCATCCAGGTGCAGCTGAGCGCGCTCTATCCGGAGAAGGGCGGCTACGTGCTGGTCGACTTCAGCGAGCCGCTGGATGACGAGCTGCAGGCCGTGCTGGTCTACGCCGCGGATCTGCCGCGGGTGCTGGAGCTGGCGGTGGCGGTCGGCATCTACGCCGCGCCGGCCTACGAGAGCCGCCTGGCAGAGGCCGAGGACGCCGCCGAGTAAGCCGGCGCCCGGGCGGTCCCGCCGGGCCGCTCACCGGCTTGCCGATCGGCAGGCGCCCGGTTCGGGCGCGTCCTGGTGCGCTTGCGTCCAAAGTTGGGGCGCCGGCGCGCGGCATTTGTACTAAAATTCGTCATTGAGTTGACGTCAGCACTTCGTTGTCGCTGATGCGCGCACTGCCGCGGGGGTACCCGGCGTGTTCGCGACGCTTCTCTTCGCAGGAGGACGCAGCCTGTTCAACGGGCTGCTAGCCTTCCCAGTAAATGGATTAGAAGAGGCATGTGGATATGGAGTGTGCCTATCAGCCGTGGCTGAATTCGGCGCAGGCGCTGGGCAAGTTGCAGGGGCTGACCGGCGTCGCGCTGACCCGCGAGCAGTTGCGGGAGCTGTGCGCCAGCGAAGTCTGCCGCAGCCATGTCGATTGCTCGTTCGCCGCCGGGCCGGCCCCCGACGACCAGTTGTTCGTGCGCAAGATCCGCGGCGCCGGGTATTGCGAACTGCTGGACGCCGACGACATCACCTCGTTCGTGCCCAACGGCGACCAGGCGCCGCTGCTGGGCGTCAAGGGCGCGCTCGTCGTGCGCGGTTGCGCCTGGGTGTATTCCAGCGAGGGGCCGCGACCGGGGCGGGAGAACGGCATCTGGCGGATCAGCCTCGGCGAGCTGTGCCGGCCGCTGTATTTCGCCCCCGCCGATATCCAGGCGCTGGCCGCCCGGCTCGCCAGCGGCGAGCCGTTGCCGGCCCGCCAGCGCAACCGCCGCCACTGAGGCGGCGCGCCGGCCGGGTCATTGGCTGACTGCCGCTGCCTCGGTAAAGCGCTGCAACTGCATTTCCCGCAGCCGGCTCAGGGTGCGGCGGAAAGGGAAGGCCAGGCCGCCCTCGGTATACAGCTCGTCCAGTCCCACCTCGGCCTCCAGATACAGCGGCACGCGACGGTCGTAGCACTCGTCGACCAGGGCGATGAAGCGCCGCACGCTGTCGTCGTGCACCGACAGCTCCGGCAGCTGGCGGTCGCCGGCCACCACCCGCTCCACGCCATCCTCGGTGCCGCGCGCGATCCGCGCCGGGCGCTTGCCGGCGCTCAGGTTGGGCACCTCGCCGAGCAGGATCGCCGGGAAGCGGTCGCACAGGGCGATGAAGTCGAAGGCCGACAGCGGCTGCTGGCACAGGTCGGCATAGCGGCACCAGAGCGCCGCCGCGCTGTGCTGCAGCGCGGTGATGTGCCGCGTGCCGAGTTCGACCGGCGCCAGGGAAGTCGGCAGGCCGGCGCTCAGCTGCGCGAACACCCCGCGCAGCGCGCTCTGCCGATCCGCCTGGGCGATCCAGTAGCGCTGCTGCTGGGCGCCCGGATGCAGGCGGTGATCGGCGCCGCCGTCCACCGCCACCACCTGCATGTGCCGCTCGATGGCCTCGATCGCCGGCAGGAAGCGCTCGCGGTTGAAGCCGTCGGCGTACAGCTGCGCCGGCGGCTGGTTGGAGGTGGCGACCACGGTGACCTGCTCCAGGAACAGCGCCTGTAGCAGCGGGCCGAGCAGCATGGCGTCGCCGATGTCGTTGACGAACAGCTCGTCGAAGCACAGCACGCGCACCTCGCCGGCCAGCTCGCGGGCCAGCGCCGCCAGCGGCGCTGGCGTGCCGGTGAGCTGGAACAGCCGGCGGTGCACCCAGCGCATGAAGTGGTGGAAGTGCTGGCGGCGCGCCGGCACCTGCAGGCTGCGGTGGAACTGGTCCATCAGCCAGGTCTTGCCGCGGCCGACCGGCCCCCACAGGTACACGCCGCGCGGCGCGTCCGGCTCGCCCGGCGAGTGCAGGGCCTGGTGGCAGGCGTCCAGCACCTCGGCGGCCTGGCGCTGCGCCTCGTCCGGGCGGAAGCCGCCGGCGATGGCGGCGTGGTAGGCGGCCAGCGGCGTCGGGGCGGCGGCACTGTTCACGGCGGAGTGCGGCATCAGGCGTCGCCTTCCGGGGTGACGCCGATGTCCTCGTTCCACAGCTCGGGGTGGCGGGCGATGAAGCCCTCCATCAGCGCGATGCAGGTGGCGTCCTGCAGCACCTCGACGGTCACGCCGCGCGAGCGCAGCAGCGCCTCCTCGCCGAGGAAGGTCCGGTTCTCGCCGACGATCACCTTGGGAATCCCGTAGAGCAGGATCGCGCCGCTGCACATGGCGCACGGCGAGAGGGTGGTGTAGAGCACCGCGTCGCGGTACACGCTGGCCGGCTGGCGCCCGGCGTTCTCGAAGGCGTCCATCTCGCCGTGGCGGATGGCGCTGCCTTGCTGCACGCGGCGGTTGTGGCCGCGGCCGATGATGCGGCCCTGGTGGACGATCACCGAGCCGATGGGAATGCCGCCTTCGGCGAGGCCTAGCTGCGCCTCTTCGATGGCGGCTTGCATGAAGGGATCCATGGGGCTTCCTCGCGACGGGGTAGACGGGACTGGCGCCCATCATACCCCCGCGCGGGGGCGCGATCGGAGCCCTTCGCGGCCGATCTTGCCGATGCTCGACCCGCGGTCCCGCGTTCCCGCCGGTCGCCGTCAAGTGCCGGGAGGCGTCAGCCTTCCCGGCGCCCGCTGGCATGGGCTCGCCGCGCCGGCCGCGCTCACGCGCCGGCGTGGGCTTTCGGCCGGGCGGCGCTCTTGGCGGTGGGCTTGGCCTTGGCGTCCGCTTTGCTGGCGGTCTTGGCCTTGGCGCTCGGCTTGGCGGCGGCCTTGGTCTTGGCCTTGGCGTCCGGCTTGGCGGCGGCCTTGCCCTTGGCCTTGGCGCTCGACTTGCTGGCGGCCTTGCCCTTGGTCTTGGCGTCCGGCTTGGCGGAGTGCTTGCCCTTGGCCTTGGTGTTCGACTTGGCGGCGGCCTGGCCCTTGGTCTTGGCGCCCGACTTGGCGGAGGTCTTGGCCTTGGCGTGGGTATCCGGCGTGGCGGGGTGCCGGGTCGTGACGAGGATTTCCGGCGTGGCGGGGGCCAGGGGCGCGGCGGCCGGGGTGGTCAGGTCGATGAGGCTGCGCGCGGCGGGCGCGGGGGCGATCGGCAGGACCGGCGGGACCTTGCCCCGGCCCTCGGGCTGCAGGCGGGCCAGCTTGGCGCCGAAGGTGAGGTAGCGCCGGGCGCCGTTGCTCTCGTCGCGGCCGTTGATCTTGATGACCGCGGTGGCGGGGGTGGGCAGGCCGATCTCGCCGTCCTTCAACTGGCCATTGAGCGCCGCCTTGTGGCAGTCGGAAATGCTCAGGTCGAGCCTGAGCCGGGAGGCGTGGCTGCCGGGACGCACCTGTCCGCGCAGCCTGCAGCCGCTGCTCGGCGCATAGCCATCGAGCGCACCGTCCTTGGCGATGGTGAGGCGCACCTGGGCGCTCTCGTGAGCCAGCTGGTCCGTATTGCTGGTGGCCCGGTTCTCGGCATTGCCGACCCAGCTGCCTTGCGCCGGGCTCCCGGCGGCCAGCGGCCCTTCCAGGGCCTGCACCTCGCCCACGGCCAGGGTGGTGGCCAGCGTCAGCAGGGCCAGGGTCAAAATCGTTCGGTTCGTTCGCATGCTTCTCTCTCGGCCGCTATGCAGCTTCGGGCTGTCCGTCAGCCCGATCGCGATGGTCTTCTTGTCATGCAGGGTGCTGTCGCGCAGGTTCGGCACCACGATGCCGGCCCCCGGATGGGCCGGAATGCTACCGTTCCACCGTCGGCCGTTCAAAGCTCCTGCGCCGCCGCCCGTCAGGGTGGTGTCATGCGTGTGCCCGGCCACGGCTGGTCATGGATGGCGGGCGTTGTTCGGATGGTTGCTAAGGACCACGTTCCTCGGTTGAGGTTCCCGCGTCCGGTACGCCGTGCTTGGCAAGCCGGGCGGCCAGGGCGCGAATGGGGTCGGCGTCCTTCGCCAGGCCGGCGACCGAGCCCACGAGCGACAGGACGGCGCCCTGAAGATGAAAGGCGTCCGCCGAGCGATAGTTGCCGGTCCCCGCCGAGCGCATGACCACCACGATTTCCGCGGCACGGTCGCCGTCGACATCCGCGAACCGGACATGCTCGACCGCGCCGTCGCGGGGGCGCACGGTGCCGGCGATGAAGTCGTCGTAGGGGAAGCGGGGATTGGCGCCGGCATAGATCCTCACGCTGTAGCTGCCGACACTTCGCGGCTCGAACTGTCCCTCCGCCACCACGACCTGCGTCGAGCTGCCCGGAACGACCGCGCGCACCAGGCGCAGCGGCTCCTCGGCGGCGGGCGCGGCCGACGCGGCCAACAGGGTCAGGCCAACCAGGAATGTACCCCTCATGAGCGAACCGCCTTCCGCCACCTCAGCACAGCGCCGCACTATAGCGGGGTTCCGCACGAAAAGTACGCCCGGCGTCAGCGCCGCGCGGCGCCGGGCGAGAGCCTGGCGGCAAGCCGTCTGCCCGCCTGGGCGTGGCGGGTGGCGGCCCTCCGGCGTGGCCGTCGGCGTGCGCCCCGAAGTTGCCGGCTCGCCGGGGCAACGCCTGGCCAGCCCGTTAGCGGCTGCGGCGGATGATGAAGCCGTTGTCGATCGGCTCGAAACCGAGCCGCGGGTAATACTCCATCGCCTCCGGCGCCGACAGCAGGATCAGCGCCACCTCCGCGCCAATCGCCGCGCGCACCCGCTCGACCAGCTCCCGGCCGATGCCTTGATGCTGATAGGCCCGGTCCACCGCCAGATCGGACAGATAGCAGCAGTAGCTGAAGTCCGTCAGCGCCCGGCACACCCCGACCAGCCGCTCGCCATCCCAGGCCGACAGCACCAGATCGGCATTGGCGAACATCCGCTCGATGCGCGGCAGGTCGTGGGTGGGGCGGCGAATGCCGGAGGCGTCGAAGACGGCGGCCACGGCGGAGGCGGGGAGGGGCGTGTTCAGGTGGTAGCGGATCATCGGGGCGTCCTTGTGTGGGTGGGGTTTGGCCCATGGGAGACGCGTGGGCCAACGGGGCCAGTTTCCAGAACTGTCTTGGGATAAGAGCAGGATTGGAGGATTTTTCAAACCTCGAAAGCGGGCGTCGAATCCGGGGGTGGGCAGGCAGTCCTCGGCCAGCGCCTGCTGCAGCGCGGCGATCACCTCGTCGGTCACCTTCAGCTCGGCCTCGGCCTGTGCGGCACACTCGGTCAGTAGTGGCACCAGCGCCCGGACACGGGCCACCAGCTGCTCGGGGGAAATTCTGGTTGTTTGCTCCATCGACTCACCCATGGTCGTGCGGGAAAAAGTCCCGGGCCGCCAGTGTTTGAGGGGCGGCTCGCCCTGTGTGACACGGGCTGGATTCTTTGACGGGGGCGGGGGGGCGACATCATTCGAATGGAGTAGCCGTGCGAGTTCATGGCGTTGCAACGCGAGGCATCTGCTTCAATTCAATAGCTGTTTTTCACGCAAATCCTGCAACCGCCATGCTATTCGTTGACACGTTGCCAGTCTCGATGGCCATCAGAAAAAACCTTCTGCATAAGCTCATCAATCTCTCTGGCGTATCCGCGATAGGCTTCAGTTGCCTGCGCGAATGATACTTCTGGCTTTACGTTGCTGAGCC
>DASQBU010000093.1:0-5123 GCA_035635035.1 Pseudomonas sp.
GGGAAGTAACGCGCCAGCGCTCCGGAGAGGAGCTGTTTGTAGCGTTTGACGGCAGACAGCATGCGACGATTTCCCGGCCAGGTCATGAGACAGTGCGGCGCTATGGTAAGGGTTTTCGGGCCAGGGCAGACAGGCCGGACAACGGCCTGCCACCGACTACTGGTTGGAGTACAACTCGAACTGCATGTTGGCGTAGTTGCTCGCGCCGCTGAGGTCCGGGAACAGCGTCAGATGGTTGATGTTCATCTGCTCGAGCCCGCGCAGGACATCGATCCGCTCGGCGTTGGGCAGGTAGATCTTGCGGATGATCGCGTGGTTCGAGCCGGCGAATTCACTGGAGATCAGCGACTCCAGCTCCTCACCCGACTCGCAGAACGAGAACAGGCCATTCTGGCCGAGAACGCGGGCATTCTCGTCGGAGTTCGGCGTATAGAAGCGCACCGTCCGGGCCAGGTTTGGCCGTGCCTCCACCTCATTCTTGTTCAGGGACACGATGATGCGCTTGCGCGTGTCGTCCTTGCCGGTGTTGGCGAAGGCGAAGAAGGCCGCCGTATAGGGCGAGTGGGTCCAGTCCAGCAAGGGCGTCAGCAGCTCGAAGTGCTGGCCGAGCGCCCACCACTCCAGGGGCTCGTCGTATTGCGGCGGGTTCGCGCCGCGCTTGCCGCGGATGGCCATCTTGAAGCGGTTGAGCTGCTCCTGGCGCAGCTGCTCCGTCCGGGACTTGTCGGAAATCTTCCGGTCGATGGTCGACTCGAGCTTGTAGTAGTCCTTGCGGTGGCCGCGATGAACCCAGCCGCAGCCGGGCGAGAAGGTTTCCTGGATGTAATCGATGAAGAAGTTCCACTTCCGGATGTGAACTTCTTCAATGCCATCCCGGACTCTGCCGGATGTCCAGCGCGGTTGGTGGTCTTTGCTCATGAACGCGGAGCCTTGTGTGCAAACGGAAAGTGGGCGCCAGGTAGCACGCTGACGCCCGGACGAGCCTGTGGGAAGCGAAACGATTCAGCCCAGCGGGTTGGCCGGGCGGGAGTGGATGGCGTTCAGGCCAGTCATGGCCGCATTCTACCGCTACGGCGAGCGGACTGCTCTCCAGCGTGTCAGGCCGGCGCGACCGCTCAGCCCGGCACCGGCTTCAGCAGCACGGCGGCCAGCGGCGGCAAGGTGATGGCGAGGCTGGCCGGGCGCCCCATCCACTCGCCCTCGCCCGCCTCCACCCCGCCGGCATTGCCGAGGTCGCTGCCGCCGTAGTGGGTCGAATCGCTGTTCAGCACTTCGACGTAGCGCCCGGCCTGCGGCACGCCGAGGCGATAGCCGCTGCGCGGCACCGGGGTGAAGTTCACCGCCACCACCACGCAGCTGCCATCCCGTCCCCAGCGCAGCCAGGCCAGCACCGAGTGCTCGCTGTCGTGGCAATCGATCCACTCGAAGCCGGCAGGCTCGAAGTCCTGCTCGTGCAGCGCCGGCAGGTCGCGGTACAGGCGGTTGAGATCGGCGGACAGGCGCTGCACGCCCGCGTGGGCGGGATCGGCGAGCAGCCCCCAGTCCAGCTCGCGATCCTGCGCCCATTCGCGCAGTTGGCCGAACTCGCCGCCCATGAACATCAGCTTCTTGCCCGGGGTGAACGCCTGCCAGGCCAGCAGCAGGCGCAGGTTGGCGAAGCGTTGCCAGGCATCGCCCGGCATCTTGCCGAGCAGCGAACCCTTGCCGTGCACCACCTCGTCGTGGGACAGCGGCAGGACGAAGTTCTCGCTGTAGGCGTAGAGCTGGCCGAAGGTGACTTCGTCGTGGTGCCAGTGGCGATGCACCGGCTCGCGGCGGAAATAGCGCAGGCTGTCGCTCATCCAGCCCATGTTCCACTTCATCGAAAAACCCAGGCCGCCGACGTAGGTGGGCCGCGACACCTGCGGCCAGGCGGTGGACTCCTCGGCGATGGTCAGCGCGCCGGGGAACTCGCCATGCACCATGCTGTTCAGCTCGCGCAGGAAGTCGATGGCCTCCAGGTTCTCCCGCCCGCCGTAGCGGTTGGGCAGCCACTCGCCGGGCTCGCGCGAGTAGTCGAGATAGAGCATGGAGGCCACGGCATCGACGCGCAGGCCGTCGAAATGGAACTCCGCCAGCCACCAGTGCGCCGAGGACAGCAGGAAGCTGCGCACCTCGTGGCGGCCGTAGTTGAAGATGTGGGTTCCCCAGTCGGCGTGCAGGCCCAGGCGCGGGTCCTCGTGTTCGTACAGCGCGCTGCCGTCGTAGCGGGCCAGCGCCCAGTCGTCCTGGGGGAAATGCCCGGGCACCCAGTCGAGCAGCACGCCAAGGCCGGCCTGGTGGCAGGCGTCGACGAAGCCACGCAGCTCGTCTGGCGAGCCGTAGCGCGAGGTCGGCGCGAAGTAGCCGGTGGTCTGGTAGCCCCACGACTCGTCGAGCGGGTGCTCGGTGATCGGCAGCAGCTCCAGGTGCGTATAGCCCTGCGCCAGCGCGTAGGGAATCAGTCGCTCGGCCAGCTCGGGCCAGCGGTAGGGACGCCCGTCGAAGTGGCGCATCCACGAGCCGGCGTGCACTTCGTAGATGTTCAGCGGCGCACGCTGCCAGTCCCAGGCCGCCCGTCGGCGCAGCCAGTCGGCGTCGCCCCAGGCGTAGGTCGAGGGCGCGACCACGTAGGCCGCGGTGCCCGGGCGCAGCTCGAAGCCACGGGCGTAGGGATCGCCCTTCTCCAGCCGGCGGCCGTCGCTGGCGACGATCTCGAAGCGATAGAGGTCGCCGGGGCCGGCCCCCGGCACCGCCACCTCCCATACCCCGCCGGCGCCCAGGCTGCGCATCGCGTGCACGCCGCCCTGCCAGGCGTTGAACTCGCCGATCACGCAGACCTGCGCGGCGTTGGGCGCCCACACCCGGAACAGCGTGTCGCCGTCCTGCGGATGGGCGCCGAGCAGGCGGTAGGACTGGTAGTTGCGCCCTTCGTTGAACAAGTGCAGGTCGTGGGCTAACGTCATTTTCAGCCTCTCGCAGAAGTCCCCCGCCGGGGGCGCACAATAACAAGGAGGGAACGGATGCATACCACTATGCCTCAGGATGGCCCGCAACAACCGGATTCAGGACTTCACGATAGACGCCAGGGCAGCTCGCGCTTCATCAGCCAGCTGACCCGCAACACCTTCGCCATGATCCTCGCCGGCGGTCGCGGCAGCCGCCTGCAGCAGCTCACCGAGTTCCGCGCCAAGCCGGCGGTGCCCTTCGCCGGCAAGTTCCGCATCATCGACTTCACCCTGTCCAACTGCGTCAATTCGGGCATCCGCAAGATCGGCGTGGCCACCCAGTACAAGGCGCACAGCCTGATCCGCCACATCCAGCGCGGCTGGAGCTTCCTCGACGGCCGCTTCGACGAGTTCATCCAGCTGCTGCCCGCCCAGCAGCAGATCGACGAAACCCAGTGGTACCAGGGCACCGCCGATGCGGTGTACCAGAATCTGCACTTCATCCACCGCTGCCAGCCCGAATACATGCTGATCGTCGCCGGCGATCACATCTACAAGATGGATTATGGCCGCATGCTGGCCGCCCACGTGCGCCAGGGGGCCGACATGACCGTCGCCTGCATCGACGTACCGCTGGCCGACGCCCGCGAGTTCGGCGTGCTGGAAGTGGACGGCGACGACCGCGTGGTCGACTTCGTCGAGAAGCCGCAGAGCCCGCCGGCCATGCCCGGCCGCCCGGATCGCGCCCTGGCGTCGATGGGCGTCTATATCTTCAATACCCGCTTCCTGGTCGAGCAGCTGGAGCGCGATGCGCATACGCCGGGCTCCACGCGCGACTTCGGCAAGGACATCATTCCCCACATCGTCGCCCGCCACCGGGTGTACGCCCACCGCTTCGCCGACTCCTGCGTCGGCAGCGAGGCGCAGAAACCCTACTGGCGTGACGTGGGCACCATCGACGCCTACTGGGAAGCGAACATGGACATGACCAAGGTCACGCCCGAGCTCGACCTCTACGACCGCCAATGGCCGATCTGGACCCACCAGAAGCAGCTGCCGCCGGCCAAGTTCGTGTTCGACGACAACGACCGCCGCGGCATGGCCGTGGACTCGCTGGTATCCAGTGGCTGCATCATCTCCGGGGCGGCGGTGAGCCGCTCGCTGCTGTTCTCCAGCGTCAAGGTGCACAGCTGGGCCCGGGTCGAGGACTCGGTGATCCTCGCCGATGTCGAGGTCGGCCGGCATGCCGTGCTCAAGCGCTGCGTGATCGACCGGCAGTGCCGGATTCCCGAGGGCATGGTCATCGGCGTGAATCCGGAGCAAGACCGCCAGCGCTTCTACGTCAGCCCCCGCGGCATCACCCTGGTCACCGCGGCGATGCTCGGCCAGGGCTCGGCCTGGCGCCCCTAGCCCGCCATGGCCGATCTCGCCCTGCTCTGGCACATGCACCAGCCGGACTACCGGCATCCGCAGAGCGGCGAGTTCGTCCTGCCCTGGGTGATGCTGCACGCGCTCAAGGACTACACCGACATGGCCAGCCACCTGGAGCGACATCCCGGGGTGCACTGCACGGTCAATTTCGTCCCGGTACTGCTCGACCAGCTCGAGGACTACTGCGCGCAGCTGGACAGCCGGCAGTGGCGCGATCCGCTGCTGCGCATCCTCGACTGGCCGGACACGCAGGCGCTGCCCGCCAGCGAGCGCGCCTGGCTGCTCGACATCGCCTTCCGCTGCCATGCGCCGACCATGCTCGAGCCCTTCGCGCCCTACCGGCGCCTGCGCGACCTGGCGAACCTGGCCCGCGGCCAGGACGGCGACGGCCTGCACTACCTCGCCGACAGCTACTTCACCGAGCTGGCCACCTGGTATGTGCTGGCCTGGAGCGGCGAAACCCTGCGCCGCGCCGGCGGCATCATTCCCGAGCTGATGGCCAAGGGTAGCCAGTTCGAACGGGCGGAGCGGCAAGCCCTGCTGGCCGAGCTGGCCCGCGTCCTGAGCGAGCTGATTCCACGCTATCGGAGCCTGGCCGAACGCGGCCAGATCGAGCTGAGCTGCACCCCGTCCCACCACCCCCTGGCGCCGCTGCTGCTCGACTTCCACGCCGCCCGCGAGGCGCTGCCGGACTGCCCGCTGCCCTCCGCGCCCGCCTACCCCGGC
>DASQBU010000094.1:0-1525 GCA_035635035.1 Pseudomonas sp.
CGGAGGTGCAGGTGCACACCCCGGCCGGGGAGCGAACCTGGTACGTGGTCGAGATCGACTATCCCTGAGCCGCAGCGCCGCGCGGCACAGCGCTGGCTCAGGGCGCCGTCCAGGGACAGCCTGCCGGCGCCGTCGATCAGCAGCGCCACGCTGACCACCAGCAGGGTCAGGGCGTATTCGTAGCCGCCGTTGGTGATGAAGAAGCCCTTGGCCCAGTGCACGCTGAACATCGCCACCAGCGACACCACCGCCGTCACCAGCGAGGCCGGGCGCACCAGCAGGCCGATCAGCAGGGCCAGGCCGCCGAAGAATTCGCCGCTGCCGGCCAGCAGCGCCATAAAGTAGCCGGGGGCGATGCCGACCGACTCCAGCCACTGGCCGGTGCCGGCCAGGCCGTAGCCGCCGAACAGGCCGAACAGCTTCTGCGAACCGTGCGCCATGAAGGTCAGGCCGACGACGATGCGCAGCACGGCCAGGCCGTAGCCGCCACGGGTGGATAGCAGGGACGCGCAGAAGGCATTCATGACCGGCAACCTTTTCCAGGGGGGATGCGTTCAATCTAGCCGAACGAAGCGAGACGAACGGCGGAAAAAACCCACCAAACCGTTCGAAAAAATCGATCGACAAGCCGGCCGAACGATTGCCCTCCCCCATGCAACGCTGCCTTTTCCGCACGTCCGCAGTTAAATTGACGCCCTTCGCCCATGCCGAATCCGCCGGAGACTCGGCCAGCCCAAGGTGCCGCGCCATGCAACTGATCGACATCGGGGTCAACCTGACCCACGCCTCCTTCGCCCGCGACCGCGAGGCGTTCCTCGCCCGCGCCGAGGCCGCCGGGGTGCGCCAGATGGTGCTCACCGGCACCTCGCTGGCCGACAGCGAGGAGGCCCTGGCCCTGTGCCGCCAGCTCGATCCGAGCGGCCGGCGGCTGTTCGCCACCGCCGGCCTGCACCCGCACGAGGCCAGCCAGTGGAACGCCGACAGCGCCCGCGGCCTGCGCGCGCTGTTGGCCGAAGCGCCGGTGCGCGCGGTGGGTGAATGCGGGCTGGACTTCAACCGCGACTTCTCACCGCGCCCGCAGCAGGAACGCGCCCTGGAAGAGCAGCTGGCGCTGGCCTGCGAGCTGGGCAAACCGGTGTTCCTCCACGAGCGCGAGGCCAGCGAGCGCCTGCTGGCGATCCTGCGCCACTACCGCGACCGCCTGGGCGCCGCGGTGGTGCATTGTTTCACCGGCGAGAAGCGCGCGCTGTACGCCTACCTGGACCTCGACCTGCACATCGGCATCACCGGCTGGATCTGCGACGAACGCCGCGGCAGCCACCTGCACGAACTGGTGCGCGAGATCCCCGCCGGCCGGCTGATGCTGGAAAGCGACGCGCCCTACCTGCTGCCGCGCACCCTGCGCCCACGGCCGAAGCACGGCCACAACGAGCCGGCGTTCCTGGTCGAGGTGCTCAACGAGGTCGCCCGCCATCGCGGCGAGACGCCGGAGTGCCTGGCGGAGCACACCAGCGCCTGCGCGCGG
>DASQBU010000095.1:0-3072 GCA_035635035.1 Pseudomonas sp.
TCGGCGAAGGCCTGCAGGAGGCGGAAATCGTCCAGTGGCACGTCAAGCCCGGCGACCGCGTCAGTGCCGACCAGCTGCTGGTCTCGGTGGAGACCGCCAAGGCCATCGTCGACATTCCCGCGCCCTACGACGGCGTGGTGCTGAAGACCTACGGCGCCGAGGGCGACCTGCTCCACGTCGGCGAGCCGCTGCTCGCCTACGAGGGCGAGGGCGAGGACGCCGGCACCGTGGTCGGCAAGCTGGAGGCCGGCGGGGAGGGGCAGGGCGACAGCTTCTTCGTCGGCGCCGCGCCCTCGACCCGCGAGCACCTGGCGCCGCGCGCCACCCCTGCGGTGCGCCAGCTGGCCCGTCAGCTCGGCGTGGAGCTGGGCGGGCTGAGCGGCTCCGGCGCCGACGGGCTGATCACCCGCGGCGATGTCGAGGCGGCCGCCGAGAGCGCCCGCGCCAGCTTCGGCGGCGAGCGCCTGCGTGGCGTGCGGCGCAGCATGGCGCTGAACATGGCCCGCGCCCACGCCGAAGTGGTGCCGGTGATGCTGACCGAGGACGCCGATCTCAGCCGCTGGCCGACCGCCCGCGAGCCGCTGGTGCGCCTGGCCCAGGCCATCGCCGCGGCCTGCCGCGCCGAGCCGGGGCTCAACGCCTGGTTCGACGGCAAGGCGCTGGCGGTGCGCCGCCACGAGCAGCTCGACCTCGGCATCGCCGTGGACACCCCGGACGGGCTGTTCGTCCCGGTGCTGCGCAATGTCGGCGGGCGCGACGGCGACGACCTGCGCGACGGCGTCCGGCACATGCGCGACGCGGTCAAGGCGCGCTCGATCCCGCCGCAGGAGATGATGGGCGCGACCCTCACCCTGTCCAACTTCGGCACCCTGTTCGGCCGCTACGCCAACCCCATCGTGGTGCCGCCGCAGGTGGCCATCGTCGGCGCCGGGGTGATCCGCGATCAGCCGGTGGCGGTGCACGGCAAGGTGGAGGTGCATCCGGTCATGCCGCTGTCGCTGACCTTCGACCACCGCGCGGTCACCGGCGGCGAGGCGGGGCGTTTCCTCAAGGCGCTGGTCGAGGCGCTGGAGCAGCCGGAGGGCTGAGGCGCACGGCCGGCGCATACCTTCAGGCATCAAGATTGCATCTGTGGAACACTTGGCGGGTGCTGCGCGCCTGGCGGTGTACCATCGCCCAATTCCGATAGCCTGGAGAATTGCCATGTCCGTTGCCGCTGACCTGCCCCCCTGTTCCGTGCTGCTGCTTGCCGGCGGACGCGGACGACGCATGGGCGGGGTGGACAAGGGACTGGTGGAGTTTGCCGGCCGTCCGTTGATCGCCACGATGAGCGAACGGGTACAGCCGTTGACCGACGACCTGATCATCTCCTGCAACCGCAACGCCGAAAGCTACGCGCCCTGGGCAGACCGTCTGGTGGGCGACGACAGCAACGATTTCCCCGGGCCGCTGGCCGGCATCCGCGCCGGCCTCGCCGCGATGCGCCACGACTGGCTGCTGGTGCTGCCCTGCGATGCGCCGCATATCGACGACGACCTGATCTTTGCCATGCGCCATCAGTCCGTGCGCGAGCCGCAGCGGCCGTTGCTGCTGCGCCGCGGCGGGCAGATGGAGCCGCTGTTCTGCATGATTCCGCGCAGCCTGCAGGGCGAGCTGGAGCGCCAGTGGCAGGCGGGCGAGCGCAGCCCGCTGCGCTTCCTGCTGGCGACCGACGCCCAGGTGCTGGGCTGTGCGCAGGACGACCCCCGGCTGGCCAATCTGAATACGCTCGAGGCGCTGGTGGCGGCCGCGCCGGGGGCGTCCAGCGAAGAGTCCCGCCCGCCGCTGGCGCCAGCGGTCGGCACGGCGCAGGCCGAGGCGGCCCCCCAACCGGCCGTGGGGAGCGCCGCCGGGCTGACCCATCTCGACGCCCAGGGGCGGGCCAACATGGTCGACGTCACCGCCAAGGCGGTCACCGAGCGCGAGGCCAGCGCCGAGGCGCTGGTGCGCATGCAGCCGCACACCTTGGCGCTGATCGTCTCCGGCGGCCACCCCAAGGGTGACGTGTTCGCCGTGGCGCGGATCGCCGGGATCATGGCGGCGAAGAAGACCCACGAGCTGATCCCGCTGTGCCACCCGCTGCTGCTCACCGGCATCCGCGTCGAGCTGGAGCCCGAGGGGGCGGAGGCGGTGCGCATCGTCGCGCGCTGCAAGCTGGCCGGGCAGACCGGGGTGGAGATGGAGGCGCTGACCGCCGCCAGCGTCGCTGCGCTGACCCTCTACGACATGTGCAAGGCGGTGGACCGCGGCATGACCATCGAGCGGGTGCGCCTGCTGGAGAAGAGCGGCGGCAAGAGCGGCGACTACCGTGCGGAGGAGGTCCGATGATCGAGGTGCGCTATTTCGCCCGTTACCGCGAGGCGCTGGGAACCGACGGCGAGCGCCTGGAATGGTCGGCCACGCTGGACAGCCTGGAGGCCTTGCGCCGGCAGCTGCTGGAGCGTGGCGGCCCCTGGCTGGTACTGGCCGAGCAGAGCCTGATGTGCGCACGCAACCAGGAGCTGTGCAGCCTCGCCGAGCCGCTGGCCGACGGCGACGAGGTGGCCTTCTTCCCGCCGGTGACCGGAGGCTGACATGGCGATCCGCGTCCAGAACGAGCCTTTCCAGCCCGGCATTGAGCTGGAGGCGCTGCACGCCGCCAACGCCGGCATCGGCGCGGTGGTCGGCTTCGTCGGCTACGTGCGCGACTACAACGACGGCAATCCGGTGGCGGCGATGACCCTCGAGCACTATCCGGGGATGACCGAGAAGGCGCTGGCCGGTATCGTCGAGCAGGCGCGCGCGCGCTGGCCGCTGCTCGGCGTGGAGATCCTGCATCGCGTTGGCCACCTGCTGCCGGGCGAGCCGATCGTCTTTGTCGGCACCGCCAGCAGCCATCGCCAGGCCGCCTTCGACGCCTGCAACTTCATCATGGATTACCTGAAGACCCGCGCGCCGTTCTGGAAGCGCGAGGACACCCCGGAAGGCGCGCGCTGGGTCGACGGCCGCGCCAGCGATCAGGCGGCCGCGCGGCGCTGGGACTGAGCCGCCGCC
>DASQBU010000096.1:0-3086 GCA_035635035.1 Pseudomonas sp.
CGGGTGTCGAGGATCAGGATCGACACGCCCTTGTGCCGCGGGCGCTCCGGGTCGGTGCGCGCGGCCAGCCAGATGTAGTCGGCCGCCTCGGCGCCGGAGGTCCACAGCTTGTTGCCGTTGACCACGAAATGGTCGCCTTCCAGGCGCGCGGTGGTCTTCAGCACCGCCAGGTCGGAACCGGCATCCGGCTCGGAGTAGCCGATGGCGAAGATGATCTCGCCGGCGGCGATGCCGGGCAGGAACTTCTCCTTCTGCAGCGCGCTGCCGTGCTCCATCAGCGCCGGTCCCACCGTGCTGATGGTGACGAAGGGCAGCGGCGCGCCGGCGATGTTGGCCTCCTCGAAGAAGATCAGCTGCTCGGTGGCGGCGTAGCCCTGGCCGCCGTGCTGCTTCGGCCAGCCGACCGCCAGCCAGCCGTCGCGGCCCATCTGGCGGATGGTCTGGCGGTACAGCTCGCCGCCTTCCTTGCCGCGCAGTTCGCTGCGCAGCTCGGGGGTCATCAGGTTCTGGAAGTAGTCCCGCACCTTCAGGCGCAGGGCGTGTTGCTCGGGAGTCAGGTCGACGAACATGTTGCGCTCCTCAGGCCGCGCCCAGGATCAGGCCACTGGTGGGCACGCCGGTACCGGCGGTGACAAGCACGTTCTCCGCGCCGGCGACCTGGTTGACCGACGTGCCGCGCACCTGGCGCACGCCCTCGGCCACGCCGTTCATGCCGTGGATGTAGGCCTCGCCGAGCTGGCCGCCGTGGGTGTTGATCGGCAGGCTGCCGCCGCGGGCGTGCAGGCCGTCGCGGATGAAGTCCTTGGCCTCGCCGCGCTTGCAGAAGCCGAACTCCTCCAGCTGCGGCAGCACGAACGGGGTGAAGTGGTCGTAGATCACCGCGGTCTGCAGGTCCTGCGGGCCGAGGCCGGACTGCGCGTACAGCTCGCGGGCCACCACGCCCATCTCCGGCAGGCCGGTGATGTCCGGGCGGTAGAACGAGGTCATGCTCTGCTGGCCCTCGGCGATGCCCTGCGAGGCGCCCTTGATGATCACCGGCTTCTGGCGCAGGTCGCGGGCGCGCTCGGCCGAGGTGATGACCATGGCCACCGCGCCGTCGGACTCCTGGCAGCAGTCGAGCAGGTGCAGCGGTTCGCAGATCCAGCGCGAGGCCTGGTGCTCTTCCAGGGTGATCGGCTTGCCGTAGAAGAACGCCGCCGGGTTGGTGGCGGCGAAGTCGCGCACCGCCACGGCGACGCGGCCGAAGTCCTCGCTGGTGGCGCCGTAGGTGTGCATGTAGCGCTGGGCGAACATGCCGACCCAGGCGGCCGGGGTGTGGAAGCCGTGCGGCATGTACCAGCCGTAGTTGACCGCGTCGAAGATCGGCGCGCCGCCGAAGTCGTGCGGCTTGCCGAAGCGGTACCAGGAGCGCTCGTTCATCGCCCGGTACACCACCACCACCTTGGCCACGCCGGTGGCCACGGCCATCGCCGCGTGCATCAGCGGCGCGCAGGCGCCGCCGCCGCCGTGGGGGATCTGCGAGAAGAACTTGACGTTCTTGCAGCCGAGCAGGCGCGCCACCTCGTATTCGGGCACGTTGTCCATGGTGTAGGAGCTGAAGCCTTCCACCTCGGACGGGTCGATGCCGGCGTCGGCCAGCGCGCCCAGGGTGGCTTCCATGGCCAGGCGCAGCTCGGTGCGCCCGGAGTTCTTGGAGAATTCGGTCGCGCCGAGGCCGACGATGGCCGCGCGTCCGGAAATCGAATTGGTCGTCATATCCTGTCTCTCCTGCGCCTTACGGCAGCACCAGCGTGGCCGTGCCGGTCACGTGGTTGCCCATGGAGTTCTTGCCCTTCAGCGTCACCTCTACGGTGCGGCTGGCCTCGTCGCGACCGCTCACCTCGCCGGTGAAGGTCATGGTGTCGCCCGGGTAGTTCGGCGCGCCCAGCTTGATCTTGAGATCCCGGAAGCGCGCGGCGGGGCCGGCCCAGTCCTCCACGTAGCGCTGCGCCAGGCCGCTGGTGGTGAGGATGTTCATGAACACGTGCGGCGAGCCGAGCTGGCGCGCGGCGTCCTTGTCGTGGTGGCCGGGGAAGTAGTCGCGGGTGGCGATGGCGCCGGCGGTGATCAGCTGCACGGTGATCGGGATCGCCAGCTCCGGCAGCGCCTGGCCGGGGAGCACTTCGTCAAATGCCTTGGTTTTCTTCGAGGTCATATTTCCATCCCAGCTTGTCGTTGTTGGCCAGCCAGTCGCCGAGGCGCTCGAGGGTCGCGGCGGCGCCGCCGAGGGTGATGCCCAGGGCGCGGCTCCAGTAGAGGTAGCGGTGGATCGGATAGGTCAGGTCGACGCCGATGCCGCCGTGCACGTGTTGCGCCTTGTGGCCGACCAGGTGGCCGGCCTCGCAGGCGAGGTACTTGGTCGCCAGCGCCTCGGAGGTCGCCGGCAGGCCGGCGTCGAGACGCCAGACCAGCTGCCAGAGCGCCGAGCGCAGCGCTTCGACGGCGATGTGCGCGTCGGCCATGCTCATCTGCACCGCCTGGAAGCTGCCGATGGCGCGGTCGAACTGGCGGCGCTCGCTGACGTATTCCACGGTGCGGCGGATCTGTTCGGCGGAGACGCCCAGCTGCAGGGCGGCCAGCGCGGCGATGGCGCGGCTTTCCAGCCAGTCCAGCGCGGCGGCCGGCAGCAGCGCCGCGCTGGGCACCACCACGGAGCTGAAGGTCAGGTCGGCGACCGCCTCGCCCTGGGTGAACACCCCGGCGGTCTTGTCGATGCCGGCGACGCGCAGGTCGACCAGCAGCAGGCGCGGCGCACCGGCCACGCGGGCCAGCAGCAGCGCCTGGCAGACGTCGGCGCCCAGCGGCACGGCGGACACCGAGCCATCGAGCTGCCAGCCGCCGGCGACTTCGCTGGCCTCCAAGGCGATGCCGCGGGCACTGGCCAGGCCGTCGAGCGACAGGGTCAGCAGGCGGCGGCTCTCGGCGGCGGCCTGCACGGTTTCGGCGGCGGCTTCCGGGGCGAATTTCGCCAGGGTCGCGGCGGCCAGCTGGTGACGCCACAGCGGCACCTGGCCGAGGGCGCGGCCCTGGGCTTCCAGTACCAGCAT
>DASQBU010000097.1:0-7699 GCA_035635035.1 Pseudomonas sp.
CTCGACCTGGGTTTTTCCCGCGAGCTCAACGAGCTGTTCGCCATGCTGCCGCGGCGCCGGCAGACCCTGCTGTTCTCCGCGACCTTCTCCGAGACCATCCGCGAGCTGGCCAAGCTGCTGCTGCGCGACCCGCTCTCCATCGAGGTCAGCCCGCGCAACACCGCGGCGCAGACCGTCAAGCAGTCGCTGATCACGGTGGACAAGAAGCGCAAGAGCGAGCTGTTCTGCCACCTGCTCAAGGCACGGCGCTGGGGTCAGGTGCTGGTGTTCGTCAAGACCCGCAAGGGCGTCGAGGAGCTGGTCACCGAGCTGCAGCAGATGGGCGTCGGCGCCGACGCGATCCACGGTGACAAGCCGCAGCCGGCGCGCCTGCGTGCGCTGGAGCGTTTCAAGGCCGGCGAGGTACAGGTGCTGGTGGCCACCGACGTGGCGGCGCGCGGCCTGGACATCGACGATCTGCCGCTGGTGGTCAACTTCGACCTGCCGATCGTCGCCGAGGACTACGTGCACCGCATCGGCCGCACCGGGCGCGCCGGCGCCAGCGGCGAGGCGCTCTCGCTGGTGTGTGCCGACGAGGTACAACTGCTCGCCGCCATCGAGGCGCTGATCCGTCAGGTGCTGCCGCGCCGCGACGAGCCGGGCTTCGTCCCCGACCACCGCGTGCCGCAGACCACCATTGACGGCCTGGTGCTGAAAAAGCCGAAGAAACCCAAGCAGCCCAAGGTCGAGCTGGGCAAGCCGGGCAAGGCCGCCAAGCCGCTGGGCAACTGGATCGACAGCAGCGCGCCCAAGGTCAAGGCGGTGCGCAAGATGCCCAGCCTGGGCGGCGCCAAGCGCCCGGCCGGGCCTGGCAAGAAGAAGTAACCCCTACGGCGCCGGCGGCTGCGCCGGATGGCTGGCGTCGGCGCCGCAGGCGAAGCAGAAGCGCGCGAAGGCGCTCTTGCGCGTGTGGCACTGCGCGCAGTGGTCGAACAGGCTGAGGCCGCAGTGCTGGCAGAAGTCGATCTGCGGGTTGTCCAGGTCGACCGGTCGCTCGCAGCCGGGACAGACCTTCTTGGCCAGGCGCAGCAGCGAGGTGTCGTAGGAAATCTCCTGGCGCCGCTCGGCGTCGGGCTTGGCCTCGGCTTCGCGCTGGCGCTCGCGGTAGCGGTTGAACGAGACGATCGCCTGGCGGCCGACCAGCGCGGTGATGATCACTCCGACGATGTTGCGCACGTAGCCGCCGTAGCTCGGCAGGTAGGGCACCAGTTCGACGAAGAACACGAACAGCGCGAAGTAGATGTAGCCCCACACGAAGGGCCACCAGGTGCTCTTGCGCTGGCGGGCGAACAGCCAGCCGGCCACCGCCAGCAGCGGCAGGGTGATTGCCAGGCGGATCAGGAACACCTTGAGTTCCTGATGGCTCTGCTCGCGGGTCATCTTGTCGTAGGCCGCGCTGCGCAGCTCGTCGAGCTGCTTCTGCGCGCGGCGCTGCGCCTGCTGGGCGTCGAGCAGGCGCTTCTCGTCGGCTTCCACTTCGGCCCGCGTATTGCGCTCGGCGAGCTTGATCTGCTCCAGCGCCTGGGTGCGCAGCAGCAGCTGCTCGTCCTGGGCGGCCTGCTGGGTGACCTGGCGGCTGGCCAGCCAGGCGTTCAGGCTGTCGCGGGCGGTCTGGCTGTTCTGCCGCGCTGCCTCCAGCTTCAGGCGGCCCTGCTCGAGGGCGTCGCCGATCTCCTCGGCCAGCTTGCGCTGCTGCTGGATGGCCTGCTCCGCCTGGTCGGCGCCGGCCTGGTCGAGGAAGTCCTCCACGGTGTAGCGCTGCTCGACCAGCGGCAGGTTGCGCACCAGCGCGCCGCCGAGGTTGATCAGGAAGCCGGCGAACACCACGGCGACCGCCCACAGGGCGAGCTGGAAGAACTTCTCGGAGCGGCGTTGGGCTTTGTTCATCGGAGCATCCTTTCTCGTGACGATGGTCTGCCTCCGAGCATAGCGCAGCGCGCCGGCGGGGAGGCTGACGCAGCCGGCAGTTGTGGCTGGCGGGGCGGGGAAATTGCCGTCGCGCGCGGCTGCCGCGGCGCAGTGGATCGCGCTATCCTCGCCGCTTGCGCTCCACGCTTTCAGGAACTGCGATGATCGTCAGCAAGCTGCCCAACGTGGGCACCACCATCTTCACCACCATGTCCCAGCTCGCCGCGCAGACCGGCGCCCTCAACCTGTCGCAGGGCTTCCCGGACTTCGACGGCCCGCAGGCGCTGCGCGAGGCGGTCGGCCGCCACGTGATGGCCGGGCACAACCAGTACGCGCCGATGACCGGCCTGCCGGCGCTGCGCGAGCAGGTGGCGCACAAGATCGCCCGCAGCTACGGCCGCGCGGTGGACATGGACGCCGAGGTGACCATCACCCCCGGCGCCACCGAGGCGATCTTCTGCGCGGTGCAGGCGCTGGTCCGCCCCGGCGACGAGGTGATCGTCTTCGACCCCTGCTACGACAGCTACGAGCCCTCGGTGGAGCTGGCCGGCGGGCGCTGCGTGCACGTGCCGCTGGCCCTGCCGGACTTCGCCATCGACTGGCAGCGCCTGGCCGACGCGCTCAGCCCGCGCACCCGGCTGATCATCCTCAACAGCCCGCACAACCCCAGCGGCGCGCTGATCTCCCGCGCCGAGCTGGACCAGTTGGCCGCCTTGATCCGCGAGCGGGAGATCTACCTGATCAGCGACGAGGTCTACGAGCACCTGGTATTCGACGGCGTGGCGCACGCCAGCGTGCTGGCCCACGAGGAGCTGTATGCGCGCGCCTTCGTGGTCAGCTCGTTCGGCAAGACCTACCACGTCACCGGCTGGAAGACCGGCTACGTAGTGGCGCCGCCGGCGCTGTCCGCCGAGCTGCGCAAGGTCCACCAGTTCGTCACCTTCTGCGGCATCACCCCGCTGCAGTGGGCGCTGGCCGACTACATGGCCGCCCACCCCGAGCACGTCGCCGAGCTGCCGGCCTTCTACCAGGCCAAGCGCGACCTGTTCTGCGACCTACTCGCCGGCTCGCGCTTCACCTTCACGCGCACGCCTGGGACTTATTTCCAATTGGCCGACTACTCGGCGATCCGCGACGATCTCTCCGACGTGGAGATGTCGCTGTGGCTGACCCGCGAACACGGCGTGGCGACCATCCCGGTGTCGGTGTTCTACCAGGACGCGCCCAAGGACCTGCGCCTGGTGCGTTTCTGCTTCGCCAAGCGCGAGGAGACCCTGCGCCAGGCAGCGGAGAAATTGTGCCGGGTGTGAGCCGCCCGCCCGTAGGCTGGACAGCCGCGTAGCGCTGTCCACCGGAATGTACCGTGGTGGCCAGGGCAGCGGCGTCGCCGGCCCTGGCCACCGGCAACAACAATAACCAAGGACTTTCGGAGAGATTCCATGCGCGACCTGAGCACTTTGCCCGACCTCAAGCTGGCCCTGGTACAGACCGCCCCGGTCTGGCAGGACCCGGCGGCCAACCACGCCCACTTCGCCAAGCTGCTGGACTGGGCCGAGGGCGCCGACCTGGTGATCCTGCCGGAGATGTTCAGCACCGGCTTCTCGATGAACGCCGCGGCGCTGGCCGAGGAAGAGCACGGCCCCAGCCGCGCCTGGCTGCTGGCCCAGGCCGCGCGGCTCAACGCCGTGGTGGTCGGCAGCGTGATCACCCATGCCGCCGACGGCAGCTACCGCAACCGCCTGTACTGGGCGCGCCCGGACGGCAGCTGCGCCCACTACGACAAGCGCCACCTGTTCCGCATGGCCGGCGAGCACGAGCACTACGCCGCCGGCGAGGAGCGCGTGCTGCTGGAGGTCAAGGGCTGGCAGGTGCGCCCGCTGGTCTGCTACGACCTGCGTTTCCCGGTGTGGAGCCGCGACCCGCACGACACCGACCTGCTGCTGTACATCGCCAGCTGGCCGGCAGCGCGGCGCAGCGCCTGGAATCGCCTGCTGCCGGCGCGCGGTATCGAGAACCTGTGCTACGTGGCCGCGGTCAACCGCATCGGCGCCGATGGCAACGGCTACCCGCACGCCGGCGACAGCCAGGTGCTCGACTTCCAGGGCGAGTCGCTGCTGGCGCCGGGCGAGGCCGAAGGGGTGTTCCAGATCACCCTGTCGGCGCAGGCGCTGGCCACCTTCCGCAGCCGCTTCCCGGCCTACCGGGATGCCGACGAGTTCGAGCTGAAAGTCTGACGCCCGACTCTTGGGTAGGGTGGAAAACTCGCGAAGCGATTTTCCACCGCTGCTCCGCCGAAGATTGGGTGGAAAAGACCAGCGGTCGTTTTCCACCCTACGGTTCTGCGCCTTTGTCCTCGCGCACCAGATACGCCTGCTTGTGCCCGCGCGCCTCGTACTCGCGCATGGCCGCCTCGGCTTCGGTGCGCTCGGCGAAGCGGCGCATCTCCAGCTCGTTGCCGTTGTCGTCGATGCGGTAGAGCACCCAGCGCGGCCTGTCGTCGGTCGTCTCGTGCATGTGCGGTTCTCGCGGTGGCCTGCGGCAAGCATGGCTCAGTGGCGGCTCAGTAGTTGGAGCAGCTTGAGGAACAGGTTGACGATGTCCAGGTAGATCTCGATCGTCATGTGGATGGCGTTTGCCCAGGTGTTGGCCCCGGCCTGCGTAGCGAGCCGGTTGAGATGGTGGAAGTCGTAGAGCAGGTAGCCGACGAATACCACGATGCCCAGCAGCGCCAGCAGGCGGCGCAGCCAGCCGTCGATGGCGACGAACAGGCGCAGGATGCCGATGGCGATGAGCAGCAGCAGGGCCGCGTGCAGGGGCGCGCGCAGCGGGGCGAAGTCGATGCCCGAGCGGGCGCCGATCAGGCCGGCGGCGAAGGTGATCAGCGCGGTCAGGCCGAGCACCCGCGCGCCGAGGTTCTCGTCCACCTCGACCAGGCACAGGGCCAGCGTCAGCCCGCCGAGCACCGACCACAGGCTGAACAGCGGCAGGCCGTAGGCGAGGTCGTGGCGGCCGAAGAACGCCAGGGCGAAGAAGCTGCCGATGTACAGCACCAGCAGCGTCCAGCAGTACGGCTTGACGTAGTGCCAGTCGAGGCTGAGATCGAGCTGGCCGTGCCGGTTGATGGCGCCGCCGACCCAGGCGGCCCGGGCGTGGTACTGGCGGCGCAGCAGGCCGATCAGGGCCAGGGTGCTGAGCCAGGTCAGCGCCAGCTGGCTGCCGAGGATGAGGAAGGTCTTTTCGTACAGCGACAGGGCGTCCATTCGTCTCTCCTGCGTCCATGCAGTGCCCGTCCGTCCAGACGAGCGGGTGGGGGCGCTCAAAGTACTGCAGCGCGGCGCCGGGCGTCTATCGTCTAGGGATCTGCAGGGGAGGGTGCGCGATGAAAGTCGAACTGCCGTTGGCCGAGGTCTACGCCGTGCTCGAGCCCGGCCCGGTGCTGCTGCTGAGCACCGCGCAGGACGGGCGGGCCAACCTGATGCCGATGTCCTGGCACTGCATGCTGGAGTTCGAGCCGCCGCAGGTGGGCTGCGTGGTCAGCGCGGCGAACTTCTCCTTCGCCGCGCTGGAGACGACCGGCGAGTGCGTGCTCAACGTGCCGACGGTGGAGCTGCGCGACCAGCTGGTGGGCTGCGGCAACAGCCATGGCGACGAGGTCGACAAGTTCGCCCGCTTCGGCCTCACCGCGGTGCCTTCCGAACGGGTGGAGCCGCCGCGGGTGGAGGAGTGCTACGCCAACCTCGAGTGCCGGGTGGTGGATCGCCAGTTGGTCGGCCAGTACAACTTCTTCGTCCTCGAGGTGGTCAAGGCCTGGCGCGACCCGGCGGTGAGCGCGCCGCGCACCGTGCACCACCGTGGCTTCGGCAAGTTCATGGTGGCCGGCGAGGAAGTCGTCACCGACTCGGCGATGCGCTAACGCCGCCGCCAGCGCCAGGCCACCCAGCCGTAGACCAGCAGGTTGACCGCGACCACCACGCCGGCCAGCACGTACTGCACCGGCAGGCTCAGCCAGTCGGGGTAGAGCAGCGGTAGCAGGTAGTGCGCGACGAAGCCCTCCTGGTAACCGGCCTCGCCGGCGCGCTGGCGCAGCCGGACTTCCCAGTCGGTGAGCGGGCAGGCACGGTCGGCCAGTTCGACGACCACCCCCCAGATCGCTGCCGGCAGGTGCAGCAGCAGGAAGCCGCGCTTCCACGCCACCAGCAGCCCGCCGAACAGGAGGAACAGCACGAAGCCGAGGTGCAGGACCAGCAGGGCGTCGGCGGCCAGGCGCCAGGGCACGCCTAGTGCGCCTTGGCGAAATCGACCATGCCCTGGAAGTCGACCACCACCGCCGGCTCGTCGCCGACCACCCAGGCGTCGTGGCCCTCGGGCAGCAGCGACACGTCGCCCGGATGGCAGTCGAACTCGCGGCCATCGTCCATCACCACGTGCAGCACGCCCGCGACGTGGTACTGGAAGTGCGGCGCCTCGCAGCTGTGGGTCTTGGCGATCGGCTGCACCGAGGTCGCCCAGCGCCAGCCGGGCTCGAGGATGGCCCGGCCGACGGTCGCCCCGCCGATCTTCACCAGCTCCAGCCGGCCCTTGGGAAATTCGCGCACCTCGTCCGGCTGGCCGAAGTGTTTCAGTTCTGCCTTGCCCATCGCCCACCTCCCGCGTATCGCTGCCGGAGCCGGTCGCCCGTGCGGCCGGGTCAGCAGGGAAAGCGTAGGTCAGCCGCGACGCGGCAGAACGCTGGCCGGACGTGCGGCGTCACAGGCCGAGGCGCTCGCGCGCCGGACGCAGGCGCGGCAGCGGCCAGGCGGCGGCGACGGTCGCCAGCAGCAGGGCCACGCCGAGCAGCGGCAGCTTGTCCAGGCCGAACTGGGCGCCCAGCCACAGCCCGCCGAACCAGGCGCCACTGGCGTTGCCGAGGTTGAAGGCGGCGTGGCTGAGGGTGGCGGCCAACCCCGCCGACTCGCCGGCCTGTTCGACCAGCAGCAGCTGCAGCGGCGAGGAAATGGCGAAGCTGGCCATGCCCCAGACCAGCAGCAGGGCCAGGGTCGCCGGCGTCACCGGGAGGAAGGCGAACAGGCCGAGCAAGGCCAGGGCGCTGGCGCCGAGGGCCAGCGGCACGGCATGACGCTGGCCGCGGTCGGCCAGGCGCCCGCCGAGCAGGTTGCCGAGGGTCAGGCCGACGCCGAATACCAGCAGGCCGGTGTTGCTCAGGTTGGCGGAGAAGCCGCCGGCCTCGCGCAGCAGCGGGCTGATGTAGGTGAACACGCTGAACAGCGCCACCGAAGATAGGCAGCACACGCCGAGGGCGTGCAGCACCGGACGGCGCAGCACGCCGCTCCAGGCGCCGCCGCCGTGGCTGGGCACGCCGCGGCCGCGCGGCAGCCACCACCACTGGGCGAGCAGGGTGCACAGGCCGCAGCCGGCGACGGCGAAGAAGGTCATCCGCCAGCTGCTGGCCTGGCCGAACCAGGCGCCCAGCGGCACGCCGAGCACGTTGGCGATGGTCAGCCCGCTGAGCACCAGGGCCATGGCCGAGGCGCGCCGCTGCGGCGGCGCCAGCTCGGCGGCCAGCAGGGTGGCGCAGCCGAAGAAGCCGGCGTGACTGACCGCGGTGAACAGTCGCGCGGCGACCAGCCAGGCGTAGTCCGGCGCCAGGGCGCAGGCCAGGTTGCCGAGGGTGTAGGCGCCCATCAGCCACATCAGCGCCTGCTGGCGCGGCAGGCGGCCGAGCAGCGGGCCGAGCAGCGGCGCGCCGACCACC
>DASQBU010000098.1:0-4346 GCA_035635035.1 Pseudomonas sp.
CGGCAGCGAGCGGCAGGGCGAGCTGGGCGCTGGCGTAGTACTGGTGCCACAGGTCCTGGAACTGCGAGCCGTAGAGCGCGACGCTCAGGTCGGGGCTGACCGTGTAGGTGCCGCCCAGGTAGTCGACCGCTTTGGTTTCGATATTGGCGTAGGTCGCCAGGATCGGCCCGTGGTTGCCGCTGTCGTGCCCGCCGGTGCCGGCGGTGAAGTGCCCGGCCTCCAGCGCCAGGCCCGCCAGGTCGCGGCTCAGCAACTGGAAGCCCTCCGCGCTCTGCGGCAGGATGTTCCAGCCGCCGGCGGCGAAGATCGGCGCGCTCGGGCGCAGGTCGCCGTACTGGAGCACGCTGCTGGCGACGCGCAGCTTGAGCGCGCCGCCGACATGGCTGAAGGAGCCGGTATCGCCGTTGCCGAGCAGCGCCGCGTTGCCGGTGCCGGCGCCGTAGGCGTCCAGCTTCAGCGCCGCGTAGGCGAAGGCGTCGAGGCCGAAGCCGACGCGCCCGCGGGTGAAGCCCGAGACGAAGTTGCCCTGCACGGCCTGCATCCAGTCCCGGCCATCTTGCGCGCCATTCTTGTAGTCGTGGTTGAAGTAGTAGTTGCGACTGGTCAGGGTCAGCGTGCTGTCGGCCACGAAGCCGTTGGCCTCGGACTGCGAGCTGGCCAGGGCCGGCGCGCTGCCGCCGGCCAGCATGGCGAGGGCAATGAAGGTCCGTTTCATGTGCCGGGACGCTCCTGGCCAGGCCCTACAGCCAGCCCATGCGCTTGAAGTTGGCGAACAAGCTGCCGCAGCCCAGGGCGATGAGCGAGAGCACGGCGAAGTAGCCGTACTGCCAGCTCAGCTCGGGCATGTTCTGGAAGTTCATCCCGTAGATGCCGGCGACCGCGGTGGGAAAGGCGAGGATCGCCGCCCAGGCGGCGAACTTGCGCTGCACCACGCTCTGGCGCGACGACTCCAGCAGCAGGCCGATCTCGATGGCGTGGTCGGCCATCTCGCGCTGCCCGGTGAGGTCTTCCTGCAGGCGCGCGACGTGGATGGCGATGTCGCGGAAGTACGGGCGCATGTGCTTGTCGATGAACGGGAAGTCCAGCTGCTGCAGCTCGCGGCAGATCTCCGCCATCGGCGCGATCTGCCGGCGCAGGCGCAGCAGGTCGCGGCGCAGGCAGGAAATGCGTTCGACGTCGGCCGTGCTCAGCGGCCGCTCGAGCACGGTCTGCTCGAACTCCTCCAGCTCGCCGAACATGCTGTCCAGCAGCGGCCGGTAGTTCTCGATGACGAAGCTGAGCAAGGCATAGAGCACGAAGTCCTCGCCATGCTCCAGCAGCAGCGGCCGGGCCTCGCAGCGCTGGCGCACGGTGGAGTACGGCGCCGAGTCGCCGTAGCGGGCGCTGATCACGTAGCCCTTGCCGGCGAACAGCTGGGTCTCGACGAACTCCAGGCGCCCCTCCACGCGGATCGGCGAGTAGACCACCAGGAACAGCGCATCGCCGAAGGTTTCCAGCTTGGGCCGGGTGTGCTGGGCGATGGCGTCCTCCATGGCCAGCTCGTGCAGGTTGAACTGCTGCTGCAGGCACTGCAGCTGGCTGCTGTCGGGGTTGCGCAGGCCGATCCAGACCATGTGCCCGGGCAGGGTGGCCCACTGGCTGCCCTCCTCGAGCTGGATATCGGCGACTTTGCGCCCCTTGTGATAGGCAGCGGCGGCAACGACCTGGCCCATGGCGGCTCCTCGTGTGGCGTGGTGAGGCAGCTTATCCGAGCTCGGGCGGGATAGGTACAACGCCGCAACGGACGGTTTGCCGGGCGGGTAGCACGAGTCTGCGCCGGATTGATGCATGGCACTCAAAAGTGCTTTCGCAAACTCCCTGTATAAACCCTCCGATGGCACTTTTAAACTGTATCCAACTCTTCAAGAGAGCCCGCAACACCGAGTCCACCAGGCTTTCGCAAACGACCTTATCGGTGTTCAGACGAAACTTCAGCACGCTTGTTTCAGCACTACTGAAGACTTTTAAAGTTTGCAGTTACAGGTGCCCATTGAAATGAAAACTCTGCTTGCTCTGTTCATGGCCGGTGTTTCCTGTGTATCGATGGCCAGTGAGCGTGTCGCCGACCACCAGCAACAACCCGCGGTCGAGCAATACAACTACGGGACCCAGCTGGACGTTGCCAAGGTAATCAGCCGCAGCGGCGAAACCAGCGAGGTGTGCGGCATAGTCCCGGTACAGATGACCTACGAAGACCACCAGGGCCAGCGCCATACCGTGGAATATCAGGTAATGGGTACGGGCTGCCTGAGAGGCTGACGATTTCCAGGCTGCCTGATTCACCTCCCCCCGACCTTTGGCAGCCTCAAGCCCCCTCCTCTGGAGGGGGCTTTTTTATGGCGCTGATTTCTGCACGGGCAGTCTTCACGAAGCCGCTTGCTGAACTTCACTTAAAACCGGGCACCAAGCAGAAAAATGGCGCGAATATCTTCGCGCCATCGATTGTTTCCTGCACTTCGCCATCAGCCCGAGTCATATGCCGAACTCTCGCCCGCCAGCGGGCGAGAGCGGCGGCATTCAGTACTCGACCACCACCTGCGCACTGGTCGGCCGCGCCTGGCAGGCCAGCGTCCAGCCGGCGGCCAGCTCGCGCTCGTCGAGCACCGGGTTGTCCGGCAGCGCCACGCTGCCGGCGCTGACCCGGCACTTGCAGGCGGCGCACACCCCGGAGCGGCAAGCGCTCGGCGGATTCAGCCCGGCCCGTTCCATGCCGTCCAGCAGGGCCTCGCCGGCCTTGACCTCGACGCGATACTCCCGGCCGCCCAGATGCACCTCCAGCCGGCTGGCGATGCCCTCCGCCGCGCTCGCTGGCGGTTCGGCGGCGAAGCGCTCGCTGTGCAGGCGCTGCGCCGGCACGCCGAGCCACTGCAGGGCGGCAGCGGCCAGGTCCATGAACGCCCCGGGGCCGCAGACGAAGCAGTCGGCATGGCTCCAGCCGGCCAGCGCCTCGCTCAGGCTGGCGGCATCCAGCCGGCCATCGGCATCGTCGTACCAGTTCAGCAGGGTCAGGCGCTGCGGCCAGGCGCGGGCCAGCGCCTCCAGCTCGCGGCGGAAGATCGCCGCCGCGCGGTCGCGGTTGGCGTAGAACAGGCAGACCCGCCCGCTTCCCTGCGCCAGCGCGGCCTGGGCGATGGCGTACAGCGGGGTGATGCCGCTGCCGGCGCCGACCAGCAGCAGGTCGGCGTCCAGCGAGGCCGGGGTGAAGCGCCCGGCCGGCGGCCGCACGTCGAGGGTCATGCCCGCCTCGAGGTGATCGAGCAGCCAGTTGGAGGCGCGCCCGCCGGCCACCCGCTTGACCGTGACGCGCAGCCGCGCGCCCTGCTCGGCCGGCGCCGACAGCGAGTAGCAGCGCCACAGCGCCGGCTCCTGGCAGGGCACGCGCAAGGTGAGGAACTGCCCCGGCCGCGCGGCGAACTGCGCGCGCAGGTGCTCGGGTACGGCGAACTCGAAGGTGCTCGCCTCGGCGGTTTCCGCCTGCACCGCGCTGACGGTGAGCGGCTGGGCGGCGGCCGGTGCGACAGACGGGACGGCCGCCGCCGATGCGCCACGCAGCATGCTCCAGGCCAGCCGGCGGCGGAACAGCAGCAGCCACAGCACGTGCAGGCCGACCAGCCACAGCGACAGGTTGGCGAAGAACTCGTGCACCTCTTCCTGGTCGATCCAGGCGCTGAAGTCGAACGGCGCGGCGGCGCCCAGCAGGTTGGCCGGCGCCGCCGGGTAGAACGGCCGCACGGCGTTGCCGAGCACCTCGCCGTTGTCGACCAGGCCGAGGCCGAGCAGGCCGGTGACGACGAAGCTCGCCAGCATCGCCAGGCTCAGCAGCTTGCCGGCCAAGGCCACGCGATCGCCGCGGCGCTGCGCGCGCGACGGCAGCAGGGCGGCGAAGCCGCGCACGCGCAGCAGGCCGAGCAGCGGGCGCACCAGCAGCACGGCCAGCAAGCCATAGCCCAGCCAGACGTGCAGCAGCTCGCCATCGTCGCCGCTCAGGTAGGCCGCGCCGAACAGGCCGGCCAGCAGCCAGTGGAAGACTCGCAATCGTTGGAACGCCACCACGACGGATACCTCGACTCGTTGTGAATGGCGCCAGCCTGGCAGGCGCGGCTGAAGCCAGGCTGAAAATCCCCGCCCCGCGTTTTAAGCCTGGCTTCAGCGCGCCGGCGCAGCATCGGCGGCACACACCTTCGGGAGACCCACCGCATGAAACGCCTCGGCATCGCCCTTCTCCTCGGCCTGAGCAGCTCGCTGGCGCTGGCCGACCCCGCCGCCCTGCTGGAGAGCTACCGGCAACAGGCCCAGCAGGAAAACCC
>DASQBU010000099.1:0-2885 GCA_035635035.1 Pseudomonas sp.
CGAGGAGTTGGAAATAGTCTATTGCCGACTGCCGTCGAGTTATATCGATAGATCGAACAAGCACTGTTGACTAATTTGACAATAATCGGCGAAAAGCCCGTCCTAGAGCGCCTCGACAGCCACAGGAGGGTACGCAATCGCTCGGCGCCGGGATGCTCCGGGGTGACAACGACCGGGGCGCCCCGCGCAGGGCCGCCCTTCCGGTAGCGAACTCGCTCAGTCCTGGCGCAGCAGCGCCGGCAGCTGCGCGGCCAGCTTGGTCACGTTGAGCGGGGCGCGGATGAAGCCGCGCTGGCGGCCGTCGGGGCCGATCAGCGCCAGATTGCCGCTGTGATCGACGGTGTAGCGCTCCTGGCGGGTATCGCCGGGGATGAAGGGGATGCTCACCGCGCTGGCCAGCTGCTGGATCTGCGCCAGCTCGCCGGTCAGCCCGGTGTAGCCGGCCCGGTAGAAGCCGAGGTACTGCTTGAGCTGGGCCGGGGTGTCGCGGTGCGGGTCGATGCTGACCATGGTCACCTGCAGGCGCGCCAACGCCTCGGGCGGCAGCTGGCTCCTGAGCTGGCGCAACTCGGCCAGGGTGGTCGGGCAGATGTCCGGGCAGAAGGTGTAGCCGAAGAACAGCAGGGTCCAGCGGCCCTTGAGCTGATCGACGGCCTGCGGCGCGCCGTTCTCGTCGCTCAGGGTCAGCGCCGGCAGCGGGCGGCTCTGCGGCAGGAGGATGATGCCGGCGTCGGCCAGCGCTGCCGGATCGGTGTGCTGCGGCGCGTTGAGCACCTTGCTCACGGTGAGGCCGAGCACCAGGGCGATGACGGCGACGAGGATCAGGACGGTCTTGTGGATGCGGGTCATGGGCTGAGGTTCGACAGGCTGGGGAGCAGATAATGATCCGCCAGCAGCACGATGAACAGGGCGAACAGGTAGGTGATCGAGTACCTGAAGGTCTTGATCGCCGCCTGCGGGCGGCTGTCGCGGTACAGCGCCCAGGCCCAGTCGAGGAAGCGCGCGCCGAGCGCCACGGCGCCGGCCAGGTACAGCCAGCCGCTCATGTGGATGACGAAGGGCAGCAGGCTGACGGCGAACAGGATCAGCGTGTAGAGCAGGATGTGCAGCTTGGTGTAGCCCTCGCCGTGGGTCACCGGCAGCATGGGGATCTCGGCCTTGGCGTAGTCGGCCTTGCGGTGGATGGCCAGCGCCCAGAAGTGTGGCGGGGTCCAGGCGAAGATGATCAGCACCAGCAGCAGCGCCTGGGCGTCGAGGTGGCCGGTCACCGCGGTCCAGCCGAGCAGCGGCGGCGCCGCGCCGGCCAGCCCGCCGATGACGATGTTCTGCGGCGTGGCGCGCTTGAGGAAGCCGGTGTACAGCGCCGCATAGCCGAGCAGCGAGGCGAGGGTCAGCCAGGCGGTTAGCGCATTGGTGAAAACCAGCAGCAGCGCCTGCCCCACCAGCGCCAGCAGCAGGGCGAACAGCAGCGCCGCCTGCGGCGAGACGCGCCCGGCCACCAGCGGACGCAGGCGGGTACGTGCCATGAGCGCGTCGATGCGCCGGTCGACCACATGGTTGACCGCCGCCGCCGCGCCGGCGCACAGGCCGATGCCGAGGTTGCCGAACAGCAGCACGCGCCAGGGCACGCCGCCGCGGGTGGCGAGGAACATGCCGACCAGCGCGGTGATCAGCATCAGCACCACCACCTTGGGTTTGGTCAGCTCCAGATAGTCGCGCCAGCCGGCCTGGGTCTGGCATTGCTGCACCAGTGTGGTCATGGCGTTTCCCTCCACTCGTTGTTATTCGTGTCGTCTGCCGGCGCCCCGCCATCGCGGCTAGCTCGGCCGGCCGAGACCACCCCGCGTTACCAGACGCAAGCCGGTATAGACCTTAGCCACTGCCGGCGCCCGCAGTCGGTAGTTGACCAGTACCAGTGTCAGCAGCAGCGCCGCGCCACCGAGGCTGTGCGCCAGCGCCACGGCCAGCGGCAGGTGCAGCAGCACGTTGCCGATACCGAGGCCGAGCTGGATCGCCAGCGCCAGCAGCAGCAGGCCGGCCAGCCGCGGCAGCCCCTCGCGCCACAGTTGCCAGGCGAGCACCATCACCAGCAGGCTCAGCGTCAGGGCGCCGAGGCGGTGGCTCAAATGGATGGCGGTACGCGCTTCGCTGTCGAGCTGGCCACCGAGGTAGTTGGGGCCGATGTGCTGGCTCAGGTGGAAGCCGTTGGCGAAGTCCATGGCCGGCCACCACTGGCCGTGGCAGGTCGGCAGGTCGGCGCAGGCCACCGCTGCATAGTTGCTGCTGACCCAGCCGCCGAGGGCGATCTGCCCGATCGCGGCGAGCAGCGCCAGCGCCGCCAGCCCGCGCAGCTGGTGCGGCAGGCCCGGCAGCGGCGGCAATCGGGAAGACAGGCGCAGGCACAGAAGAAACAGCAGGCTGAGGGTGGCGAAGCCGCCGAGCAGGTGGGCGGTGACCACCTGCGGCCACAGCTTGAGGGTTACCGTCCACATGCCGAAGGCCGCCTGCAGCAGCACCAGCGCCAGCAGCAGCAGCGGCAGCTTGAGCGGCTGGCCGGCGCGCCCGCCGTGGCGCAGGGCCTGCAGGGCGAGCGCGACGATCAGCAGGCCGAGGCTGCCGGCGCAGTAGCGGTGGATCATCTCGTTCCAGCCCTTCTGCGCCTCCACCGGCGCCTCGGGGAAGTGCCGCTCGGCATGGGCCAGCTGCTCGGCGCCCTGCGGTACGCCGAGGAAGCCGTAGCAGCCCGGCCAGTCCGGGCAGCCGAGGCCGGCGTGGGTCAGCCGCGTGTAGGCGCCGAGCATGACCACCAGCAGCGCCAGCGCCGTGGCGCACAGGGCCAGCCGGTAACCCGGTCTTCTTGTGATTGTCGCCATGGCATCCCCCGC
>DASQBU010000100.1:0-9735 GCA_035635035.1 Pseudomonas sp.
ATGGTGTCCATCAACTGGCCGGCGATGTCGGTGTGGAAGGCCGCATCGATCTCGCGGATGCAGGTCGGACTGGTCACGTTGATCTCGGTGAGGTGTTCGCCGATCACGTCGAGGCCGACGAACAGCAGGCCTTTCTCGCGCAGGGTCGGGCCGACCTGGGCGGCGATCCAGCGGTCGCGCTCGGTCAGCGGGCGGGCCTCGCCGCGGCCGCCGGCGGCCAGGTTGCCGCGCGTCTCGCCCTGCGCCGGGATGCGCGCCAGGCAGTAGGGCACCGGCTCGCCGTCGATCATCAGGATGCGTTTGTCGCCGTCCTTGATCGCTGGCAGGTAGCGCTGCGCCATGATCTGCCGGCTGCCGTGGCCGGTCAGGGTCTCGAGAATCACCGACAGGTTCGGGTCGCCATGGCGGTGGTGGAAGATCGAGGAGCCGCCCATGCCGTCCAGGGGTTTGAGAATGATGTCACGCTGCTCGGCGGCGAACTCGCGCAGAATGTCGACGCGCCGGCTCACCAGGGTTGGTGGCGTGCACTGCGGGAAGCGGGTGGCGAACAGCTTTTCGTTGCAGTCGCGCAGGCTTTGCGGGCGGTTGACCACCAGCAGGCCTTCGCGTTCGGCCTGCTCCAGCAGCTGCGTGCAATAGAGGAACTCGTTGTCGAACGGCGGATCCTTGCGCATCAGGACCACGTCCAACTCGTGCAGGGCGACGTCCTGTTCGTCATCGAAATGGAACCAATGCTTGGCATCATGGATGACCTGCAGCGGGCGGAGGCGGGCGCGGACCTGGCCATCGCGCAGGTACAGGTCCTGCTGTTCCATGTAGAACAGCGACCAGCCGCGGGCTTGGGCGGCAAACAGCATGGCCAGCGAGCTGTCCTTCTTGAAGGCGATGCGGGCGATGGGGTCCATGACGATGCCCAGGCGAACGCTCATAGGGGAATCCTCCACAACGAAACAACGGCTCAATGGCCGTGCAAGGCGATTATCGGTTGCTCAAAGTGGCCGCGAGTTTGCCTTGAGTCAAGGAAAAACCTTGCGCATCCGGGGCTTATGGCTTGCCGCCGGAGAGTGTGCTACAAAAGTCCCGACGATCAGGTCGCACCTCGCGGCTGACAGCGCCGCAAGCGCATCGGGCGATGGAAAAACAACGACTCACCGAGGCAATGGTAGGGCAGACATGGAACAACATTCCGATAGCTTGAAGGTCATGGTCATCGATGATTCGAAAACGATTCGTCGTACTGCCGAAACGTTGCTGAAGAAGGTGGGTTGTGACGTCATCACGGCCGTCGATGGTTTCGATGCCTTGGCCAAGATCGCCGACTCCCATCCCGGCATCATCTTCGTCGACATCATGATGCCGCGCCTCGACGGCTACCAAACCTGTGCCCTGATCAAGAATAATAGTGCGTTCAAGTCCACGCCGGTGATCATGCTGTCCTCCAAGGACGGCCTGTTCGACAAGGCCAAGGGACGTATCGTCGGCTCCGACCAGTATCTGACCAAGCCTTTCAGCAAGGAAGAACTGCTCGGCGCCATCAAGGCGCACGTTCCGAGCTTTGTACCGGCGGAGCAAGCTACCACCTGACGTCCGGCCGACTGGCTGCCGACGCGTGCCTTTATTGGGGAATTTCATGGCTCGAATTCTGATTGTTGATGACTCGCCGACCGAGATGTACAAGCTGACCGCCATGCTCGAGAAGCATGGGCATCAGGTGCTGAAGGCGGAAAACGGTGCCGATGGCGTCGCCCTGGCGCGCCAGGAAAAGCCTGACGTCGTCCTGATGGATGTGGTCATGCCGGGTCTCAACGGTTTTCAGGCCACCCGTCAGCTGACCAAGGATGCGGAAACCGGTCACATCCCGGTCATCATCGTCACCACCAAGGATCAGGAAACCGATAAGGTCTGGGGCAAGCGCCAGGGCGCTCGCGACTACCTGACCAAACCGGTCGACGAAGAAACCCTGCTGAAGACCATCGCTGCAGTTCAGGGCTGATATTCCATCGCAGGATGCGACAAGCAGAAAAAAGGCCAGCAGCGGCATGTCCGACGTCATGACTCCCTTCCAGCAACTGCTCGAGATCGACCGGCTCTGCCGGAGCTATTCCGCGGGGCTGCCGGCCCAGCAGGAGATGGCGCAGAGCTGGAGCGGCATCGGCTTTCGCATGGGTGCGCGCCTGTTCGTCGCGCCCATGGGGGAGGTCACCGAGGTCCTCCACGAGCCGCGCTACACCCCGTTGCCGGGCGTCCGTAGCTGGGTGAAGGGCGTGGCCAACGTGCGTGGCCGGCTGCTGCCGATCGTCGACCTGTGCGGGTTCTTCGGCAACGAGCTGTCGGCCCTGCGCAAGCAGCGGCGCGTGCTGGTGGTCGAGCACGACGAAGTCTTTGCCGGACTCATCGTCGATGAGGTGTTCGGCATGCAGCATTTTTCCGTGGAGGCCTTCGCCGAGCAGCTGCCACCGCTCGAGGCGGCCATCCAGCCTTTCATCCACGGTGTGTTCCAGCGCGAGCGCCCCTGGCTGGTGTTCAGTCCGCATGCGCTGGCCAGGGCGCAGGCGTTCCTCGATGTTGCCGTACATAGCTAGATCTACCGGATGGGGCGGTATTGCCGGCCCGTGTTGTCACTTGGGAACACTTTAGTGTGGAAGGTCCAGGCGGGGGCCAGACGATGAAAAAACTCAACGCAGGCAATCTCTTCTCAGGCACGCGCAGCAGCAGTCTGATCGGCGGTCTTTTCGCCGTTCTGATCGTTTCTGTGATTCTGCTGTTCGCCAACTTCGCGTACCTCAACCAGCAGTCCGAGTACGACAAGCAGTACATCGGCCACGCCGGCGAGCTGCGGCTGCTGTCCCAGGGGATCGCCAAGAACGCCATCGAGGCGGCGGCGGGCAAGGCCGAGGCGTTCGCCCTGCTGAAAAGCGAGCGCGACGACTTCCAGCAGCGCTGGGAATGGCTGACCAAGGGCAACGCCGAGACCGGCCTGCCGGCCAGCCCTGCGGCGGTGGCCGACAGCATCGCCGCCGTCCAGGCCGACTGGGATCGTCTGCGTACCAGCACCGACGCCATTCTGGCCAGCCAGCAGACTGTGCTGTCGCTGCACCAGGTGGCCGGCACCCTGGCGGAAACCATCCCGCAGCTGCAGACCGAATACGAAGAGGTGGTGGACATCCTGCTGGAGAACGGCGCGCCGGCCGACCAGGTCGCCGTGGCTCAGCGCCAGAGCCTGCTGGCCGAGCGGATCCTCGCCGCCGTGAACAAGGTGCTTTCCGGCGCCAACGACTCGGTGCAGGCCGCCGACAGCTTCGGTCGCGACGCCAGCCTGTTCGGTCGCGTGCTCAAGGGCATGCACGAAGGCAACCCGGCCATGTCGATCACCAAGGTGACCGATGCCGAGGCCATCACCCGCCTGAATGCGATTTCCGAGCTGTTCTCCTTCGTTTCCGGCTCGGTCGACCAGATCCTGGAAACCTCGCCGCAACTGTTCCAGGTGCGCGAGTCCGCCAACCACATCTTCGGCGAGTCGCAGAAGGTGCTGGAGCGTACCACCCTGCTGGCCGGCGGCTTCGAGAACCTCGCCGACAGCCGGACCTTCAACACCCTGGCCGGCTACCTGCTGGGCCTGCTCGCCCTGGCCTCGATCATGCTCATGGCGCTGGTGCTGGTCCGCGAAACCCGTTCGCGCCTGTCGGAAACCGCCGAGAAGAACGACCGCAACCAGTCGGCGATTCTGCGCCTGCTCGACGAAATCGGCGACCTGGCGGACGGCGACCTGACCGTGCAGGCCACGGTGACCGAGGACTTCACCGGCGCCATCGCGGACTCCATCAACTACTCCATCGACCAGCTGCGCGACCTGGTAGAGACCATCAACCAGACCGCCGTGCAGGTGGCCGCCGCTGCCCAGGAAACCCAGGCCACCGCCATGCACCTGGCCGAGGCTTCCGAGCATCAGGCCCAGGAAATCGCCGGCGCCTCCGCGGCGATCAACGAGATGGCCGTGTCCATTGACCAGGTATCGGCCAACGCCGCCGAATCCTCCGCGGTGGCGGAGCGCTCGGTGGCGATCGCCAACAAGGGCAACGAGGTGGTGCACAACACCATCGCCGGCATGGACAACATCCGCGAGCAGATCCAGGACACCTCCAAGCGGATCAAGCGTCTCGGCGAATCGTCCCAGGAGATCGGTGACATCGTCAGCCTGATTAACGACATTGCCGACCAGACCAACATCCTCGCCCTGAACGCGGCGATCCAGGCGTCCATGGCCGGTGACGCCGGTCGCGGCTTCGCCGTGGTGGCGGACGAGGTGCAGCGCCTCGCCGAACGCTCCTCGGCGGCAACCAAGCAGATCGAGGCACTGGTGAAGACCATCCAGACCGACACCAACGAGGCGGTCATCTCGATGGAACAGACCACCACCGAGGTGGTGCGCGGTGCCCGTCTGGCGCAGGACGCCGGTGTGGCCCTGGAAGAGATCGAGAAGGTATCGCGCAGCCTCGCGGCGCTGATCCAGAACATTTCCAACGCCGCTCGCCAGCAGTCCTCCTCGGCCGGCCACATCTCCAACACCATGTACGTGATTCAGGAAATCACCACGCAGACCTCCTCGGGTACCACCGCCACCGCGCGCAGCATCGGCAACCTGGCCAAGATGGCCAGCGACATGCGCAAGTCGGTGTCCGGCTTCACCCTCCCCGAACAGCGGGAGCAGGCCTGATGCCGGGGGCGGCGACCTGACCGGGTTGCCGTCGAGTGACTATGAGCGAGGGGCGCGGCATGCAGCCAAGCGAGGTCTGGGCCTTGAAGCCGCTGCCCGATATCACGGCAGCGGAGTTCCGGGCCTGGCAGGAGTTGCTGGAAACGCGTAGCGGCATGGTGCTCAACGAGCAGCGCCGCACGTTCCTGCAGACCATTCTGGGCACGCGACTGCGCGAGCTGGGACTGGACAGCTATGCCAGCTACTTCCAGCAGGTGACCGACGGCCCGCGTGGTGCCGTCGAGTGGTCGAACCTGATGGATCGCCTGACCGTGCAGGAGACCCACTTTTTCCGGCATCCCCCGTCGTTCCGTTATCTGCAAGGCTACCTGCGCGAGCGTTTGGACGTGGTGCAGGGCGGGCGTGACTGGCAATTGTGGAGTGTCGGCTGTTCGAGCGGCGAGGAAACCTACTCGCTGGCCCTGGTCGCCGCCGAGGTGCAGCGCGAGGCAGGCCTGGATGGGCATTTCGGTGTCACCGGCACCGATATCAGCCTCAATGCCCTGGCCCGCGCGCGGGCCGGCAGCTACAGCGCACGGCGGGTCGGCGAAGTGGCGGACGAGCTGCTCGAGCGTTATTTCCTGGAACTGCCCGATGGCCGCTTCCAGGTGTGTGGCTCCCTGCGGGAGCGAACCTGTTTTACCCGTCTGAATGTGCTCGATCTGGCGCGTGCGCCGCAGCGTGGAATGGATGTCATCTTCTGTCAGAACCTGCTGATCTACTTCCGGCGCTGGCGCCGGCGCGACATCCTGGCGCGCCTGGTCGAGCGTCTGGCGCCTGGCGGGCTGCTGGTGATCGGGGTCGGCGAAGTTGCCGACTGGAGTCATCCGCTGCTGCTGCCGGTGACCGATGAGCAGGTGCTGGCCTTTACCCGAAAGGGGTAACCATGATCAATGTGTGGAGTCGCTATGGGTGATCGGCACGACTATGTCGCCCTGGATTGGGTCAAGGGCGAAATCGCGGAAACCCTGAAGCAGGCCCGCCAAGCCCTGGAGGCGTTCGTCGAGAGCCCGCAGGATCTGACGCGCCTGCGCTTCTGCCTGAACTACGTCCATCAGGTGCAGGGAACCCTGCAGATGGTGGAGTTCTATGGCGCCGCGCTGCTGGCCGAAGAAATGGAGCAGCTGCTCCAGGCGCTGATCGATGGCCGGGCCAGTACCCAGGGCGATGCGCTGCCGGTGCTGATGCAGGCGATCCTGCAGCTGCCGGCCTACCTCGACCGGATCCAGAGTGCCCGCCGCGACCTGCCGCTGGTGGTCCTGCCGCTGCTCAACGACCTGCGCAATGCGCGCGGCGAGAAGCTGCTGTCGGAAACCAGCCTGTTCGCGCCCGACCTGTCGGTGCGGATTGCGCCCTTGCCGGCGGGCACGCTCGACCGCCTGGAGGCGGCGGGATTGCCGACCCTGCTGCGCAAGCTGCGCCAGATGCTGCAGGTGGCGCTGGTCGGCTTCATGCGCAACCAGGAGCCGGCGACCCAGCTCGGCTACATGGCCAAGGTGTTCGCCAAGCTGGAAAGCCTGTGCAAGGGCGCGCCGATCGGGACGCTATGGCCGGTCGCCGCCGGGGTGATCGAAGGTCTGATTGGCGGCAGTGTCCCGGCCAGCAGTACGGTCCGCACGCTGTTGCGCGATGTCGAGCACGAACTCAAGCGGCTGATCGACAACGGCGTCGCCGCGCTCAATCAGCCGGCCACGGACGAACTGCTGAAGAACCTGCTGTTCTACATCGCCAAGAGCCCGAGCAACGAAGGGCGCATCGCGGCGCTGAAGCAGCAGTATCGGCTGGACGAGGCGATGCCCGACAGCCGGTTGGTGGATGAAGAGCGGGCGCGCATGGCCGGCCCGGATCGCGATGCCATGCGTTCGGTGGTCGGCGCGCTGTGCGAGGAGCTGGTACGGGTCAAGGACAGCCTTGACTTGTTCGTGCGCAGCGACCGCCGCCAGGTGAGCGAACTGGCTTCCCTGCAAGGGACCCTCAAGCAGGTGGCCGACACCCTGGGGGTGCTGGGCTTCGGCCAGCAGCGCAAGTTGATCGCCGACCAACTGGAGATGATCGCCAGCCTGATCGGCGGGCGGCAGCAACCCAACGACGCGGTGCTGATGGATATCGCCGGGGCCTTGCTGTTCGTCGAGGCGACCCTGTCCGGCATGGTCGGTCCGGCGGAGGGCGAGCGGGCCGAGGACAGCCTGCTGCCGACCACCGACGTCGGCCAGATCCACCAGCTGGTGATCAAGGAGGCGCGCACCGGGCTTGAGCAGGCCAAGGACGCGATCATCGAATTCATCGCCTCGCAGTGGAACCACGAGCATCTCGCGCGCGTGCCCGAGCTGCTCACCCAGGTGCGCGGCGGGCTGGGCATGATTCCGCTGCCGCGGGTTGCCGCGCTGCTGGATGCCTGCTGCCGCTACATCCGCGAACAATTGCTGGTGCGCCAGGCCGTGCCCAGCTGGCAGAGCCTGGACACCCTGGCCGATGCCATCACCAGCGTCGAGTACTACCTCGAGCGGGTGGCCGAGGATCATGCCAGCCAGGGCGACCTGATCCTCGATGTCGCCGAGGAAAGCCTGAGCGCGCTGGGTTACGGTCTGCAGCCGACCCGCTCGATTCTCGACATGCCGAGCGAGCCGCCGGTCGCGGCCGCGCTGGAGAGTGCCCCAGCCGAAGCGGCCGTCGCCGCGCCCGCGGTTCCCGCTGCGGTGAGCGAAGCCTCCAGCCCGGTAACGGAGACGAGCGCCGCGCCCATGGCGCCGAGCCTGGATGTCGCCCCGGCGGTCGCCGAGCTGGCCGCAGAGTCTGAGACGGTAGCGGCGGTGCCGGTCGAGTTGTCGGCCGAACCGCTGGCCGAACCGGCTGAGGCGGTGGCGCCGGAGGCCAGCGAGTCGCCCGAGGCCGTGCCGCTCGAAGCTGAGCCGGCGCCGGAGCCCGTGGTCGCGCCGACCCTGGCCGAGGTGATGGCGGCGCCTGTCGCGGCGATCAATCCGCCCGCCCGGGACGTGCCGCCCCAGCTGTTGCCGCCGCCGGCCGATGAAGAGCCGGTGGACGAGGATCTGCAGGAGGTGTTCATCGAGGAGGCCGGCGAGGTCCTCGACACCATCAACGAGTACCTGCCGCAATGGTCGGCCGACACCGGCAACCGCGAGGCGCTCACCGAAGTGCGGCGCGCCTTCCATACCCTCAAGGGCAGCGGTCGCATGGTTCGGGCGCTGGTCATCGGCGAGCTGGCCTGGTCGATCGAGAACATGCTCAACCGGGTCATCGACCGGAGCATCCAGCCCGGCGCGCCGCTGCTGCAGGTGATCCGCGAGGTCGTCGACCTGCTGCCGGCACTGGTCGAGGAATATGCGGCCAAGGCGCAGCGCCAGCGCGACGATGTCGACCTGCTGGCCGCCGCCGCCCATGCCCTGTCCAAGGGCCAGCCGTTGCCGGTGGCCGATGCGGCTGCCGCCGCGGCGCTCCCGCCGGTCGAGGCTCCGGTGCCAGCCGCGGCTCCGCTGGCCGAGCCGGCGGCGTCGCCGGCCGAGAACGATGACGCGGCCCTGCTCGACCCGCAACTGCTGGAAATCTTCCAGGCCGAGGCGGTGATGCATCTCGAGGCCATCGACCGGTTCCTCGCCGCGTGCGAGCGCGAGCTGCCGCAGCCGGTCACCGACGAGTTGCAACGCGCCCTGCACACCCTCAAGGGCAGTGCCTACATGGCGGGCATCCAGCCGATCGCCGAGGTGGCGGCCCCCCTGGAGAAGCTGGCCAAGGAATTCAAGACCAACCTGATCCCCTTCGGCCTGGTGGCCGTGGAGCTGCTGCGCGATGCGGCGAAAGTCCTGCGTGATGGCCTCGCCCAGCTCGATCCCCGGACACTGTCCAGCCTGCCTGGCAGCGCTCCGCTGTTGCAGCGGGTGCAGCAGCTGCAGCAGGAGCAGCTGGAGACGGCGGAGGCGGGGTGGCAGGCGCGCGAAGGCGACGGCCGCGGGCGCGATCCGCAACTGATCAGCCAGTTCCTCGCCGAGGGCATGGACATCCTGCTGGATGCCGACGAGTTGCTCGCGCGCTGGCGTCAGCACCCGGCCGAGCGCGAAGAGCTGGAGGCGCTGCGCAACGAGCTGGCGACCCTCGCCGGCAATGCGCAGAAGGCCGACCTACCGCAGGTGGACATGTTGTGCGCGGCGCTGCTGGCCGTCTACGTCGCTGTCGGCGAGTCGCGCCTGGCGGTGGACGAGGCCTTCTTCCGCGAGGCCGCGGCCGCCCACGAAGCGCTGATCGGCATGATGGACCAGGTGGCGGCGGGCCTTGAGGTCGAGCGCCATCCGGAGCGCGTGCAGGCGCTGCAGCAGCTGCTGGACAATGCGGCCGCTGCCGAACCGGTCGCGGCGCCGGCGGCGGAAAACGAAGGCCTGGCGTTCGAGTCGTTGCCTGAGACGCAGGCCGAGCCTGAGCTCCTGCCCGAGCTTCCGCTTGCCGATCCGGTGGTGCTGGCGAGCGAGCCGCTGTCCGTCGAACTCGGCGCTGAGGCCGAATGCCCGGCGGAGCCGGTTGCGGCGCCGGCGGAAAACGAAGGCCTGGCGTTCGAGCTGTTGCCTGAGGCGCAGGTCGAGCCTGAGCGCCTGCCCGAGCTGCCGCTTGTCGATCCGGCGGTGCTGGCGAGCGAGCCGCTGTCCGTCGAACTCGGCGCTGGGGCCGAATGCCCGGCGGAGCCGGTTGCGGCGGCGGAAAACGAAGACCTGGCACTCGAGCTGTTGCCTGAGGCGCAGGTCGAGCCTGAGTGCCTGCCCGAGCTTCCGCTTGCCGATCCGGCGGTGCTGGCGAGCGAGCCGCTGTCCGTCGAAATCGATGCTGAGGCCGAATGCCCGGTGGAGCCGGTTGCGGTGGCGGCGACGGAAAACGAAGGCCTGGCGTTCGAGTTGTTGCCTGAGGCGCAGGCCGAGCCTGAGTGCCTGGCCGAGCTTTCGCTTGTCGATCCGGCGGGGCTGGCGAGCGAGCCACTGTCC
>DASQBU010000101.1:0-6765 GCA_035635035.1 Pseudomonas sp.
GCACGGAAAAGACAATAAAAACAAGATCTCACTTGCAGTATGGGGGATGTCGCGATGACGACCATGGAACAGGTGGCCAAGGCCGATGATCCGCGGCATATGCATGACGACCCGCTGCTCGACGGCCTGCTGATCCTCAGCAAGCTGCACGGCCGCACGGTCAGCCGGGCCGGCCTCGCCGCCGGCCTGCCACTGCCCGGCCAGCGCCTATCCCCCGACCTGCTGCCCCGCGCCGCCGCCCGTGCCGGCCTGCAGGCGCGCCTGCTGCGCCGGCCGCTGGCGGCCATCGCCCCGCTCAACCTGCCGGTACTGCTGCTGCTCAAGGACGGCCGCAGCGCCGTGCTGCGCCAGTGGGACGCGCAGGGCCGGGCGCTGATCCTGCCCTGCGAGACCGCCGGCGGCGAGCAGTGGGTGGAGCGCGAGCAGCTGGCCGACGAATACGCCGGCCAGGCCCTGTTCGCCCGCCCGCGCCACGAGCTGGAGGAGCTGCGCGAACCGCTGGTACCGCGGGTGCAGTCGTGGTTCCGCGACACCCTCAAGCTGTCGCGCTGGCTGTATGCCGATGCCCTCCTCGCCAGCCTGATGATCAACCTGCTGGGGCTGCTGGCGCCGCTGTTCGTCATGCAGACCTACGACCGCGTGGTGCCCAACCAGGCGCTGTCCACCCTCTGGGTGCTGGCCATCGGCCTGCTGATCGGCACCGCCTTCGACCTGCTGTTGCGCGTGCTGCGCTTTCGCCTGCTCGACATCGCCGGCAAGAAGACCGACGTGGTGCTCTCCGCCACCCTGTTCGAGCGCATCACCGGGATGATGATGAAGGCGCGGCCGACCAGCATCGGCGGCTTCGCCCAGAGCATCCACGACTTCCAGGGCCTGCGCGAATTCCTCACCGCGGTGACCCTGACCAGCCTGATCGACCTGCCCTTCGCCGTGCTGATGATCACCGTGATCGGCCTGCTCGGCGGCTGGCTGGTGGTGATCCCCTTGCTGGCCTTCCCGCTCACCGCCGTGTTCGCCCTGATCGTCCAGCAGCGCCTGCGCGATACCGTGCAGCGCAGCCTGGCTCTCGGCGCCCAGCGCCAGGCCCTGCTGATCGAGACCCTCGGCGGGCTGGAAACCCTGAAGAGCTGCGGCGCCGAGAGCGAGCGCCAGCACCAGTGGGAAAGCACCCACGGCGCCCTGACCCGCCTCGACAGCCATGCGCGCCTGCTCTCCGCCGTGGTGGTCAACGGCACCCTGTTCCTGCAGCAACTGGCCGGGCTGGCGATGATCGTCAGCGGGGTGTACGCCATCATCGCCGGCAACCTCAGCGTCGGTGCGCTGGTCGCCTGCTACATGCTCAACGGCCGGATCATGGCGCCGCTGGGGCAGATCGCCAGCCTGATCACCCGCCATCAGCAGGCCCAGCTGACCATGAAGAGCACCGATACGCTGATGAGCCTGCCGCAGGAGCGCGACGCCGGCCGGCGGCCGCTGGAGCACAGCCACCTCAGGGGCGCGCTGGAGCTGCGCGAGGTCACCTTCCGCTATCCGGAACAGAGTGCCCCGGCGCTGCAAGGCGTCAACCTGCGCATCGCCGCCGGCGAGAAGGTCGCCATCATCGGCCGCAGCGGCTCGGGCAAGAGCACCCTGGCGCGCCTGCTGATGGGCTTCTACGAGCCGGAAGAAGGGCAGCTCCTGTTCGACGACCTCGACCAGCGGCAGATCGACATTGCCGACCTGCGCCACCAGATCGGCTACGTCGCCCACGACCTGCCGCTGCTCTCCGGCACCCTGCGCAGCAACCTGACCCTCGGCGCCCACTACGTCAGCGACGAGCGTCTGCTGGAGGTCGCCGAGCTGACCGGCGTCAACGAGCTGGCCCGCCAGCACCCGCAAGGCTTCGAGCGGCCGGTCGGCGAGCGCGGCCAACTGCTCTCCGGCGGCCAGCGCCAGGCCGTGCTGCTGGCCCGCGCGCTGCTCCTCGACCCGCCGATCCTGCTGCTCGACGAGCCGACCAGTTCGATGGACAACAGCAGCGAAGAAACCCTGCGGCAACACCTGCACGAATGGAGCCGCAACAAGACCCTGCTGCTGATCACCCATCGCATGTCCATGCTCAGCCTGGTGGACCGCCTGATCGTCATCGACGGCGGCAAGATCGTCGCCGACGGGCCGAAGGAAGCAGTCGTTGAAGCCTTGCGCAAGGGCCGCGTCGGCCCGGCATCGGTCTAGGAGGCGATCATGGGAACCCTGCAAACCCTGGGCGATTACCTGAGCCCCCTGCAGCACAAGCGCGACACCGAGTTCATGCCCGAGGTCCAGGGTGCACTGGCGGAGGACTCCACCGGCCTGACCCGCCTGACCGTCTGGCTGGTCGCGCTGTTCATCCTGGTCGCACTGGTCTGGGCGCACTTCGCCGTGCTGGACGAGGTGACCACCGGCGAGGGCAAGGCCATTCCGTCGAGCAAGGTGCAGACCATCCAGAACCTGGAGGGCGGCATCGTCGCCGAGATCTTCGTCCGCGAGGGGCAGATGGTGGACAAGGGCGACATGCTGCTGCGCCTGGACGACACCCGCTTCGTCTCCAACATGGGCGAGAGCGAGGCCGACCGCCTGGCCCTGGTGGCCCGCGTGGAGCGGCTGAGCGCCGAGGCCGAGGACCGCCCGCTGAAGCTGCCCCCGGAAGTCCTCAAGACCGCGCCGGGGCTGGCCGCCGACGAGGAGGCCCTGTACCGCTCGCGCCAGCAGGGGGTGGCCAGCGAGGTCAACATCCTGCAGGAGCAACTGCGGCAGAAGACCCAGGAGCTGGCCGAGTTCCGCGCCAAGCAGCAGCAGTACCGCTCCAGCCTGGGCCTGATCCAGAGCGAGCTGAACATGTCCGAACCGCTGGTGAAGAGCGGGGCGATCTCCCAGGTGGAGCTGCTGCGCCTGCGCCGCAGCGCGGTGGAAACCCGCGGCTCGCTGGACGCCACCACCCTGGCCATCCCCCGCGCGGAAGCCGGGGTCAAGGAGGTCGAGCGCAAGATCGAGGAAACCCGGCTGAAGTTCCGCACCGACGCCCTCAAGGACCTCAACGCGGCGCGCACCGACCTGAGCAAGATCACCGCCTCCGGCCGCGCCATCGAGGACCGGGTCAGCCGTACCGCCGTGGTCTCGCCGGTGCACGGCATCGTCAAGCAGCTCAAGGTCAACACCATCGGCGGCGTGGTGCAGCCCGGCAGCGACCTGCTGGAGATCGTGCCGCTGGAGGACAGCCTGCTGATCGAGGCGCGCATCCGCCCGCAGGACGTCGCCTTCCTGCACCCCGGCCAGCAGGCGATGGTCAAGTTCACCGCCTACGACTACACCATCTACGGCGGACTGAAGGCCAAGCTGGAGATGATCAGCGCCGACACCATCACCGACGAGGAAGGCAAGAGCTTCTACCTGATCCAGCTGCGCACCGACAAGAACCACCTGGGCAGCGACGAGAAACCATTGCTGATCATTCCCGGCATGGTGGCCAACGTCGACATCATCACCGGGCACAAGAGCGTGCTCGACTACCTGCTCAAGCCGGTACTCAAGGCGCGCACCGAAGCACTGCGCGAGCGTTGAGGTCCGCACGCTGGAAGGTCGCGAATCGCGCGGGGGCCACTGGCCCCCGCGCTCATTCCGCCCGCCCCTCGCCGAGGTGATTGCGCCGGTAGGTATCCTCGCCCATCGCCGCGATCTGCCCGTCGATCAGCGCCTCGAACGGGCGCAGCAGCGCATCGAAACGCCCCGCCCCTTCCAGCACATTGAGGCAATGCACGATGGCCTCCAGGGTGGACAGCGCGCCAGGACCGGGCGCCTTGCGCAACCGGTAGCGGCTGGGCGGCGGCGCGCCCAGGGTCAGGCGCGGCAACTGAGCCAGCCAGGGGTTGCAGTGCAGGATGCGCCGTGCCTTGCGCCAGGTGCCGTCCGGCACGATCAGCAGGCGTTCGCTCGCCCCGGCAGGGCTCGCCGCCAACTGCTCGACGGTCTGCGCCTGCTCGCCGGGGAACAGCAGCCAGGCCTCGCACCCGGCCAGCTCGCCCTCCAGCTCGGCAAACTGCTCGCCCACGCGCAGCTCGGCATTGGCCAGCCCGAGGGCGGCCAGCCGCGCGGTATTCAGCGCATGCCGGGTTTCCTCCGGGTGCTGCAGGATCAGCACCCGGGTACGGCTGGCCAGATGGGGGATCAGCGGACACAGGCAATGGGTCAGCGGGCGCGCGCAGCGCGGGCATTGGGCTCGGGACATGGCGCGCATCATCGCACCTGAACGCCGGCCGCCCCACCCAGCAGCCGGCGCCACCAGCGGTCGGCGCTGACCAGGCTGATGCCCAGCAGCACCAGCAGGCCGCCGCCGATGAAGAAGGCATCGACCCGCTCGCCGAGCAGCAGCACGCCGAAGGCGACGCCGAACAGCGGGGTCATGAAGGAGAACACCCCCAGGCGCGAGGCGAGGTAGCGGCGCAGCAGCCAGAACCACACCAGGTAGCTGGCGAAGGCCACCACCACGCCCTGGAACAGCAGGTTGCCCCACACCAGCGGGGTGAAGCGCAGCGCCGCGGTCTGCCCGCCCAGCCAGGCGAGCGGCAACAGCAGCACGCAAGCGCACACCAGCTGGAACAGCAAGGTCTTGCCCGGCGCCGCCTCGGATAGCCGGCTGCAGCGCACCGAAACGGTCAGCGTCCCCCAGGATATCCCCGCCAGCAGGCCGAACAGGTCGCCCAGCAGCATGCCCGGCACCGGCTGGTGGCCGAGCAAGCCGCCACCGAAGGCCAGGACGATCCCACCAAAGGCCAGGCCGATGCCCAACCACTGCAACGGCCGCAGGCGCTCGCCGGGCAGGCGCAGGTGCAGCCCCAGGGCGGCGAAGATCGGCGCGGTGTACAGCAGCACGACGATGTGCGCGGCGCTGGAGTGGCGCAGCCCCTCGGCGACGAAGAAGAACTCCAGGGCGAACAGCCCGCCGACCAGCAGGCCGGCGCGCAGGGTGCCGTCACCCAGAGCCAACGGCTGCCGGCGCCAGCGCATGAACAGCAGCACCAGCACGGCGGCGATGCCCGAGCGCAGGCCGACCTGCACCAGCGGCGGCATGTCCGGCGCGGCCAGCTTGATCCCGACCTGCTGCAGGCCCCAGATGCCACACAGCAGCACCATCAGTTGCAGGGCGAGCGCATCCACGCCCTGGCGTATGGCAGACATCGACGACTCCCGGAAAGACGGCGGCCCGCCGGCAGGACGCCGCGGGCCGTGATGAACAAGGCGCCACATGGTACACGAGCGCTGCCCCGGAATACCGGCGCAGAGCCTGCGGGAGCCGCCGGCAGTTCAGTTGGCGGCGAGGAAGCGCATTCCCTCCTCCAGCCCGGCCGGGGTCAGCGGATACATGCGCTCCTGCACCAGCTCGCGCACCAGGGCGGTGGAGCTGCTGTACTGCCAGGCGTCCTGCCGGTAGGGGTTGATCCAGATGAGCTTCTTGTAGGTGTCCATGAAGCGCTGCATCCAGACGAAGCCCGGCTCCTCGTTCCAGTGCTCGACGCTGCCGCCGGCGTGGGTGATTTCGTAGGGTCCCATGGCGGCGTCGCCGACGAACACCACCTTGTAGTCGGGGCCGTACTTGTGCAGCAGATCGTGAGTGGCGATGCGCTCGCTGTGGCGGCGCTGGTTGTCCCTCCACACCGACTCGTAGACGAAGTTGTGGAAATAGAAGTACTCGAGGTGCTTGAACTCGCTGCGGCAGGCGGAGAACAGCTCCTCGCAGACCTTGACGTGGGCGTCCATGGAGCCGCCGATGTCGAGCAGCAGCAGGAGCTTGACCGCGTTGCGCCGCTCGGGACGCATACGGATGTTGAGCAGGCCGGCATCGCGCGCGGTGTGCTCGATGGTGCCGCCGAGGTCGAACTCCTCGGCTGCGCCCTCGCGAGCGAACTTGCGCAGGCGGCGCAGGGCCAACTGGATATTGCGCGAGCCCAGCTCCATCTGGTCGTCGAGGTTGCGATACTCGCGCTGCTCCCAGACCTTGGCCGCCCGGCCCTGGCGCTGGCCGGCGTCGCCGACGCGAATCCCCTCGGGGTGGTAGCCGCCGCTGCCGAACGGGCTGCTGCCGCCGGTTCCGATCCACTTGTTGCCGCCGGCGTGGCGCTCCTTCTGCTCCGCCAGGCGCTGCTTGAACGCTTCGAGCAGCTGTTCCAGGCCGCCGAGGCTCTTCAGCTGCGCCTTGTCCTCCGCACTGAGCGAACGCTCGAATTCCTTGCGCAGCCAGTCCTCGGGAATCAGTGCCTCGAGCGCCGCATCGAGACTCTGCAGGCCGTTGAAGTAGGCCGCGAAGGCGCGGTCGAACTTGTCGAAATGGCGTTCGTCCTTCACCAGCACGGTGCGCGCCAGGTAGTAGAAGGCGTCCATGTCGGCGAACACCACCTGGCGCTCGAGTGCCTCGAGCAGGTCGAGCAGTTCGCGCAGCGACACCGGCACCCTGGCCGCGCGCATTTCGGTGAACAGGTTGAGCAGCATCTCTCTATGCCCTCGGGATCACACGTAGGGTGGGAAACGGCCGCAGGCCTTCCTCACCATGGACACCACGGTCCGGTGGAAAATCGCTGCGCGAGTTTTCCACCCTACCGCCCGGCGCGCCGACTCATGAACGCCAGCCGCTCGAGCAACTGCACGTCCTGCTCGTTCTTCACCAGCGCACCGGCCAGCGGCGGGATGGCCTTGGTCGGGTCGCGCTCGCGCAGCAGCGCCGCGCCGATCTGGTCGGCCATCAGCAGCTTGAGC
>DASQBU010000102.1:0-7999 GCA_035635035.1 Pseudomonas sp.
CCGGAGTCGGTGAGGATCGGCCCCTGCCACTGCATGAAGTCGTGCAGGTCGCCGTGCTGCTTGATCACCTCGGTGCCCGGGCGCAGCCACAGGTGGAAGGTGTTGCCGAGGATGATCTGCGCGCCGATCGCCTCGATGTCGCGCGGCAGCATGCCCTTGACCGTGCCGTAGGTGCCCACCGGCATGAACGCCGGGGTCTCCACCACGCCGCGGGGGAAGGTCAGCCGGCCGCGACGGGCCTTGCCGTCGGTGGCCAGCAGCTCGAAGGACATGTGACTCATCGGGTTTCCTCGGGGCCGCGCGGGGCGGGATTGCGGGTGATGAACATGGCGTCGCCGTAGCTGAAGAAGCGGTAGCCCTCGGCCACCGCCGCGCGGTAGGCGGCCATGGTTTCCGGGTAGCCGGCGAAGGCCGCGACCAGCATCAGCAGGGTCGACTCGGGCAGATGGAAGTTGGTCACCAGGGCGTCGACCACGTGGAACGGCCGCCCCGGGTAGAGAAAGATGTCGGTGTCGCCGCTGAACGGCTTGAGCACGCCGTCGCGCGCCGCGCTTTCCAGCGAGCGCACGCTGGTGGTGCCCACCGCGATCACCCGGCCGCCGCGCGCCTTGCAGGCGGCCACCGCGTCGACCACGTCCTGGCCGACCTGCAGCCACTCGCTGTGCATGTGGTGGTCTTCGATGCGCTCGACGCGCACTGGCTGGAAGGTGCCGGCGCCGACGTGCAGGGTGACGAACGCGGTGTCCACGCCCTTGGCGCGGAGCGCGGCGAGCAAGGCATCGTCGAAGTGCAGCCCGGCGGTGGGCGCCGCCACCGCGCCGGCCTTGGCCCTGTCCGAATACACCGTCTGGTAGCGCTCGCGGTCGGCAGCCTCGTCGGGGCGGTCGATGTACGGCGGCAGCGGCATGTGGCCGACGCGCTCGAGCAGCGCCAGCACCGGCTCGCTGAAGCGCAACTCGAACAGCGCATCGTGGCGCACCAGCATCTCGGCCTCGCCGCCGCCGTCGATGTGGATCAGGCTGCCCGGCTTGGGCGACTTGCTGGCGCGCACGTGGGCCAGCACGCGGTGCTCGTCGAGCAGGCGCTCGACGAGGATCTCCAGCTTGCCGCCGGAAGCCTTGTGGCCGAACAGCCGCGCCGGGATCACCCGGGTGTCGTTGAACACCATCAGGTCGCCGGGGCGCAGGTATTCCAGCAGGTCGGGGAACTGGCGGTGGCTCAGCGCGCCGCTCGGACCATCCAGCACCAGCAGGCGACTGCCGCGGCGCTCGGCCAGCGGATGGCGGGCGATCAGCTGATCGGGAAGCTCGAAATGGAAGTCTGCAACACGCATCGGGGGACTCTCGAAGGGCCGCACAGCTTACCGGAAATGCACTGCAGCCGCCACGCACGCCCCGCGCCCACGGGGTTAACCACCCTACTTATGGAGGGTTTTGATTCGACTAAAGCAGAACGGCGACACCCAAGACCGCATGTCAGGATAGTTCCATCCCTGATCGTCCATGTTCCACAAGAACGCCGGGCACCCCGACCATAAAGCACAAAAAATTCACTTGAGGTGGCCAGCGCCTGCTGGCCATGTCACGACAAGATTTTCAGGAGCCCCAATGTCCGCCCGCAATATTCTGGTGATCAACTGCGGCAGCTCGTCGATCAAGTTCGCCCTGGTCAACGAAGCGCAAGCGACGTTCCCCCTCCAGGGGCTGGCCGAGCGCCTCGGCAGCCCGGAAGCCGCCCTGCACTGGCAGGTGGGCGACACCAAGGAAAGCCTGACCCTGCCGGGCGCCGACCACCAGGCCGTGCTGTCGCGGATTCTGCCCCTGGCCCAGGAAGTCGCCGGCGGTCATCTCGACGGCATCGGCCACCGCGTGGTACACGGCGGCGAGCACTTCACCGCCTCCCACCTGGTCGACGACGACGTGCTCGAGGGCATCCGCGCCAACGCCCACCTGGCGCCGCTGCACAACCCGGCCCACCTGGTCGGCATCGAGGCGGCCATGGCGCTGTTCCCCGACCTGCCGCAGGTCACGGTGTTCGACACCGCCTTCCACCAGACCATGCCGGAGCACGCCTACCGCTACGCCGTGCCGGACTTCCTGTACAAGGAACACGCCGTGCGCCGCTACGGCTTCCACGGCACCAGCCACCGCTATGTCAGCAAGCGCGCGGCGGAAATGGTCGGCGTGCCGGTCGCGGACAGCAGCTGGCTGAGCGCCCACCTGGGCAACGGCTGCTCCACCTGCGCCATCGTCAACGGCGAGAGCCGCGACACCAGCATGGGCCTGACCCCGCTGGAAGGCATGGCGATGGGCACCCGCAGCGGCGACGTCGACCCCAACCTGCACAGCCACCTGGCCCGCACCCTGGGCTGGAGCATCGAGCAGATCGACCGCATGCTCAACCACGACAGCGGCCTGAAGGGCCTGTCCGGCCTGTCCAACGACATGCGCACCCTGTCCGAAGCGCGTCAAGCCGGCCACCCGGGCGCCACCCTGGCCTTCGAGGTGTTCTGCTACCGCCTGGCCAAGTCGCTGGCCAGCATGGCCTGCGCCCTGCCCAAGCTGGACGGCCTGATCTTCACCGGCGGCATCGGCGAGAACTCGGCCGTCGTGCGCGAGCGCACCCTCGAGCACATGAAGCTGTTCGGCTTCCAGCTCGACGCCGAAGCCAACGCCCGCTGCACCCGCGGCGTCGGTGGCGAGATCCAGCGCGCCGGCAGCCCGCGCATCCTGGTCGTGCCGACCAACGAGGAGCGCCAGATCGCCCTCGACACCCTCGCCCTGCTCGACGCCTGAGCCCCGCGACCCCGCAGGCAGGCCGGGGAGCGCCTGTCCCTGGAAACCCGACGTCCGCAACGACGTCGGGTTTCGTCCTCCCGGACTCCCCCCTGTCACCACCGTTTTCTACAGTCTGAGCACTCAGCTCCGCCAAAGGAGATACCATGCACACTCTGTTTCTCGCTCCCTCCGGTTTTGGCTGCGGCCTCAACTCCATCAGCCTCGGCCTGTTCCGCGCCCTCGAGCAGGCCGGCCTGAAAGTCGGCTTCTTCAAGCCGATCGCCCAACCCTTCCCGGTCGACCAGGGCCGCGAGCGCTCCTGCCTGCTGGTCGAGCGCGCCCTGGGCCAGAGCACCCCTGAGCCGGTTCCGCTGGAGCAGGTCGAGCGCCAGCTGGCCGATGGCGAAATCGACCTGCTGCTGGAAGACGTGGTCAGCCGCTACCAGCAGGCCGCCGCCGGCAAGGACGTGGTGATCGTCGAGGGCATGGTCCCGACCCGCGACTCCGACTACGCCTCGCGCCTCAACCCGCTGCTGACCAAGAGCCTGGACGCCGAGATCATCCTGATCGCCGCCCAGGGCAGCGACAGCCTCAAGCAGCTGGCCGAGCGCATCGAGATCCAGGCCCAGCTGTTCGGCGGCGCCAAGGATCCCAAGGTGCTCGGCGCAATCATCAACAAGATCCGCAGCGAGGACGGCGTGCCGGCCTTCCTCGAGCGCCTCAAGGAGCAGCTGCCGCTGCTCGGCGGCAACGACTTCCAGCTGCTCGGCGCCATCCCGTTCGCCGAGGAGCTGAACCGCCTGCGCACCCGCGACGTCGCCGAAGCACTCGGCGCCCAGGTGCTCAACGCCGGCGAAGCCGACCAGCGCCGCGTCGACAAGATCATCCTCTGCGCGCGCACCGTGCCCAACACCGTGCACCTGCTGCAGCCGGGCGTGCTGGTAGTGACCCCGGGCGATCGCGACGACGTCATCCTCGCCGCCAGCCTGGCCTCGCTCAACGGCATCAAGCTGGCCGGCCTGCTGCTGACCGGCGAATTCGGTCCGGATCCGCGCATCATGGAGCTGTGCAAGGCGGCCCTCGACGGCGGCCTGCCGGTGCTGAGCGTGGCCACCGGCTCCTACGACACCGCCACCAACCTGTTCGGCCTGAACAAGGAAACCCCGGCGGACGACATCGAGCGCGCCAAGCGCGTCACCGACTTCATCGCCCAGCACCTGCACCCGGAATACCTGCATACCCGCTGCAGCCTGCCGCGCGAGCTGCGCCTGTCGCCGCCGGCGTTCCGCTACCAGCTGGTCAAGCGCGCCCAGGAAGCCAACAAGCGCATCGTCCTGCCCGAAGGCAACGAGCCGCGCACCGTGCGCGCCGCCGCCATCTGCCAGGAGCGCGGCATCGCCCGCTGCGTGCTGCTGGCCAAGCCGGAGGAAGTCCAGGCCGTGGCCCGCGAGCAGGGCATCCACCTGCCGGCCGACCTGGAGATCCTCGACCCGGACAGCATCCGCGCCCGCTACATCGCGCCGATGGTCGAGATGCGCAAGAGCAAGGGCCTCACGCCCGAGATGGCCGACGAGCAGCTCAAGGACACCGTGGTGCTCGGCACCATGATGCTGGCCCTGGACGAAGTGGACGGCCTGGTTTCCGGCGCCGTGCACACCACCGCCAACACCATCCGTCCGGCCCTGCAGCTGATCAAGACCGCGCCGGGCTACAACCTGGTGTCCTCGGTGTTCTTCATGCTGCTGCCCGACCAGGTACTGGTCTACGGCGACTGCGCGGTGAACCCCAACCCGAACGCCACCGAGCTGGCCGAAATCGCCCTGCAGAGCGCCGAGTCGGCCGTGGCGCTGGGCGTGCATCCGCGCGTGGCGATGATCAGCTACTCCACCGGTGACTCCGGCAGCGGCGCGGAGGTGGACAAGGTCCGCGAAGCCACCCGCATCGCCCAGGAGCGCGCCCCGGGCCTGCCGATCGACGGCCCGCTGCAGTACGACGCCGCCTCCGTGCTCAGCGTCGGCAAGCAGAAGGCGCCGAACAGCCCGGTCGCCGGCCAGGCCACCGTGTTCGTGTTCCCCGACCTGAACACCGGCAACACCACCTACAAGGCGGTGCAGCGCAGCGCCTCGGTGATCAGCGTCGGCCCGATGCTCCAGGGCCTGGCCAAGCCGGTGAACGACCTGTCGCGCGGCGCGCTGGTGGACGACATCGTCTTCACCATCGCCCTCACCGCGCTGCAGGCCGCCAGCATGGCCGAGCAGAAGGCGGCCAAGGGCGAGCTGATCGAGGCCTGAGGCGCATGTCCAGCGGTCCCCGCCGTGCGGCGGGGCACTGCTGGCGCAAGGTGTGATTGACCCGGCCGAGGGGCATCCCTATACTCCGCGGCCATTGCCTCGATGGCGGAATCGGTAGACGCAGCGGATTCAAAATCCGCCGCTGGCGACAGCGTAAGAGTTCGAGTCTCTTTCGGGGCACCACATAGACTTTTCGGGAGGTCCCCAAACCACCCGGAAAGCCCAGAAAACCGGCCTTAGTGCCGGTTTTTTGTTGCCTGTAATTCCCGAGCAGACCCTAGGCAGCCCAAAAGTTTGGGGGCATTCTTGGGGGCATCGAGAATCGCCGGACGCCCCCAGCATGGAAAACAGTCCAGATGCGGCCACCCTCGCCGCCGCACCCGCCAAGGAAAGGCCCTACCGCATCACCATCGGCCAGGGGCTCGCCCTGCTGGTCAATCCCTCCGGGGCCAAGCTGTGGCGCTTCCGCTACCGCTTCGGTGGAGCGGCCAAGAGCCTGAGCATGGGCGCCTTCCCCGCCGTGTCGCTGCCTCAGGCCATCGAAGCCCGTGACAAGGCGCGCGCCACACTTCAAGCCGGCACTGATCCGAGCACCGTCCGCAAGGCGCAGCGAGAGCGCCAGCGCCCCAACGCCTTCCGCCTGATGCTGACGCAAGACAGCGCCCTGACCATCGAGACACCCCGCCAGATTCTGCGCCTGACACCCGAGCAGACCACCGCCGTCCGCGCCTTCCTGCTGGCCGCCGAACCGGAGAGCACATCCCATGCCCCTGACTGACAGCGCCATCAAGGCCGCCAAGCCCAAGGAAAAGCCGTACAAGCTGGCCGACGGCGAAGGCATGTACCTGGAGATCACCCCCACCGGCTCCAAGCTGTGGCGGATGAAGTACCGTTTCGACGGCAAGGAAAAGCGCTTGGCCTTCGGCGCCTACCCGGCCGTATCGCTGGCGCAGGCCCGCGAGCTGCGCAAGCAAGCCCGCCAGCTGCTGGCCGAGGGGCAGGACCCCGGCGAGCACAGGAAGGCAGCCAAGCGCGAGCAGCGCCACACCTTCGAGGAGCTGGCCCGCGAGTGGCACCGCTACAACGCCAAGCGCTGGGCGCCGGCCACCGCCGACAAGGCCATGGCCTACCTGGAGAACGACCTGTTCCCGATCATCGGCCGCAAGCCGGTGGCGACCATCACCCGGCCCGAGCTGGTGGAGCTGGTGCGCCGCATCGAGAAGCGGGGCGCGCTGAACGCGGCGAAGAAGGTGCGCCAGTGGCTGAGCCAGGTTTTCCGCTACTCGCTGGCCAAGGGCGCCGTAGAGGCCAACCCCGCCACCGACCTGAACGTGCTGGCCGAGCATGCGCCACCAGTCGAGAGTCATCCGCACGTCCCCTGTTCAGAGCTGCCCGAGTTGCTTAAGCGTCTGGACGCAAGCCGCGCCAGCGTGATGACCCGTCACGCCGTCCGCCTCCTACTGCTGACGGCGGTTCGCCCTGGCGAGCTGCGCAACGCGCCGTGGTCTGAGTTCGACCTCGACACCGCCGTGTGGAGAATCCCCGCCGAGCGGATGAAGGCCCGCCGGCCGCACACCGTCCCCCTCCCCCGGCAGGCCGTGGCCATCCTGCGCCAGCTGCAAGAGATCACCGGGCGCCATGCCCTGGTGTTCGCCGGCCGCAACCCTGTCCGCCCCATGAGCGAGAACACCGTGAACAAGGCACTGGCCGGCGCCGGCTACGAAGGCCGCCAGACCGGCCACGGCTTCCGCCACCTGGTGAGCACCGAACTCAACGAACGCCGGTTCGACAAAGACCTGATCGAGCGACAGCTTGCCCACGGCGACGAAGACGAAATGCGCGGCACCTACAACCATGCTGTCTACCTGAATCTGCGCCGGGACATGATGCAAACGTGGGCCGATTCGCTCGACGCCCTGTGCGCTGGCGCCAACGTGGTGGCCATCAAGCGGAAGGCGTGAAGGCCGTTCCCCCGGCTCCCTGAAATCTCACGAAAGGGTAAGTCGCGTGCGACCCTTCCCCCAGTTGCTGGCACTTGGGGCTGCCGGCTGACTTGATCCCAGACCCTGACGTTTTTCCGGGGGAACCGAGGGAACCGGGGGAACTGCCAGAGCTGGCGCGTGCTCCAGAGGTTCCCCCTCGAAAAACACTGAGGGAACCGGGGGAACCGGCGCCAGCTGATCGCCACCCGCGTCAGCATCCGAAGCGACGCCGAATCCTTCCCACGCAATCCCAAGCCGGCGCGGGTATACTGCGCCATTCACTGTTGATCCATACAGGAACCGAGTTACCGGCCAGCCTAGCCCGACGGGGCGAAAAGCGGACTTCCCACCCGCCCGGCTGGCCGATCTATTCAGGAAGTGGGATTGCCTGGGAGGGCAATCATGGGGTCTGCCGATTTTCTAAAGTCAGTTCGAGCCAGATTTGTGTCTGCTGCCGAGCTAGTGGTCAGCGTTGCGTGCTCCGACGACAAGAACCCATTGAGCATTCAAGATGCTGCGCGGGTGATACTTGCTTGCAGCAGGCCTAGCCTTGACGATGTGGCGCTGATGAAGCTGGTGGGAACGGGCCTTCCAGGTGCTGACCCGGATGGCACCGCAATTCAAGCGATCGAAAGACTTGCAAGCTTTGAAGAAGACCTGACCTTGCTGCTTCCTCGCCGCAATGAGACTTTCAAGTCCATTTGCGATGAGTGCCGAGACCACGGATTCAACGACGAGATATGGGGTAATCTGGCCGCATCAGGGATCGGTACCCAGCGCAGAGTAGATCCCAGCACCGGGGACGCAACAAACACTCTTTTGTCCAGCCTATGGTCCTCAACCCCGCGTGAAATAGCAGTTTTCCTAGAACCACTAGGACACAAGTGTCGCAACACAATTCGAGAGCTAAGGGATGGCTACGAGGCTTTTGAGATCGCAACGCTCGCCC
>DASQBU010000103.1:0-27225 GCA_035635035.1 Pseudomonas sp.
GCCGGAGCAGAGTTATGCGACGTATTGCAGTGATGGGCGCCGCCGGGCGCATGGGCAAGACCCTGATCGAGGCGGTGCTGCAGGCGCCCGGCGCGGTGCTGACCGCCGCGGTGGATCGCCCGGACAGCAGCCTGGTCGGTGTCGACGCCGGCGAGCTGGCCGGCCTCGGTCGCCTGGGCGTGGCGCTGGCGGGCGATCTGAATGCGGTGCTCGACGAATTCGACGTGCTGATCGACTTCACCCACCCGAGCGTGACCCTGAACAACCTGGAGGTCTGCCGTCGGGCCGGCAAGGCCATGGTGATCGGCACCACCGGCTTCAGCGTCGAGGAAAAGCAGCGCCTCGCCGAGGCGGCGCGGGAGATCCCGATCGTCTTCGCCGCCAACTTCAGCGTCGGCGTCAACCTGTGCCTCAAGCTGCTGGATACCGCGGCGCGGGTGCTCGGCGACGACGTCGACATCGAGATCATCGAGGCGCACCACCGCCACAAGGTCGATGCGCCGTCCGGCACCGCCCTGCGCATGGGCGAGGTGGTGGCCAATGCCCTGGGGCGCGACCTGCAGAAGGTCGCCGTCTACGGGCGCGAAGGCCAGACCGGCGCCCGCGCCCGCGAGACCATCGGCTTCGCCACCGTGCGCGCCGGCGACGTGGTGGGCGACCACACCGTGCTGTTCGCTGCCGACGGCGAGCGGGTGGAGATCACCCACAAGGCGTCCAGCCGCATGACCTTCGCCAAGGGCGCGGTGCGTTCGGCGCTGTGGCTGGAAGGCCGCGCGCCGGCGCTGTACGACATGCAGGACGTGCTCGATCTGCGCTGAGCGGCGCCGAGCGGAAAGGCGGGCAGGCTGCACCGCCAGCGCGCGGTTGCAGTCGTCGCCGGATGCGGGTCCTTTCCGTTGGACGATTTTTGCTCTAAAATGTGGCTTTAGTGCGTCCACTACGAGCATGCAAACAACTCGAAAAGAAGCGGGGTGATGTGGTTCTCACGTCATTCCGCTTTTTTGCAACCTGAATTTGCATGAAACGGTTCTATTTACGGGAGGTCTTCTTGACTAAGCCAGCCATACTCGCGCTTGCCGACGGCAGCATTTTCCGCGGTGAAGCCATCGGTGCTGACGGCCAGACCGTCGGCGAGGTGGTCTTCAACACCGCCATGACCGGCTATCAGGAAATTCTCACCGATCCTTCCTACTGCCAGCAGATCGTCACCCTGACCTACCCGCACATCGGCAACACCGGCACCACGCCGGAAGACGCCGAGTCGAACAAGGTGTGGGCCGCCGGCCTGATCATCCGCGATCTGCCGCTGCTGGCCAGCAGCTGGCGCAACAAGCAGTCGCTGCCGGACTACCTGAAGGAACACGGTACCGTGGCCATCGCCGGCATCGATACCCGCCGCCTGACCCGCATCCTGCGCGAGAAGGGCTCGCAGAACGGCTGCATCCTCGCTGGCGACGACATCAGCGAAGAAAAGGCCCTGGAACTGGCGCGCAGCTTCCCCGGCCTCAAGGGCATGGACCTGGCCAAGGTGGTCAGCTGCACCGAGTCCTACGAGTGGCGCTCCAGCGTGTGGAACCTGGAGACCGACAGCCACCCGGAAATCCCGGCCGGCGAGCTGCCCTACCACGTGGTGGCCTACGACTTCGGCATCAAGCTGAACATCCTGCGCATGCTGGTGGCGCGCGGCTGCCGCGTGACCGTGGTGCCGGCGCAGACTCCGGCCAGCGAGGCGCTGGCGCTGAAGCCGGACGGCGTGTTCCTGTCCAACGGTCCCGGCGATCCCGAGCCGTGCGATTACGCCATCCAGGCGATCCAGGACGTGCTGGAAACCGAGATCCCGGTGTTCGGCATCTGCCTCGGTCACCAGCTGCTGGCCCTGGCCTCTGGCGCCAAGACCATGAAGATGGGTCACGGCCACCACGGCGCCAACCACCCGGTGCAGGACCTCAACACCGGCGTGGTGATGATCACCAGCCAGAACCACGGCTTCTGCGCCGACGAGGCCAGCCTGCCGGCCAACCTGCGCGCCACCCACAAATCGCTGTTCGACGGCACTCTGCAAGGCATCGAGCGCACCGACAAGGTCGCCTTCAGCTTCCAGGGTCATCCCGAAGCCAGCCCGGGCCCGCACGACGTGGCCCCGCTGTTCGATCGCTTCATCGAAGCGATGGCCGCGCGCCGCTAAGCCTGCCGACAGATCAACGGATTCGTGTGAGAGACCATGCCAAAACGTACAGACATTAAAAGCATCCTGATCCTCGGCGCCGGCCCCATCGTCATCGGCCAGGCCTGCGAGTTCGACTATTCCGGCGCCCAGGCCTGCAAGGCCCTGCGCGAGGAAGGCTTCCGCGTCATCCTGGTGAACTCCAACCCGGCCACCATCATGACCGACCCGGCCATGGCCGACGCCACCTACATCGAGCCGATCAAGTGGCAGACCGTGGCCAAGATCATCGAGAAGGAGCGCCCCGACGCCCTGCTGCCGACCATGGGCGGCCAGACCGCGCTGAACTGCGCGCTGGACCTCGAGAAGCACGGCGTGCTGGAGAAGTTCGGCGTCGAGATGATCGGTGCCAACGCCGACACCATCGACAAGGCCGAGGACCGTTCGCGCTTCGACAAGGCCATGCGCGACATCGGCCTGGCCTGCCCGCGCTCGGGCATCGCCCACAACATGGACGAAGCCTACGGCGTGCTCGACAAGGTCGGCTTCCCGTGCATCATCCGCCCGTCGTTCACCATGGGCGGCACCGGCGGCGGCATCGCCTACAACCGTGAAGAGTTCGAGGAAATCTGCACCCGCGGTCTCGACCTGTCGCCGACCAGCGAGCTGCTGATCGACGAGTCGCTGATCGGCTGGAAGGAATACGAGATGGAGGTGGTCCGCGACAAGAAGGACAACTGCATCATCGTCTGCTCCATCGAGAACTTCGACCCGATGGGCGTGCACACCGGCGACTCGATCACCGTCGCTCCGGCGCAGACCCTGACCGACAAGGAATACCAGATCATGCGCAACGCCTCCCTGGCGGTGCTGCGCGAGATCGGCGTGGAAACCGGTGGTTCCAACGTGCAGTTCGGCATCAATCCGGTCGACGGGCGCATGGTGGTGATCGAGATGAACCCGCGCGTGTCGCGGTCCTCGGCGCTGGCCTCCAAGGCCACCGGCTTCCCGATCGCCAAGATCGCCGCCAAGCTGGCGGTCGGCTACACCCTCGACGAGCTGTCCAACGACATCACCGGCGGGCGCACCCCGGCGTCCTTCGAGCCGTCGATCGACTACGTGGTCACCAAGGTGCCGCGCTTCGCCTTCGAGAAGTTCCCCAAGGCCGACGCCCGCCTGACCACCCAGATGAAGTCGGTCGGCGAAGTGATGGCCATCGGCCGCACCTTCCAGGAGTCGGTGCAGAAGGCCCTGCGCGGCCTGGAAGTCGGCGTCGCCGGCTTCGATCCCAAGCTCGACCTGGCCGATCCGGAAGCGCAGAGCATCCTCAAGCGCGAGCTGACCGTGCCGGGCGCCGAGCGCATCTGGTACGTCGCCGACGCCTTCCGCGCCGGCCTGAGCCTCGACGACGTCTACGCGCTGACCAAGATCGACCATTGGTTCCTGGTGCAGATCGAGGACCTGGTCAAGGAAGAGGAGCAGGTCAAGACCCTCGGCCTGTCCAGCCTCGACCGCGACCTGATGTGGAAGCTCAAGCGCAAGGGCTTCTCCGACGCCCGCCTGGCCAAGCTGCTCGGCATCACCGAGAAGAATCTGCGCAGCCACCGCCAGAAGCTCAAGGTCGTGCCGGTGTACAAGCGCGTGGACACCTGCGCCGCCGAGTTCGCCACCGACACCGCCTACATGTACTCGACCTACGAGGAAGAGTGCGAGGCCAACCCGTCCGGCCGCGACAAGATCATGATCCTCGGCGGCGGTCCGAACCGCATCGGCCAGGGCATCGAGTTCGACTACTGCTGCGTCCACGCGGCCCTCGCCATGCGCGAAGACGGCTACGAAACCATCATGGTCAACTGCAACCCGGAAACCGTCTCCACCGACTACGACACCTCCGACCGCCTGTACTTCGAGCCGGTCACCCTGGAGGACGTGCTGGAGATCGTCCGCGTCGAGCAGCCCAAGGGCGTCATCGTCCAGTTCGGCGGCCAGACCCCGCTGAAGATCTGCCGCGCCCTGGAAGAGGCCGGCGTGCCGATCATCGGCACCACTCCGGACGCCATCGACCGCGCCGAAGACCGCGAGCGCTTCCAGCAGATGGTCCAGCGCCTCGGCCTGCGCCAGCCGGCCAACGCCACCGCGCGCAGCGAGGACGAGGCCCTGGCCCACTCCAAGGTCATCGGCTACCCGCTGGTGGTGCGCCCGTCCTACGTGCTGGGCGGCCGCGCGATGGAGATCGTCTACCAGGAAGAAGAGCTCAAGCGCTACATGCGCGAAGCGGTCAAGGTGTCCAACGACAGCCCGGTGCTGCTCGACCACTTCCTTAACTGCGCCATCGAGGTCGACATCGACGCGGTGTGTGACGGTGAGACCGTGGTGATCGGCGCGATCATGCAGCACATCGAGCAGGCCGGCGTGCACTCCGGCGACTCCGCCTGCTCGCTGCCGCCGTACTCGCTGCCCAAGCACATCCAGGACGAGATCCGCAGCCAGGTCAAGAAGATGGCCCTGGAGCTCGGTGTGGTCGGCCTGATGAACGTGCAGATGGCCGTGCAGGGCGAGGACATCTACGTAATCGAGGTGAACCCGCGCGCCTCGCGTACCGTGCCGTTCGTCTCCAAGTGTATCGGCGAATCGCTGGCCAAGGTGGCGGCCCGCGTCATGGCCGGCAAGCGCCTGGAAGAAGTCGGCTTCACCGCCGAGGTGATCCCGTCGTACTTCAGCGTCAAGGAAGCGGTGTTCCCGTTCGCCAAGTTCCCCGGCGTCGACCCGATCCTCGGCCCGGAAATGAAGTCCACCGGCGAGGTGATGGGCGTGGGCGACAGCTTCGCCGAGGCCTTTGCCAAGGCTCAGCTGGGCGCCAGCGAGATCCTGCCGACTGGCGGCACTGCGTTCATCAGTGTGCGCGAGGACGACAAGCCGTTCGTCGCCCAGGTTGCCCGCGACCTGATCGGCCTCGGCTTCGAGGTGGTGGCCACCGCCGGCACCGCCAAGGTGATCGAGGCCGCCGGCCTGCCGGTGCGCCGCGTGAACAAGGTGACCGAAGGTCGTCCGCATGTGGTCGACATGATCAAGAACGACGAAGTCACCCTGATCATCAACACCACCGAAGGCCGCCAGTCGATCGCCGACTCCTTCTCCATCCGTCGCAACGCCCTGCAGCACAAGATCTGCATCACCACCACCATCGCCGGTGGCCAGGCAGTCTGTGAGGCGCTCAAGTTCGGTCCCGAGAAGACCGTGCGCCGTCTGCAGGATCTCCATGCAGGTATCAAGGCATGAGCAAGTTCCCGATGACCGTCCAGGGCGCACGCGCCCTGGAGGACGAACTGAAACACCTGAAGACCGTGCTGCGTCCGCAGATCACCCAGGCCATCGCCGAAGCGCGTGAGCTGGGCGACCTGAAGGAAAACGCCGAGTACCATGCCGCCCGCGAACAGCAGGGCATGGTCGAGGCGCGCATCCGCGACATCGAGGGTCGTCTGCAGAACGCCCAGATCATCGACGTCAGCAGCATTCCGCACACCGGCAAGGTGATCTTCGGCACCACCGTGGAGATCGCCAACTGCGACACCGACGAGAGCGTGACCTACCAGATCGTCGGCGACGACGAGGCCGACATCAAGGCCGGCAAGCTCTCGGTCAGCTCGCCGATCGCCCGCGCCCTGGTGGGCAAGGAAGAGGGGGATGTGGTGGTGGTGCAGACCCCGAGCGGCAAGGTCGAGTACGAGATCGTCGAGGTCCGCCATATCTGAGTGGCAGGCATGGCGCCGGCCGGCCACGGCCGGCGCCATCGGCTGGCGGCTGGCGCAGACCTTCTGGGTCGGCGGGCTGTGGCTGCTGTACTTCGTGCTGTTGCCGGCGCTGGATCACTACGGTCTGGCGCCGATGCTGCGCGAGGATATCGCCGCAGCGTTGATCCCGTTGCTGCTGGGCTTCGCCGGCTTCTGCGCGCTGTTGCAGAAGCTGGTGCTGCTACAGGCGCGGGGCTGGCGCAGTCTGCGGGCGGATTTCCGCGGCCAACTGCTGCTGGCGGTGTTGCTGCTGGTGGTGGGGTATTTTGCCGGGGCCTGGCTGGGCCTGGCGGGCGAGCGCTGGCGGACGTTCTGCTACCTGGCGACCGGGGCCTGCGGGCTGATCCTGGTGCTGCAGCCGGTGCCCGGCGAGCGTTGAAGGCTGGCGATGCCGTGCGGCATCGCCGGTGCCGCCCTCAGATCGAGTGGCGGACGATGTTCGACAGCTGGCGGTTCTGCTTGGCGGCGCGGCGGTAGACCAGTGCCATCTTGCCGATCACCTGCACCAGTTCGCAGCTGGCTTGTTGGCACAGCTCGTCGATCAGGGCGCGGCGGTCGTCGCGTTCGGTGAGGGCGAACTTGATCTTGATCAGCTCGTGATCGTTGAGCGCGCGCTCCAGTTCGGCCAGCACGCCTTCGGTCAGACCGTTTTCCGCCACGATCAATACCGGATTCAGATGGTGGCCGATAGATTTGAACTGTTTCTTCTGCTCGTTGCTGAGCGGCATAATCCGACCTCTGCGTCTGATCCTGTTTAAAAGCGGCGGCTAGTGTACCCGAGTGTCCGGGAGCCGCCCAGATGAGGTACCCCGCGTGGCCCGTTCCAAGACCAGTCAGCGTTGGCTGAAAGAGCATTTCGACGACCCCTACGTGAAGATGGCGCAGAAGGACGGCTATCGTTCGCGCGCCAGCTACAAGCTGCTGGAGGTCCAGGAGAAGGACCGCATCCTGCGCCCCGGGATGACCGTGGTCGACCTCGGCGCCGCGCCGGGCGGCTGGTCGCAGGTCGCCAGCCGGGTGCTCGGCGACAAGGGGCGGCTGATCGCCTCGGACATCCTGCCGATGGACAGCATTCCCGATGTGACCTTCATCCAGGGCGACTTCACCGACGATGCGGTGTTCGCCCAGATCCTCGCGGCGATCGGCGAGCATCCGGTCGATCTGGTGATCTCCGACATGGCCCCGAACATGAGCGGCGTGCGCTCGGCCGACCAGCCGCGTGCCATGTATCTGTGCGAGCTGGCCCTGGACCTGGCCAGCCGGGTGCTGCGCCCGGGTGGCGACTTCCTGATCAAGATCTTCCAGGGCGAGGGCTTCGACGCCTACCACAAGCAGGTGCGCGAGCTGTTCGACAAGGTGCAGATGCGCAAGCCGAGTTCGTCGCGTGACCGCTCGCGCGAACAATATCTGCTCGCACGCGGATTCCGCGGGGCCTAGACTGCACGTCATGGACCCGGCGCGACCGGGTCAAACGACGTTACAACCCGATCTGCCGGCAATCGGGCTGCTGTAGTAAGTTAGGCCGGCAAAGATCCGGCCGCCAGGCGGAGCGGTTTCCGCGGCGGGCCGGTCAGAGAGGGTAGTCAATTGAACGACATGGCAAAGAACCTGATCCTGTGGCTGATCATCGCAGCCGTACTGGTGACGGTGATGAACAACTTCTCCACGCCGAATGAGCCGCAGTCGCTCAACTACTCGGAGTTCATCCAGGAGGTCAAGGACGGCAAGGTCGAGCGTGTGACCGTCGACGGTTACATCATCACCGGCCGCCGTGTCGATGGCGAACCCTTCCGCACCGTGCGCCCGGCGATCCAGGATAACGGCCTGATTGGCGACCTGATCCAGAGCAAGGTGGTGATCGAGGGCAAGCAGCCCGAGCAGCAGAGCATCTGGAGCCAGCTGCTGGTGGCCAGTTTCCCGATCCTGGTGATCATCGCCGTGTTCATGTTCTTCATGCGCCAGATGCAGGGCGGCGGCGGTGGCCGCGGCGGGCCGATGAGCTTCGGCAAGAGCAAGGCGCGCCTGTTGTCCGAGGACCAGGTGAAGACCACCCTGGCCGACGTCGCCGGTTGCGACGAGGCCAAGGAGGAGGTCGGCGAGCTGGTCGAGTTCCTCCGCGATCCGGGCAAGTTCCAGCGCCTCGGCGGGCGCATCCCGCGCGGCGTGCTGATGGTCGGCCCGCCCGGTACCGGCAAGACCCTGCTGGCCAAGGCCATCGCTGGCGAGGCCAAGGTGCCGTTCTTCACCATTTCCGGTTCCGACTTCGTCGAGATGTTCGTCGGCGTCGGCGCCTCGCGCGTGCGCGACATGTTCGAGCAGGCCAAGAAGCACGCGCCGTGCATCATCTTCATCGACGAGATCGACGCGGTCGGTCGGCATCGCGGCGCCGGCCTCGGCGGCGGGCATGACGAGCGCGAGCAGACCCTCAACCAGCTGCTGGTGGAGATGGACGGCTTCGAGATGAACGACGGCATCATCGTGATCGCCGCCACCAACCGTCCGGACGTGCTCGACCCGGCGCTGCTGCGTCCGGGGCGCTTCGACCGCCAGGTGGTGGTCGGCCTGCCGGACGTGCGCGGCCGCGAGCAGATCCTCAAGGTGCACATGCGCAAGGTGCCGCTGGGTGACGACGTCGAGCCTTCGGTGATCGCCCGCGGCACCCCCGGCTTCTCCGGTGCCGACCTGGCCAACTTGGTCAACGAGGCCTCGCTGTTCGCCGCGCGCAACGGCAAGCGCATCGTCGAGATGAAGGAGTTCGAGCTGGCCAAGGACAAGATCATGATGGGCGCCGAGCGCCGCTCCATGGTCATGACCGAGGACGAGAAGCTGATGACCGCCTATCACGAGTCCGGCCACGCCATCCTCGGCTGCCTGTTCCCGTCCGACCCGGTGCACAAGGTCACCATCATCCCGCGCGGCCGCGCGCTGGGCGTGACCATTTCCCTGCCGGAGCGCGACCACCACGGTTACAGCCGCATCTGGCTGCACAACAAGCTGAAGATGATCTTCGGCGGGCGTATCGCCGAGGAAATCATCTTCGGCCACGACAGGGTCACCAACGGCGCCACCGGCGACATCGGCCAGGCCAGCCGCATCGCGCGGACCATGGTCACCCAGTGGGGCATGTCCGACAAGCTGGGCTTCCTGTCCTACGCCGAGGAGGATGAAGAGGTGTTCCTCGGCCGTGGCGGCAGCCGCGGCAGCAACGTGTCGGCGGAAACCGCGCGGCTGATCGATGCCGAGGTGCGCGCGGTGATCGATGGCAACTACGCCCAGGCCGAGCAGGCCCTGCGCGACAACCTCGACAAGCTGCATGCCATGGCCGGGGCGCTGATGAAGTACGAGACCATCGATGCCGAGCAGGTCGCCGACATCATGGACGGTCGCGAGCCGCGCGAGCCCAAGGGCTGGAACGATAGCGGCAGCGGCTCCTCGGGCAGCAGCGCCAAGCCCCAGGAGGCCGCTCCGCGTGCCGACAAACCGATCGGCGGCCCTGCCGGAGAGCATTGATTTTTCGATGAGCATGCGTTCCTTCCGTGGCCGGCTGCCGTGTGGCAGCCGGCTGCTCGATCTGGCCCGTCCGCAGGTGATGGGGATCCTCAACGTCACCCCCGATTCGTTTTCCGACGGTGGTCGCCACAACCAGCGGGATGCCGCCCTGCGCCATGCCGAGGCGATGGTGCGCGCTGGCGCTACCCTGATCGACATCGGTGGCGAGTCGACCCGTCCCGGCGCGCCGCCGGTGTCCGAGCAGGAAGAGCTGGAGCGGGTCTGTCCGGTGGTCGAGGCGGTTGCCCGCGAGCTGGATGTCGTCATCTCCGTGGATACCTCCACTGCCGCGGTGATGCGCGAGTCGGCGCGCCTCGGCGCCGGGCTGATCAACGACGTGCGTTCGTTGCAGCGCCCCGGTGCCCTGGCGGCCGCCGCCGCCAGTGGCCTGGCGGTGTGCCTGATGCACATGCGCGGCGAGCCGACCACCATGCAGGATGATCCGCAGTACCCGGACATCCACGCCGAGGTGCGCGACTTCCTGGCCGAGCGCCTGGCCGCTTGCGAGGCTGCCGGCATCGCCCGCGAGCGCCTCGTGCTGGACCCGGGCTTCGGTTTCGCCAAGACCCTGGAGCACAACCTGCGCCTGTTCCAGCGGATGGAGCGGCTGCACGACTTCGGCCTGCCGCTGCTGGTCGGGGTTTCGCGCAAGAGCATGATCGGCAAGGTGCTGGACCGGCCGGTGGGCGAGCGGCTGTATGGCAGCCTGGCCCTGGCGGCCCTGGCCGTGGCCAAGGGAGCCCAGATTGTGCGGGTGCACGATGTGGCTGAGACTATGGATGTGGTTCGTATGATCGCCGCCGTGGAATGGGCGGAATGAAGCAAGAAGAGAGGCTGGAAAACAGGATGGCTAGAAAGTATTTCGGCACCGACGGTATTCGCGGCCGCGTCGGCGAGTTCCCGATCACTCCCGAATTCGTGCTCAAGCTGGGCTGGGCCGCCGGCATGGCGTTCCGCCGCCAGGGCCACTGCAAGGTGCTGATCGGCAAGGACACGCGGATTTCCGGCTACATGTTCGAGTCCGCCCTGCAGGCCGGCCTGATCGCCGCCGGAGCCGACGTGATGCTGCTCGGGCCGATGCCGACGCCGGCGGTGGCCTACCTGACCCGGACCTTCCATGCCGATGCCGGCATCGTCATCAGTGCCTCGCACAATCCGCACTACGACAACGGCATCAAGTTCTTCTCCGGCAAGGGCAGCAAGCTGCCGGACGAGATCGAGCTGATGATCGAGGAGCTGCTGGACGCGCCGATGAGCGTGGTCGAGTCGGCGCAGCTCGGCAAGGCGTCGCGGCTCAACGATGCGGCCGGGCGCTACATCGAGTTCTGCAAGAGCAGCGTGCCGACCAGCACGGACTTCTCCGGGTTGAAGCTGGTGCTCGACTGTGCCCATGGCGCGACCTACAAGGTGGCGCCCAGCGTGTTCCGCGAGCTGGGTGCCGAGGTGGCGGTGATCGCCGCGCAGCCGGATGGGGTGAACATCAATGCCGGGGTCGGCTCCACCCACATGGGCGCGCTGCAGCAGGCGGTGCTCGAGCAGGATGCCGATCTGGGCATTGCCTTCGATGGCGATGGCGATCGCGTGCTGATGGTCGATCAGTGCGGCAACGTGGTGGATGGCGACGAACTGCTGTACATCATCGCCACCGACCTGCAGGAGCGTGATCGCCTGCCGGAGGGTGGCGGCGTGGTCGGCACCCTGATGAGCAACCTGGGGCTCGAGCTGGCGCTCAAGGAGCGCGGCATTCCGTTCGTGCGCGCCAAGGTCGGCGATCGCTACGTGATGGCGGAAATGCTCGAGCGCGGCTGGGTGCTGGGCGGGGAGAACTCGGGACATATCGTCTGCCGGCAGCATGCCACCACCGGCGATGCCATCATCGCCGCGCTGCAGGTGCTGCTGGCCCTGCGCCGGCGCGGGCAGAGCCTGGCCGAGGCGCGCGCCGGGCTGCACCTGTGCCCGCAGGTGCTGATCAACGTGCGCTTCGGTGGCGACCGGGACCCGGTGGGCAATCCCGCCGTGCAGGCGGCCTGCGCCCAGGTGACCGAGCAGATGGCTGGGCGCGGCCGCGTGCTGCTGCGCAAGTCGGGTACCGAGCCGCTGGTGCGGGTGATGGTCGAGGGTGACGATGAGGGCGTGGTGCGTGGTCACGCGGAAACCCTCGCCGCGCTGGTGAAAGAGGTATGTGCTTGATTTCGCTTGCCAGTTTGCCTTCGCTTGAGTAACATCTGCGCCCACTTTGGACGACGAGGTTTAGCATGCGCCGCCCCCTGGTCGCTGGTAACTGGAAGATGCATGGCACGCGTGCCAGCGTCGCCGAGCTGATCAAGAGTTTGCGCGTGCTGAGCCTGCCGACGGATGTCGATGTGGCGGTCATGCCGTCCAGCCTGCATCTGGCTTCGGTGCAGGCCGGCCTTGCGGAGACGGCGATAGCCATCGGTGCCCAGGATTGCGCGGTTCAGCCGCAGCAGGGGGCGCTGACTGGTGAGGTGGCCGCCAGCCAGTTGGTCGATGCCGGTTGTCGGTATGTACTGGTTGGGCATTCGGAACGGCGACTCCTGCTGGGCGAAGGCGACGAAGTCGTGGCTCGCAAGTTTGCCGCCGCGCAGTCGACTGGCTTGATCCCGGTGCTGTGCGTCGGCGAGACTCGCGAGCAGCGCGAGGCCGGGCAAACCCTCGAAGTGGTGGGGCGTCAGGTTGGTAGTGTGCTCGATAGCCTTGGTGTGGGCGTTTTTGTCGCTGCGGTGATTGCCTACGAGCCTGTTTGGGCCATTGGCACCGGGTTGACGGCGACCCCGCAGCAGGCGCAGGAAGTCCATGCGGCGATCCGCGGGCAGCTGGCGGCAGAAGATGCCGAAGTTGCGGCAGGGGTGAGAATTCTCTATGGCGGCAGCGTGAAGGCCGCCAGTGCAGCCGAGTTGTTCGGCATGCCGGATATCGATGGGGGGCTGGTTGGTGGTGCCTCCCTCAATGCGGACGAGTTCGGTGCGATCTGTCGTGCCGCAGGAAGCTGAGAGATGCTCGAGACAGTAGTGATTGTGGTGCATCTGCTGGCGGCGCTGGGGCTGGTTGCTCTGGTTCTGCTGCAGCAGGGCAAGGGTGCCGATGCAGGGGCATCCTTCGGTGCAGGGGCTTCGGGTACCGTCTTCGGTAGCCAGGGTTCCGCCACCTTCCTGAGTCGTTTTACTGCAGTGCTGGCAGCTGTTTTTTTTGTTACTAGTCTGGGTTTGGGCTTTTTTGCCAAAAACAAGGCTGATATAATTAAACAAAGCGGTTTGCCGGATCCGGCAGTGCTGGAAGTTCCAAGCAAGCCGGCTGCAGAAGATGTTCCGGTTCTCGAGGCGAAAAAGCCGACATCCTCGGATGTTCCGGTGAGCGGAGAGTCGGGGCAGAAGCAGTAACGGATTCGCAGTAGTAAAGAGTTTGCCGAGGTGGTGGAATTGGTAGACACGCTACCTTGAGGTGGTAGTGGCCATAGGCTGTAGGGGTTCGAGTCCCCTCCTCGGTACCATAAACAACAAGCCCGCGCGATGCGGGCTTTGTTGTTTCCGGCGCGCCGGTTGACCTGTGCGGTCGGAGGCTGTATAGTTTCTCATCTCAGACGCGGGGTGGAGCAGTCTGGTAGCTCGTCGGGCTCATAACCCGAAGGTCGTAGGTTCAAATCCTGCCCCCGCAACCAGTTTCGTCAAAGAGCCCCTTTTTAGGGGCTTTTTGCTAGTTGGACAGTTTGTGCCGTCGTTGCGACGGCAATCCACGGGATGGGCGTTTCGCCCATTTTTTGTTTGTACAGCATGCGGAGGCGACCAGGTGTCGAGCAAGCTAGAACAGTTGCAGGCCTTGCTGGCCCCGGTAGTCGAGGCGCTTGGCTATCAGTGCTGGGGCATTGAATACATCTCCCAGGGCCGGCATTCCCTGCTGCGGGTCTATATCGATCATGCCAATGGCATCCTGGTGGACGACTGCGAGAAAGTCAGTCGCCAGCTCAGTGGTGTGCTGGATGTCGAAGACCCGATCAGCGGCGAATACACCCTGGAAGTTTCTTCTCCGGGCATGGACCGCCCGTTGTTCACCCTCGAGCAGTTCGCTGCCCATGTCGGTGAGCAGGTGAAGATCAAGCTGCGCTCGCCCTATGAGGGACGACGCAATTTCCAGGGTGTGCTGCGTGGCGTCGAGGAGCAGGATGTGGTGGTCCAGGTGGACAACCACGAATACCTGCTGCCGATCGACTCGATCGACAAGGCCAACATCATTCCCCGTTTTGATTGAGGCGCGGATCCGGCGGATCCCAATGGATTGCGAAAGGCGAGGCGTACGATGAGCAAAGAAGTACTGCTGGTAGTAGAGTCGGTGTCCAATGAAAAGGGCGTACCGGCCGGCGTGATTTTCGAGGCGCTGGAACTGGCTCTGGCCACTGCCACCAAAAAACGTTACGAGGACGAGGTCGAGGTGCGTGTCTCGATCAATCGTCACACTGGCAATTATGAGACCTTCCGTTGCTGGACGGTGGTCGCCGACGACGCCGTGGAGAATCCGGCCGCCGAGCTGACCCTGGACGAAGCGCGGGAGAAGCAGGAGGACGCGCAGCTCGGCGACGTCATCGAGGAAAAGATCGAGTCCATCGAGTTCGGCCGCATCGCTGCGCAGATCGCCAAGCAGGTGATCGTGCAGAAGGTCCGCGAGGCCGAGCGCGCCCAAGTGGTCGACGCCTACCGCGAGCGGGTGGGCGAGATCATTTCCGGCACGGTCAAGAAAGTGACCCGCGACAACGTTATCGTCGACCTGGGCAACAACGCCGAGGCGCTGCTGGCCCGCGAGCACATCATCCCGCGCGAGTCCTTCCGCGTCGGCACCCGCGTGCGCGCCCTGCTCAAGGAAATCCGCAGCGAGAACCGCGGTCCGCAGCTGATCCTCTCGCGCACCGCCCCGGAAATGCTCATCGAGCTGTTCCGCATCGAGGTGCCGGAGATCGCCGAAGGGCTGATCGACGTGATGGGCGCCGCCCGCGACCCGGGCTCGCGCGCCAAGATCGCCGTGCGCTCCAAGGACAAGCGCATCGACCCGCAGGGCGCCTGCATCGGCATGCGCGGCTCGCGCGTGCAGGCCGTGTCCGGCGAGCTGGGCGGCGAGCGCGTCGACATCGTGCTGTGGGACGACAATCCGGCGCAGTTCGTGATCAACGCCATGTCGCCGGCCGAAGTGGCGGCGATCATCGTCGATGAAGACACCCACACCATGGACATCGCCGTGGCAGCCGACAACCTCGCCCAGGCCATCGGTCGCAGCGGGCAGAACGTGCGCCTGGCCAGCCAGCTGACCGGCTGGACCCTGAACGTGATGACCGAGGCCGACATCCAGGCCAAGCAGCAGGCCGAGACCGGCGACATCCTGCAGCGGTTCATCGACGAGCTGGGCGTGGACGAGGAGCTGGCCGAGGTCCTGGTGGAGGAAGGCTTCACCACCCTGGAAGAGATCGCCTACGTGCCGCTGGAAGAGATGCTCAGCATCGAAGGCTTTGATGAAGAGATCGTCAATGAGCTGCGCTCCCGTGCCAAGGACCGTCTGCTGACCAAGGCGATCGCTACCGAAGAGAAGCTCGCGGATATCCAGCCGGCAGATGACCTGCTGGAGCTGGACGGCATGACCAAGGAGCTGGCTGTCGAGCTCGCTCTGCGTGGCGTGGCGACCCGCGAAGACCTGGCCGAGCAGTCGATTGACGACCTGCTCGAGATCGACGGCATGACTGAAGAGCGTGCCGGCAAGCTGATCATGGCCGCCCGAGCCCATTGGTTCGAGTAAGTGGTCGCGGCCCGAGGAGAGAAGTGCATGACGCAAGTCACGGTGAAAGAACTGGCCCTGGTGGTCGATACACCGGTAGAGCGCCTGCTGCAGCAAATGCGTGAGGCAGGCCTGCCGCACAATCGCGCCGAGCAAGTGGTGACCGACGAAGAGAAGCAGAAGCTATTGGCACACCTGAAGAGCAGCCATGGTGACAAGCTGGAAGAACCCAGCAAGATCACCCTGAAGCGCAAGACCACCAGCACCCTGCGGGTAGCTGGCAGCAAGACCATCAGCGTCGAAGTGCGCAAGAAGAAGACCTTCGTCAAGCCGGAAGCGCCTGAAGTGGTGGTCGCGCCCAAGCGCGAGCCGGAAGACAAGCGCCTCGCCGAGGAGCGTGCCGCCGCCGAGCGCGCCGCTGCCGAGGCCGTGCGCCCGAAGGTCGAGGCACCGGCCCCCGCGCCGGCCCAGCCGGAGCCGCGCCGCCGTGTCGACGACGCCGAGGAGGCGCGCCTGCGTGCCGTGGCGGCCCGTCAGGCTGCCGCCGAAGCGGCTGCTGCGGCCCAGGTCGAGGCGGCCAAACCGTCGGTGGCCGAGCGCGCCAAGGACGAAGCCCGTCGCGCCGCACCCAAGCGCAGCGAGGATGACGAGCGCCGCGAGCGCAAGCAGGCCCAGCACCGCCCGTCGCTGAAGGAAAAGGCGCCGGCGCCGCGCGTTGCCCCGCGCAGCACCGATGAGGAGAGCGATGGCTTCCGTCGCGGTGGCCGCGGCGGCAAGAGCAAGCTGAAGAAGCGCAACCAGCACGGCTTCCAGAGCCCGACCGGGCCGATCGTGCGTGAAGTGAGCATCGGCGAGACCATCACCGTGGCCGAGCTGGCCGCGCAGATGGCGGTCAAGGGCGCCGAAGTGGTCAAGTTCATGTTCAAGATGGGCTCCCCGGTGACCATCAACCAGGTGCTCGACCAGGAAACCGCGCAGCTGGTGGCCGAAGAGATGGGCCACAAGGTCAAGCTGGTCAGCGAGAACGCCCTGGAAGAGCAACTGGCCGAGTCCCTCAAGTTCGAAGGCGAGGCCAAGTCGCGCGCACCGGTGGTCACCGTCATGGGTCACGTCGACCACGGCAAGACCTCGCTGCTCGACTACATCCGCCGCACCAAGGTGGCGACCGGCGAGGCGGGTGGCATCACCCAGCACATCGGCGCCTACCACGTGGAAACCGATCGCGGCATGATCACCTTCCTCGATACCCCCGGCCACGCCGCGTTCACCCAGATGCGTGCCCGCGGTGCCCAGGCCACCGACGTCGTCATCCTCGTGGTGGCTGCCGACGACGGCGTGATGCCGCAGACCCAGGAAGCCGTGCAGCACGCGAAAGCGGCTGGCGTGCCGATCGTGGTTGCCGTCAACAAGATCGACAAGCCGGACGCCAATCCGGACAACATCAAGAACGGCCTGGCCGCGCTGGATGTGATTCCGGAAGAGTGGGGCGGCGATGCGCCGTTCGTGCACGTATCGGCCAAGGTCGGTACCGGCATCGACGAGCTGCTGGAAGCCGTGCTGCTGCAGGCTGAAGTGCTCGAGCTGACCGCGACCCCGTCGGCCCCGGGCCGTGGCGTGGTGGTCGAGTCGCGCCTGGACAAGGGCCGTGGCCCGGTGGCCACCGTGCTGGTCCAGGACGGTACCCTGCGTCAGGGCGACATGGTGCTGGTCGGCGTCAACTATGGCCGCGTGCGCGCCATGCTCGACGAGAACGGCAAGCCGATCAAGGAAGCCGGCCCGTCGATTCCGGTGGAGATCCTCGGCCTCGACGGCACCCCGGACGCCGGCGACGAGCTGACCGTGGTCGCCGACGAGAAGAAGGCCCGCGAAGTCGCGCTGTTCCGTCAGGGCAAGTTCCGCGAGGTCAAGCTGGCCCGCGCCCACGCCGGCAAGCTGGAAAACATCTTCGAGACCATGGGTCAGGAAGAGAAGAAGACCCTCAACGTGGTCCTCAAGACCGACGTGCGCGGTTCGCTGGAAGCCCTGCAGGGCTCGCTGGAAGGCCTCGGCAACGAGGAAGTCCAGGTGCGCGTGGTCGGCGGCGGCGTCGGTGGCATCACCGAGAGCGACGCCAACCTGGCGCTGGCCTCCAATGCGGTGATCTTCGGCTTCAACGTGCGTGCCGACGCCGGCGCGCGCAAGATCGTCGAGCAGGAAGGCCTGGACCTGCGCTACTACAACGTCATCTACGACATCATCGAAGACGTCAAGAAGGCGCTCACCGGCATGCTCGGCAGCGACGTGCGCGAGAACATCCTCGGCATCGCCGAAGTGCGCGACGTGTTCCGTTCGCCGAAGTTCGGCGCCATCGCCGGCTGCATGGTCATCGAGGGCAACGTCCATCGCAACCGTCCGATCCGCGTGCTGCGCGACGACGTGGTGGTCTTCGAGGGCGAGCTGGAATCGCTGCGCCGCTTCAAGGACGACGTCTCCGAAGTGCGCGCCGGCATGGAGTGCGGCATCGGCGTGAAGAGCTACAACGACGTGCGCGTCGGTGACAAGATCGAAGTGTTCGAGAAGGTCGAAGTGGCGCGCAGCCTCTAAGCGTCAGCGAGTGCTGCAAGCGGCAAGCCGGAAGCTCCTGCGGGATGCTTCCGGCTTGTGCGTTTCGGCTTCAGGCTTTTTTTACGGATTTACAGTCATGGCCAAAGAATACAGCCGTACCCAGCGTATCGGTGACCAGATGCAGCGCGAGCTGGCCCAGCTGATCCAGCGCGAGATCAAGGATCCGCGCCTGGGGCTGGTGACCCTCACCGGCATCGACGTCAGCCGCGATCTGGCCCATGCCAAGGTGTTCTTCACCGTCATGGGGCAGGACGACGACGCGCAGAAGATCGCCCTCAACCAGGAAATCCTCACGGATGCCGCCGGCTACCTGCGCATGCTGCTGGGCAAGGCGATCAAGCTGCGCACCATCCCGCAGCTGCATTTCCTCTACGACGAGAGCGTGCGGCGTGGCGCCCAGCTGTCGGCGCTGATCGAGCGGGCGGTAGCCGAGGATCGTCAGCATCACGGCGCTCAGGATGCGGGCGAGGAGTAAGGCGTGGCCCAGGTTAAACGCATCCGCCGCGCGGTCAGCGGCATCCTGATCCTCGACAAGCCACGTGGCTTCAGCTCCAACGCCGCGCTGCAGAAGGTGCGCTGGCTGCTCAATGCCGAGAAGGCCGGCCACACCGGCAGCCTCGACCCACTGGCCACCGGCGTGCTGCCGCTGTGCTTCGGCGAGGCAACCAAGTTCTCCCAGTACCTGCTGGATGCCGAGAAGGGCTACGCCACGGTCATGCACCTGGGCGTCACCACCACCACCGGCGATGCCGAGGGCGAGGTGCTCGAGCAGCGCGCCGTGAATGTCGGCCGCGAACAGCTGGAAGCACTGCTGCCGCGCTTCCGTGGCGAGATCCTGCAGGTGCCGCCGATGTACTCGGCGCTGAAGAAGGACGGCCAGCCGCTGTACAAGCTGGCGCGCGCCGGCGAGGTGGTGGAGCGCGAGGCGCGTTCTGTTACTATTGAGCGCCTCGAGCTGACCCGCTTCGCGCCGCCGTTCGCCGACCTGTCGGTGCACTGCAGCAAGGGCACCTACATCCGTACCCTGGTCGAGGATCTCGGCCAGGCCTTGGGCTGCGGGGCACACGTCGCCGAACTGCGCCGTACCCAGGCCGGCCCGTTCACCCTGGCGCAGGCGGTCAGCCTCGACGAGTTGATCGCCGCCCACGAGCAGGGCGGGGCCGAGGCCCTCGACCGCTTCCTGCTGCCGGTGGACTGTGGCCTGGAGCATTGGCCGGCGGTGCAGTTGTCGGAACACAGCGCATATTACTGGCTGCACGGGCAGCCGGTGCGGGCCCCGGAGGCGCCGAAGTTCGGCATGCTGCGGGTGCGCGATCACGAGGGTCGCTTCATCGGCATCGGTGAAGTGACCGAGGACGGGCGCATTGCGCCGCGTCGACTGATTCGGTCCTGAGGACCGGACGAGGGTGGCTGTCAACAGGCACGGTCACGCCTCCATTCATGAAAACGGGGAACTTCCCCGGCCTGTTACCTCAGAGGAAAGTCCATCATGGCACTGAGCGTTCAAGAGAAAGCCCAGATCGTTACCGAGTACCAGCAAGCTGCTGGCGATACCGGTTCTCCGGAAGTGCAGGTTGCCCTGCTGACCGCCAACATCAACAAGCTGCAGGGTCACTTCAAGGCCAACGCCAAGGACCACCACAGCCGTCGTGGTCTGATCCGCATGGTCAACCAGCGCCGCAAGCTGCTGGACTACCTGAAGGGTAAGGACACCACTCGTTACAGCGCCCTGGTTGCGCGTCTGGGCCTGCGTCGCTAAGACGTAGCTCGCCGAGGCCGGGAGTCGGTCGTTCGCGGTCGGTGCGCGGGGTTCGCCCCGTCGCCGGGGCGGCCGGCTCCCGGTTTTCCCAGGTCCCCTACGAAAGGCCGTCACTGCCCGCCTTTCGTAGAGGACTTGCGGAGTGTCCCCCGCTTCCGCTTCCCGCGATTTCCCCCAAGGCAACACAGAGAAGGAAAACACCGTGAATCCGGTTACCAAGCAGTTCCAGCTCGGTCAGTCGACCGTTACCCTCGAGACCGGGCGCATCGCCCGTCAGGCCAGCGGCGCCGTGCTGGTCACCATGGACGACGTCACCGTGCTGGTCACCGTGGTCGGTGCCAAGCAGGCCGATCCGGGCAAGGGCTTCTTCCCGCTGTCCGTGCACTACCAGGAAAAGACCTATGCCGCCGGCCGTATCCCGGGTGGCTTCTTCAAGCGTGAAGGCCGTCCGAGCGAGAAGGAAACCCTGACCTCGCGCCTGATCGACCGCCCGATCCGCCCGCTGTTCCCCGAAGGCTTCATGAACGAAGTGCAGGTCGTCTGCACCGTCGTGTCGACCAACAAGAAGTCCGATCCGGACATCGCCGCGATGATCGGCACCTCCGCCGCGCTGGCCATCTCCGGCATCCCGTTCGACGGTCCGATCGGTGCCTCCCGCGTCGGCTACCATGACGAGCTGGGCTACATCCTCAACCCGACCTACGAGCAGCTGCAGAGCTCGCGCCTGGACATGGTCGTGGCCGGTACCGAAAGCGCCGTGCTGATGGTCGAGTCGGAAGCCCAGGAGCTGACCGAAGACCAGATGCTGGGCGCCGTGCTGTTCGCCCACGAGGAATTCCAGAGCGCCATCCGCGCCATCAAGGAATTCGCTGCCGAAGCCGGCAAGCCGGCCTGGGACTGGCAGGCTCCGCAGGCCAACACTGCGCTGATCGACGCGGTCAAGGCCGAGTTCGGCGAGGCGATCTCCAACGCCTACACCATCACCGTCAAGCAGCAGCGCTACGCCGCCCTCGACGCCCTGCGCGACCAGGTGCTCGCCAAGTTCGCTGGTGAAGGCGAAGGCCAGTTCCCGGCCGGCGAAGTCAAGGACGTGTTCGGCCTGCTCGAATACCGCATCGTGCGCGAGAACATCGTCAACGGTAAGCCGCGCATCGACGGTCGCGACACCCGCACCGTTCGCCCGCTGGCCATCGAAGTCGGCGTGCTGGGCAAGACCCACGGCTCGGCGCTGTTCACCCGCGGCGAAACCCAGGCCCTGGTGGTCGCCACCCTCGGCACCGCCCGCGACGCGCAGCTGCTGGACACCCTGGAAGGCGAGCGCAAGGACGCCTTCATGCTGCACTACAACTTCCCGCCCTTCTCGGTCGGCGAGTGCGGCCGCATGGGCAGCCCGGGTCGTCGCGAAGTCGGTCACGGCCGTCTGGCCCGTCGTGGCGTCGCCGCCATGCTGCCGAGCCAGGCCGACTTCCCCTACACCATCCGCGTGGTGTCGGAAATCACCGAATCCAACGGTTCCAGCTCGATGGCTTCCGTCTGCGGCGCTTCCCTGGCGCTGATGGACGCCGGCGTGCCGGTCAAGGCGCCGGTGGCCGGTATCGCCATGGGTCTGGTCAAGGAAGGCGACAAGTTCGCCGTGCTGACCGACATCCTCGGTGACGAGGACCACCTCGGCGACATGGACTTCAAGGTGGCCGGTACCGACAAGGGCGTGACCGCCCTGCAGATGGACATCAAGATCAACGGCATCACCGAAGAGATCATGGAGATCGCGCTGAACCAGGCTCTGGAAGCGCGTCTGAACATCCTCGGCCAGATGAACCAGGTGATCGCCAAGCCGCGCGCCGAGCTGTCGGAAAACGCGCCGACCATGATCCAGATGCGCATCGACTCGGACAAGATCCGCGACGTGATCGGCAAGGGTGGCGCCACCATCCGCGGCATCTGCGAAGAGACCAAGGCCTCGATCGACATCGAGGACGACGGCAGCGTGAAGATCTACGGCGAGACCAAGGAAGCCGCCGAGGCTGCCCGTCAGCGCGTGCTGGGCATCACCGCCGAGGCCGAGATCGGCAAGATCTACACCGGCCGCGTCGAGCGCATCGTCGACTTCGGTGCCTTCGTCAACATCCTGCCGGGCAAGGACGGTCTGGTGCACATCTCGCAGATCAGCGACAAGCGCATCGAGAAGGTCACCGACGTGCTCAAGGAAGGCGAAGAGGTCAAGGTGCTGGTGCTGGACGTGGACAACCGCGGCCGCATCAAGCTGTCGATCAAGGACGTGGCGGCGGCCGAAGCCTCCGGCGTCTGATCGACCTGATCGCGTGACACAGAAAAGGCCCCTCGGGGCCTTTTCTGCTTTCTGCGTCCGGCTGCCGTGGCGGGATCGTTCGCCGCGGACGGGGTCAGCGCTGACGGCGGCTGTCGATCTCGGTCAGCCGGTTGGCCTCGAAGCGCAGGTAGTAGTACATGCCGCTGCGCGGGCCATACACCCACTCCTCGACGCGCACCTCCTCGAAGCGGCCCAGCACGTCGATCCGCTCGCGGTAGCCGATGGTGTCGCGGCTGTTCGGCTCGCCGCATTTGTCCAGCACCTCGTTGACGTGGTCGCCGGTGCTGATCAGCTCACTGCCGCAGCGCAGGCTGGCGGCGCTGAGCGGCAGGCTGGCGAGCAGCAGGAGCAGGCAGGGGAAGCGTTTCACGGGAGCCTCGCTGGGAAAGGGCGGCGTCAGGCGCGCCGCGGGTCATGCCGGTTGGGACAGCGTGCGACGGCAAGCTACTCGCTGTCCAGATGCAGCGGCACGCTGATCCGCTGGCTGTCTCCGCCCGCCTCGGCGCTGCCGACTTCCAGCAGGTAGATACGCTCGTCCGCCAGGCCGCCATGCTCCACCAGGTAGGCCTTGATCGCCCTGGCCCGGTCCTGGGCCAGCTGGCGCAACAGCAGGGAGCTCCGGGCCCAGGAGTCGAGCACCGCCTGGCGCAGGCGGGCGGCGCGCTCCGGCTTCTTCAGCGCCTGCCATTCGGCCGGAGGCTGCTGCTTGAGGCGCGCGCGGTAGATGCCTTCGAGCAGGGTCGCCTGCATGTCCTGCGGGACCTTGAGCTGGCTGGCCTCGGCCGGCACCTTGTCGCCGCGGCGTTGCAGCATGCGGTACCAGATGTCCTGGTACTCGCGCTGCAGGCGCCGCTCGGCCAGCAGCGGGCCGTCGCTGGCCTGCGCGCTCATGCCCTCGACCTCCAGGCGCAGCGCCGGGCGCTGCTGCAGGGCCTTGGCCAGCTTGTCCAGCGTGCCGCGAGCCTGCTCGTCCAGCGCGCTGGCGCCGGCGGCGAACGGCACGCTGTCCAGCTGCTCCTCGCCGCCGTCGAGCAGCCCGGCGATCAGCTTGAATGGTGCCTGCACGGCGCGCAGCACCAGATTGCGCAGGGTCTGCCAGACGATCGGCATCACGCTGAACTCGGGGTTGTTCAGGTCGCCCTTGACCGGCAGGGCGATGTCGATGTTGCCGTCGGCGTCCTTGAGCAGCGCCACGGCCAGGCGCACCGGCAGGTCGGTGGCGCTGGGGCTGTCGACCCGCTCGCCGAGCTGCAGGTGCTCGAGCAGCACCTTGTTCTCGGCGTTGAGCCGGCCTTGCTCGATGCGGTAGTGCAGGTCGAGGTTGAGGCGGCCCTTGCGGATCTTGTAGCCGGCGAACTTGCCGGCGTAGGGCGTCAGGGTGGTCAGCTCGACGCGCCGGAAGCGGGTGGTGATGTCGAGCTGCTCCAGCGGCGAGAAGGGCGTCAGGCGGCCCTGGATGCTCACCGGCGCATAGCGGTCGACCTTGCCGCGGACGTCGACGGTGGCCGGCTGCTTCGACAGGCTGTCGAGGGTGCCGATGCGCCCGTTGAGCTGCTGGATGGCGGTGGCGAAGTTGGGGGTCAGCGAGAAGTCGGCGAAGTTGGCCGAGCCGTCCTGGATCTCCACGCCGCCCACCACGATGTGCAGCGGTTTGCCCGGCTGCGCGGGGGCAGGACTCGGCGGCTGCGCGATCAGCAGCTCCTTGACGTTGGTGCCGAGGTCCTCGTTGATGATGAAGCGCGCGTAGGGTTGCTGCAGGCTGACCCGGCCGATGCGCAGCTGCTCGCCGTGGCGGTAGTCGAGGCCGTCGAGGTCGAGGGTACGCCACTTGACGAAGTCGCGGCCCTTGAGGGTGTCCAGGGTGTGCAGCTGGCTGACCTGGGCGCGGCCGCTGACCTTGAGGGCCAGCGGGGCGATGCCGGCGAGATCGACGGCGACCTCGCCGGCGAGCAGGCCGCTGCGCAGCTCCAGGCGGAGGAAGGGACTGAGGTAGGCCTGCGCGACGCGCAGGTCGAGATCGCGGGCGACCACCTTGAGCTGGCTGGCCAGCGGCTGCAGGCGGGCCTGGCCGCTGGCTTGGAGGTGGCCGTGGCTGCCGAGGCCGCTGGCCAGCTTGAGGCTGAACGGCTGGCTCGGGTCGCTGGCGAGGTTCTGCAGGTCGAGATCCAGCGGGCCGACCTCCAGCGGCGTGGCCGGCTTGACCGCGCGGTCCTCGAGGTGGGCGCGCCAGCCGCGCAGCTGCACGTCCTTGAGCAGTACCTGCCAGGGGCCGGGTGGTGTTGTCGGCGCGGTGGTCGGCGGGGGCGTGCCCGCGGCTGGGGCGGGGGATGGCGGGACACTGGCGCCGCCGACGCTCGGGCTGGCCGGTGCGGCAGGCACTGTGTCGCTGTCGGGCGACGGGCTGGCGACGGCTGGCGGAGCGGCCGCGGGCGGTGGTGCGAGGGCGGCCAGCTGCCGCTCCAGCAGCGTCTGCCAGTCGAGGCGGCCATCGGCCTCGCGCGCGGCCCAGGCCTCCAGGCCCTGGCCGCGCAGCTGGCCGACCGTCAGCTGGCGGCCGGCCAGGTCCAGCGCGGTGTCGGCGACCTCCAGGCTGGCCAGCTTGAGCAGCGGCTGTTCCGTGGGGCGGTGCAGCTCCAGCGCCGCCAGGCGCAGCTGGCCGTTGCTCAGGCGCAACTGCGGGCCGGGGCTCAGCGCGAGGCTGGCGCTGGACGCCTCGAGCTTGTCCAGGTCGAGCAGCGGCTTGCCATCCGCCTCGTGCACCTGCAGCCCGCTCAGCTGCAGCTGGCTGTTGTCCAGTTGCAGGTGCAGGCCCTCCTGCCACTCCAGGCGGTAGTCGCTGGCCAGGCTGGCCATGCCCTGCTCCAGCTCCAGCGGCAGCAGCCGGCGCACGTAGGGCCACCAGCTCTTCAGCTGGATGTCGCTGATGCTCAGCTGGCCTTCGCCGCGCAACGGTTGCAGGCGCAGGCGGGCCTGGGTCGCGATGTGGGCCCCGCTCGAGCCGCTGGCCTTGAGCTGGAGCTCGCCGTTGTCCTCGGCGCGGGTGCCGAAGTTGCGCAGCTCGAGGTCGAGGGCTTCGTAGCGCACTTCGATAGCCGGCTGTGGCCGCTCGTCGAGCAGATGCAGGCTGCCACCGGCCAGCTGCAGGTGGTCGACATGCAGCGGGAAGAGTCCGCCGGCGGGCTGCGGCTGGGCTTCGGGCGCTGGCGGGGGCAGCTTGAACAGGCGCAACAGGTTGAACGGCCGGTCCGCGGCGAACAGCAGCTCGACGTGCGGCTGCGCCAGCTGCACCTCCCGCAGGTGCAGCGCCCTCTGCCACAGGCTGTCGACCTGCAGGTCGGCGTACAGGCGCACGAAGGCCAACTGCTCGGCTCCCGGAGCCCCGAGGCGCAGCTGGTGCAGGGTCAGCTCGAGGGTGAACGGATTGAACTCGATGCGCTCGAGGCGGGCGGGCAGCGTGGCGTACTCGGCCAGCTTCTGGTTGACCAGCTTCAGCCCCGCCCACGGCAGCAGGAAAAAGCCGAGCAGGGCGTACAGCAGCGGCAGAATGACCAGGGCGGCGAGGCCGCGTTGCAATCCTTTGGACATGGCAGGGCGCTTCGCTCGTGGCGACGGATGCCCTGCAGTATGGCATGCCCGTTCGTCGTGCAGTGTGGCGGACCGCGCCTTCCGCGCGGGCGTCGCCTCAGAGGTGCAGGACCAGCGTCTTCAGCGGCGGACGGCCGTCGAAGGAGGGGAAGTCGGCGGCCGGGGCGAGGCTCTCGACCTCGCGCACCGGGCGGCCGTTCTTGCTGGCGCAGCGCAGCACCTGCTCGCGCCAGTCGGCCAGCTCGACCTTCGCCAGGTTGTTGCAGCACACCAGGGTGCCGCCCTCGGCGGTGGCCAGCAGCGCCGGCTTGAGCAGGCTCTGGTAGTCGCGCAGCAGGTCGACGGTGCCGAAGGCGCTGCGCGCCCAGGCCGGCGGGTCGAGGAACACCAGGTCGAAGCGCTCCTCGGCGAGACGCGGGTAGCTCGGCAGGCGCTGGCCGCGGCGGTGCGCCACCGGCAGGCCGGCGAGCTGGCGGATGGCCGGGAAGTAGTCGGACTGGATGAAGCGCATCTCCGGCAGCTGCGGATTCAGCGCGGCGTTCTCGCGGCCGACCGCCAGGTTGCCCTCGGCGAAGTCGAGGTTGGCGACATTACGCGCGCCGCCGGCCGCCGCGCACAGGCCGACGCCGCAGGTGTAGGCGAACAGGTTGAGCACCGACTTGCCGGCGCTGTGGCGCTTGACCCAGCCGCGGGCGTTGCGCAGGTCGAGGAACAGCAGCGGGTCCTGGCCGGCGTGGCGGGCGCGCACCTGGTAGGCGAGGCCCCATTCGTGGCCGACCAGGTCGGCCAGCGCCGCAGGCTCGGCCTGGTACACCGGATCCGTGCGGTCGATGCGCGAGTGGGGCTGCGAGCGGTCGTTGTAGACCGGCAGCAGCGGCAGGTCGAGGGCGGTGCGGCAGCTGTCGATCAGCGCGAGCAGGGCGTCGCGCTCCAGCGGCTGGTGGAAGCTCTGCACCAGCAGCTGCGGGCCGTAGCGGTCGACGGTCAGGCCCGGCGCGCCTTCCTGGCTGCCGTGGAACAGCCGGTAGCAGTCGGTGCCCTGCGCGTGCAGTTCGGCGAGCAGCGCCTGGCGGCGATCGAGGGCGGCGCGCAGCGCCTGGTTCAAGGCGGACATGGCGCGTCTCCTCGGCAAAAGGGCCGGCAGTTTACCAGCCGCCGCGGTTCTCAGCGATTCAGCCGCTCGGCGATCAGCGTCGCCACCACCGTCGGGTCGGCCAGGGTCGACAGGTCGCCGAGGGTGTCCAGCTCGTTGCCGGCGATCTTGCGCAGGATGCGCCGCAGGATCTTGCCCGAGCGGGTCTTGGGCAGGCCCGGCGCCCACTGGATCAGGTCGGGGCGGGCGAAGTGGCCGATCTCGTGGCCGACCAGATCGGCCAGTTCCTGGCGCAGCGCCGCACTCGGTTGGGCGTCGCGCATCAGGCTGACGAAGGCGTAGATGCCCTGGCCCTTGAGGTCGTGGGGGTAGCCGACCACCGCGGCCTCGGCCACCGCGTCGTGCAGCACCAGGGCGCCTTCCACCTCGGCGCTGCCCAGGCGGTGGCCGCTGACGTTGAGCACGTCGTCGACCCGCCCGGTGATCCAGTAGTCGCCGTCCGCGTCGCGGCGCGCGCCGTCGCCGGTGAAGTAGTAGCCGGGGTAGGGCCTGAAGTAGCTGTCGAGCAGGCGCTGGTGG
>DASQBU010000104.1:0-4000 GCA_035635035.1 Pseudomonas sp.
TCCGCAAGGACACCTTCCCGGCGGTCGGCGCGGTGCGCCGCACCGGCACCACGGTGATCATCGAGGACGTCACCTTCCCGGTCGAGCGCCTGGCCGATGGCGTCAACCGCCTGCTCGAACTGCTCGACAAGCACCGCTACGACGAGGCGATCCTGTTCGGCCACGCACTGGAGGGCAACCTGCACTTCGTCTTCACCCAGGGCTTCGACGACCCCGCCCAGGTGGCGCGCTACGAGGCGTTCATGGGCGAGGTGGCACAGTTGGTCGCCGTCGAGTTCGGCGGCGCACTCAAGGCCGAACACGGCACCGGGCGCAACATGGCGCCGTTCGTCGAGCTGGAGTGGGGCAGCGAGGCCTACCAGCTGATGTGGCGGATCAAGCGCCTGCTCGATCCCAAGGGCATCCTCAATCCCGACGTGGTGCTCTCCGAGGATCCCGAGATCCACCTGAAGAACCTCAAGCCACTGCCGGCCGCCGACGAGATCGTCGACAAGTGCATCGAGTGCGGCTTCTGCGAGCCGGTCTGTCCGTCGCGCGGGCTGACCCTGACGCCGCGCCAGCGCATCGTCATCTGGCGCGACATCCAGGCGCGCAAGCGCGCCGGCATCGACACCGCCGAGCTGGAGCGCGCCTACCACTACCACGGCGTGGACACCTGCGCCGCCACCGGCCTATGCGCGCAGCGCTGCCCGGTGGGCATCAACACCGGCGACCTGGTGCGCAAGCTGCGCGCCGGCGAGGCCCGGCACGCCGGCACCGCCACCTGGCTGGCGCGCCACTTCGCCACGGCGATGCAGGGCACCCGCCTGACCCTGACCCTGGCCGACGGCGCCCGCCGCCTGCTCGGCGCGCCGCTGCTGGGCAAAGCCTCGGCCAGCCTGCACCGGCTGTCCGGTGAACGCCTGCCGCAATGGACGCCGGCCATGCCGCAGCCGGTGCGCCTGCAGCTGCCGGATGCGCCGCATGAAACGGAAAAGCCGCGGGTGGTCTATCTGGCCGCCTGCGTGTCGCGTGCCATGGGCCCGGCGGCCGGCGACGCCGAACAGGTGCCGCTGCTCGACAAGACCCGCGCCCTGCTGGAGAAGGCCGGCTACCAGGTGGTGTTCCCGGACAACCTGGACAACCTGTGCTGCGGCCAGCCGTTCGCCTCCAAGGGCTACCCGCAGCAGGCCGACGCCAAGCGCCAGGAACTGCTGCTGGCCCTGCTGCAGGCCAGCCGCGGCGGCCTCGATCCGATCTACTGCGACACCAGCCCGTGCACCTTGCGCCTGGTACAGGACCTGGACGATCCGCGCCTGCGGATCTTCGATCCGGTGAAGTTCATCCGCGAACACCTGGTCGAGCGCCTGGAGTTCACCCCGCAACGGGCGCCGGTGGCGGTGCACGTCACCTGCAGTACCCAACACCTCGGTGAGGCGCAGGGCCTGCTCGACATCGTCAGCCGCTGCACCGAGCAGATGGTGGTTCCGGAAGGCATCCACTGCTGCGGCTTCGCCGGCGACAAGGGCTTCAACGTCCCCGAACTGAACGCCCATGCGCTGCGCGCGCTGAAGGACGCGGTGCAGCAGTGCGGCGAAGGCATCTCGACCAGCCGGACCTGCGAGATTGGCCTGTCCCAGCACGGCGGCATCGATTATCACGGATTGGTCTACCTGGTGGACCGGGTCACCCGCCCGCGGGCGACGGGCCGAGCGGACTGACCCGCGGCCTCAGGCACCGCCCCCGGCCGCTCTGGGCCGGGGGTTGCCCGCGCAAGCGGGCTTTGCGCTACGGCGCAGATCGGCAATCAGATTCAATGATGCAAATCAAGCAGTACAAGAATTGTTCCCGTAGATGCAAAAGATTATCCCAAGGGAAAAATTTACTTGGCCGGCGCAGAGGCATACAATTGCGCCAATTTCTCAGAGGCCGTGACAAACTGCCGCAGAGTCTCCCTCCCGAGGCCGTGAGCCGTTCAGCACGCGTCGTATTCCAGCTTTCGAAGAGATACCGGCATGACCGAGTCGAGCGCACTGCTTGCCCATAACTGGAGTTTCGCCGTCTTCCTGCTCGGCGTTTTCGGCCTGATCGGCTTCATGCTCGGCGTCTCCCGCCTGCTCGGCAGCCGTGCCTGGGGGCGCAGCAAGAACGAGCCCTTCGAAGCCGGCGTGGTCCCCACCGGGAGCGCCCGCCTGCGCCTCTCGGCGAAATTCTATCTGGTCGCGATGCTGTTCGTGATCTTCGACGTCGAAGCCCTCTTCCTCTATGCCTGGTCCGTCTCCATCCGGGAGAGCGGCTGGGCCGGCCTCATTGAAGCTACCGTTTTCATAGCAATTCTGTTGGCAGGTCTTGTCTACCTTTGGCGGATCGGTGCGCTCGACTGGGCGCCCCAGGCCCGTCGCGAGCGGCAGGCGAAGCTGAAACAATGAGGCTTTGGCAATGCGATATGAACTCACCCGGATCGATCCGGATGCGGTCAACGACCAGTATCCGATCGGCCAACGGGAAACCGTTTCCGACTCTCAGCTAGAAGACCAGGTTCACAAGAGCGTCTTCATGGGCAAGCTGGAAGACGTCCTGCACAAGGCCGTCAACTGGGGGCGCAAGAACTCCCTGTGGCCGTACAACTTCGGCCTGTCCTGCTGCTACGTGGAGATGACCACCGCCTTCACCGCCCCCCACGACATCGCCCGCTTCGGCGCCGAAGTGATCCGCGCGTCACCGCGCCAGGCCGACTTCATGGTGGTGGCCGGCACCTGCTTCGTGAAGATGGCTCCGGTCATCCAGCGCCTGTACGAGCAGATGCTCGAGCCCAAGTGGGTGATCTCCATGGGTTCATGCGCCAACTCCGGCGGCATGTACGACATCTACTCGGTCGTCCAGGGCGTGGACAAGTTCCTCCCCGTCGACGTCTACGTTCCCGGTTGCCCGCCCCGTCCCGAGGCTTTCCTGCAGGCGCTGATGCTGCTGCAGGACTCCATCGGCCAGGAGCGCCGTCCGCTGTCCTGGGTCGTTGGCGACCAGGGCATCTATCGCGCCGAAATGCCGGCGCAGCGCGACGTCCGCCGCGAACAACGCATCCAGGTAACCAACCTGCGCAGCCCCGACGAAGTATGAGCCCCCGCCCGCCGCATGGCGGGCGCGCCCATCCGTTGACCGACAGCGACCGAGAATCATGACTGCAGACACCGCTCTGTCCGTTCCGCCGTACAAGGCCGATGACCAGGACATCGTCATCGAATTGCAGGCGCGCTTTGGCGCCGACACCTTCACCCTCCAGCCCACTCGCAACGGCATGCCGGTACTCTGGGTACCGCGCGAGCGCCTGATCGAGGTGCTGCGTTTCCTGCGTGGCGTCAGCAAGCCCTACGTCATGCTCTACGACCTGCACGGCGTCGACGAACGCCTGCGCACCAAGCGCCAGGGCCTGCCGGCCGCCGACTTCAGCGTGTTCTATCACCTGATCTCGATGGAGCGGAACAGCGACGTGATGATCAAGGTCGCCCTGCGCGAAGGCGATCTCAACGTGCCGACCGCCACCGGCGTGTGGCCGAACGCCAACTGGTACGAGCGCGAGGTCTGGGACCTCTACGGCATCACCTTCACCGGTCACCCGCACCTGAGCCGCCTGCTGATGCCGCCGACCTGGGAAGGCCACCCGCTGCGCAAGGACTACCCGGCGCGCGCCACCGAGTTCGATCCCTACAGCCTGAACGCCGCCAAGCAGGACCTGGAACAGGAAGCCCTGCGCTTCAAGCCGGAAGACTGGGGCATGAAGCGCGGCGGCGAGCACCAGGACTACATGTTCCTCAACCTCGGCCCCAACCACCCGTCCGCCCACGGCGCGTTCCGCATCATCCTGCAGCTGGACGGCGAGGAAATCGTCGACTGCGTGCCGGAGATCGGCTACCACCACCGCGGCGCCGAGAAGATGGCCGAGCGGCAGAGCTGGCACAGCTTCATCCCCTACACCGACCGCATCGACTACCTCGGCGGGGTGATGAACAACCTGCCCTACGTG
>DASQBU010000105.1:0-1554 GCA_035635035.1 Pseudomonas sp.
CATGCCCACGCCGGAGCGTGGGCACCCTCGGTAACGCCTCAGCGGTTGACGTCCACCACCACCCGCCCGCGCACCCGGCCGGCGAGCAGTTCGCCGGTGGTGGCGATGGCCTCCTCCAGGCCGATGGTGCGGGTCATCGACGCCAGCAGCGTCTTGTCCAGATCGCGGGCCAGCCGGGCCCAGGCCTCCAGGCGGTCGGCGCGCGGGCGCATCACGCTGTCGATGCCGGCCAGGGTCACCCCGCGCAGGATGAACGGCGCCACAGTGGCCGGGAACTCCATGCCCTGGGCCAGGCCGCAGGCGGCCACGCAGCCGCCGTAGCGGGTGGCCGCGCAGACGTTGGCCAGGGTGTGGCTGCCCACCGAGTCGACCGCCCCGGCCCAGCGCTCGCGCGCCAGCGGACGACCCGGCTCGGCCAGGCTGGCGCGCTCGACGATCTCGACGGCGCCCAACCCCTTCAGGTAGTCGGCCTCCTGCGGACGGCCGGTGGAGGCCACCACCCGGTAGCCGAGGCGCGCCAGCAGGGCGATGGCGAAGCTGCCCACCCCGCCGTTGGCGCCGGTGACCAGCACCTCGCCCTGGTCGGGCGTCACGCCGTGGCGCTCCAGCGCCAGCACCGACAGCATCGCGGTGTAGCCGGCGGTGCCCACCGCCATCGCCTCGGCGGCGGAGAAGCCCTGCGGCAGCGGGATCAGCCAGTCGCCCTTGAGCCGCGCCAGCTGGGCCAGGCCGCCCCAGTGGGCCTCGCCGACGCCCCAGCCGTTGAGCAGCACGGCGTCGCCCGGCCGGTAGTCCGGGTGGCTGCTCTCCTCGACGATGCCGGCCAGGTCGATGCCCGGCACCATGGGGAACTGGCGCACCACCGGCCCCTTGCCGGTGATCGCCAGGGCGTCCTTGTAGTTCAGCGTGCTGTGGCTGACGCGCACCCGCACGTCGCCGTCCGGCAGGCGGGCCTCGTCGAGCTGCTGCAAGCCGGCGCGGTAACCGTGGTCGTCCTTCTCGATCAGGATGGCGCGGAACATGGGTTCACCTCGTTGTGGTTGGAGCGTTTTTATTAGACCGATCGTCTAGAAATCGGCGCGAAAAAACTCAGCGCGGCAGCAGGGCCAGGAAACCGCGGATGAAGGTCGCCAGCGGCGCGTCGCCCTGCACCAGGCGGGCGCGCAGCACGGCGCCTTCCCAGCCGATCCAGAAGAACGCCGCCAGTTCGTCGCAATCCACCGTCGCCGCCAGGCTGCCGCCTTGCTGGGCTTCGCGCAGGCAGGCCGCCAGGCGCACCTGCCAGTCGCACAGCACCGCCTCCAGCTGGTCGCGAAAACCCGCCGGCAGCTGGGTCACTTCCTGGCCGAGGTTGCCGACCAGGCAGCCGCGCCGCCAGGCGTGGCGGGCCATGCCGGCGCGCGCGTCGGCGACGAAATCCTCTAGGCGCGCCAGCGGCGGGCGGCTCCCGTCGAGCAACCAGCGGTCCAGCTTGGCGGCGAACCAGGCGGCGTAGCGCTCCAGCACGGCGCGGCCGAAGGCCTCCTTGCTGGCGAAGTAGTGGTAGAAGGAGCC
>DASQBU010000106.1:0-2256 GCA_035635035.1 Pseudomonas sp.
ACGAAAAAGCCCGCGCGAGGCGGGCTTTTTCGTTACAGCGGCGAATCAGTGGTGGCGGTGGTGGCGATGGTTGTCGCTGCCGGTGTTGTTGCCGATCGCGCCGCCGGCCGCGCCGCCCAGGCCGGCGCCGATGGCCGCGCCGGTGCTGCCACCGAGCATGTTGCCGACCAGCGAGCCGCCGGCCGCGCCCAGGCCGCTACCGACGGCAGCCTTGGTCTTGTTGCCGCTCTTGGCGGCTACCGCGCCGCCAGCCGCGGCGCCCAGGCCGGCACCGACGGCCTGGGAGCCGGCGCCGCCGCCCATCTGCTGGCCGAGGACGTTGCCGAGGGCGCCGCCGAGGCCGCCGCCGATGGCTGCCTGGGTACCGCCGTTGTCGGCCATGGCGCCACCGGCGCACAGGAGGCTCAGGGTCAGAACAGAGAGAGCTTTACGCATGGAGGGATCCTCAAGGAAAAAAAGCGCTGTATTGTCGCGGCCCGCTGGGTTTTCGGCAAACGTCCAGCGCACCGGTTGAGAATTGGTCCGCGCGTCGGCGCTCGGATGCCCCGGATGGAGTGAAAGGCATCCTGCACAGGCGCGCGATAACCGATGAGACAGCGGCTGTCGCGTCAGGTTCACTGAAGCGCGTTCCAGAGCCTGCCCGGCCAGCTCAACCGCGCAGTCCGGCCACGATGTCGAACGCGCGCAGGCGGGCGGCGGGCTCGTAGACGTCGCAGGTGAAGATCAGCTCGTCGGCGCCGGTCTGCGCGAGGATGGTCTCCAGGCGCGCGCGGACCTGTTCCGGCCCGCCGATCACCGCCAGGCCGAGGAAGTTGCCCACCGCCTCGCGCTCGTGGGGCTGCCAGAGGCCGGCCATCGACGCGACCGGCGGGCGCAGCACGCGGGTTTCGCCGCGGATCAGGCCGAGCACGCGCTGATAGTTGGTGGTGGCGAGGAAGTTGGCTTCCTCGTCGCTGGGCGCGGCCACCAGCGGCACGCCGATCATCACGTAGGGCTTGTCGAGCACCGCCGAGGGCTGGAAATGCTCGCGGTACACGCGCAGCGCCTCGTGCAGGTAGCGCGGCGCGAAGTGGGAGGCGAAGGCATAGGGCAGGCCCATCAGTCCGGCCAGTTGGGCGCTGTACAGGCTGGAGCCGAGCAGCCAGAGCGGCACCTCGGTGCCGGTGCCGGGCATGGCGATCACCCGCTGGCCGGGCTGGCGCGGGCCGAGCAGGGCCTGCAGCTCCTCGACGTCCTGCGGGAAGTCGTCGTCGCTGCCCGAGCGCTCGCGGCGCAGGGCGCGGGCGGTGTACGAGTCGGTACCCGGCGCGCGGCCGAGGCCGAGGTCGATGCGCCCCGGATAGAGGGTGGCGAGGGTGCCGAACTGCTCGGCGACCACCAGCGGCGCGTGGTTGGGCAGCATGATGCCGCCGGAGCCGACGCGGATGCGCGAGGTGCCGGCGGCCAGATAGCCGACCAGCACGGCGGTGGCCGAACTGGCGATGCCGTCCATGTTGTGGTGCTCGGCCACCCAGAAGCGGGTGAAGTCCAGCGCCTCGACGTGGCGGGCCAGGGCCAGCGAATTGTGCAGGGCCTGCGCCGGCGTGCCGTCGTCGCGGATCGGGCACAGGTCGAGCACGGAAAAGTTGACGTCGGCCAGTCGTGACATGCGGTTCTCCTCGCTTGGGGGGCCGATAGAGTGCCACGAATGGCGGTGGCCGTCCGCCATCGCCACAGCCGCGCGCAGGTAAAGCGCAGGTAAATAAGCTTTGCATCCCAACTGCGAGCTTTTATCGTTCAGCCTCCCAAGGACAGTGACCCCGCACCATGCCCGAGACTATTGCCCCCAACCGTTCTTCCCGTAACCGCTGGCTGCTCGGCGGGCTTGTCGTCCTGCTGGCCGCCGGGCTGGCCTGGTGGCAGTGGCCGGCGGGCAAGCAGCAGCCGGGTGGCGCCCGGGGGCCGGCCACCGGCGGCGGCCTGAGTGGCCCGGCGCGCGGCGGCTTCCGCGCCATGGCGGGAGGTGGCGGCGGCGGCCCGGTGCCGGTGCGCCTGGCCGAGGCGGTGCGCGGCGACTTCCCGGTCGAGCTCAAGGCCCTCGGCACCGTCACCGCCTACAACACGGTGAGCGTGCGCGCGCGGGTCAACGGCCAGTTGGTCAAGGTGCCCTTCGTCGAGGGCCAGCAGGTCAAGGCCGGCGAGCTGCTGGCACAGATCGACCCGCGCCCCTACCAGGTCGCCCTGCAGCAGGCCGAGGGCAGCCTGCTGCAGAGCCGC
>DASQBU010000107.1:0-2240 GCA_035635035.1 Pseudomonas sp.
CCACAAGCACGTGTCGCTGCAGATCCTCCCGGAGCACTACCCGATCGTCGGCGCCTGCCTGCTGCGCGCCATCCGCGAAGTGCTCGGCGAGGAGATCGCCACCGACGAGGTCATCGATGCCTGGGCCGCCGCCTACGGCCAACTGGCCGACATCCTGATCGGCGCCGAGGAGGCGGTGTACGCCGCCAACGAGGCCAAGGAAGGCGGCTGGCGCGGCTCGCGGCAGTTCCGCGTGGCGCGCAAGGAAGCCGAGAGCGAGGAGATCACCTCCTTCTACCTGGTGCCGGTGGACGGCGGCGCGGTGCCGGAGTTCGTCCCCGGTCAGTACCTGGGCCTGCGCTTCGTCGTCGACGGCGAGGAGATGCGCCGCAACTACTCGCTGTCCGCCGCGCCGAACGGCCGCGAGCTGCGCATCAGCGTCAAGCGCGAGGCGGGTGGGCGCATCTCCAACTACCTGCACGACCAGGTGCAGGTCGGCGACCAGCTGGAGGTGTTCCCGCCGGCCGGCGACTTCGTCCTCGAGGACAGCGACAAGCCGCTGGCGCTGATCACCGCCGGCGTGGGCATCACCCCGGCGCTGGCCATGCTCGAGCAGGCGCTGGAGAGCGGCCGCGAAGTGCGCTTCATCCACTTCGCCCGCCACGGCGGTGTGCACGCCTTCCGCGAGTGGCTGGACGAGCAGAGCGCCCAGCATCCGCAGCTCAAGCGCTTCTACTGCTACAGCGAGCCGCGCGAGGGCGATCAGGCCGACGCCGAGGGCTTCAGCAGCACCGCGCTGCTCAACGACTGGCTGCCCGAGCAGCGCGACCTGGATGCCTACTTCCTCGGCCCGAAGCCGTTCATGGCCCAGGTCAAGAAGCAACTGGCCGAGCTGGGCATTCCGGAGGCGCAGTGCCGCTACGAGTTCTTCGGCCCGGCGGCGGCGCTGGAGGCCTGATCTAAGCTGCGGTGTGGCAGGGTGTAGGGTGGAAAATTCGCGCAGCGATTTTCCACCTTGCCCCTTGGTGTCAGTGGTGGGAAAGGCCTGCGGCCGTTTCCCACCCTACGCTTGAGTTGAGCGTAGTGCCTGATCGTTCCCATGCCCCGGCGTGGGAAAGCCGCTTGCGGACGCTCAGCGTCCCGATACCGCCGTGGACAGGGCGCGGAGCGCCCGGAGGCCGGTAACCACGCGGGAGCGTGGGCACCATCAGCAATACAGGAACCCATCATGCAGTTGGTCGACCGCAAGGCCCTGTTGCAGATCGCGCCGCTCTGGCGCCTCGGTTTTCGTCCCTTCTTCCTCGCCGGCACGGCCTTCGCCGCGCTGGCCATTCCCCTCTGGCTCGGCGTGCTGGCCGGCTGGTGGCCCGCCTGGCAGCCGGCCGGCGGCGCGCTGGCCTGGCATCGCCACGAGATGCTGTTCGGCTTCGGCACGGCGATCATCGCCGGCTTCCTGCTCACCGCGGCGCAGAACTGGACCGGCCGTCCCGGTCCCAGCGGCCGGCCGTTGGCCGCGCTGGCGCTGCTGTGGCTGGCCGCCCGCCTGGCCTGGCTGTTCGGCGCGCCGCTGTGGCTGCTGATTCCGCTGGAGCTGGCCTTCCTGCCGGCGGTGGCGGTGCTGCTCGGGCGCATGCTCTGGGCGGTGCGCCAGGTGCGCAACTACCCCACCGTCGGCGTGCTGGCGCTGCTGACCCTCGCCGACCTGCTGGTCATGCTCGGTCTCGCCAGGGGCAACGAGCTGTGGCAGCGCCAGGGCGTGATCGCCGCGCTGTGGCTGGTGGCGGTGATGATGGGCCTGATCGGCGGGCGGGTGATCCCGTTCTTCACCCAGCGCGGCCTCGGCCGCCCGGCGCAGGTGCCGGCGCTGCCGTGGCTGGAGTGTCTGGCCCAGGGCGGACTGGTGCTGGTCGCCGTGCTGACCGCCAGCGGCCTGGCCCTACAGCCGCGGCCGTGGCTGGGCGGGCTGTTCGCCCTGGTGGCGCTGGCCCACGGCGTGCGTCTGGCGCGCTGGCATGACGCCGGGCTGTGGCGGGTGCCGCTGCTGTGGTCGCTGCACCTGGCCTACGCCTGGCTGGTGATCGCCCTGGCCGGGCAGGCGCTGTGGCACTTCGGCCTGCTCTCCAACGCCAGCCTGGCGCTGCACGCCCTGGCGGTGGGCAGTGTCGGCGGGCTGATCCTCGGCATGGTCGCACGGGTCAGCCTCGGCCACACCGGCCGGCCGCTGCAACCGCCGGCGGCGATGGCTTGGGCCTTCGCGCTGG
>DASQBU010000108.1:0-5532 GCA_035635035.1 Pseudomonas sp.
GTGAAGAAGGCGTCCACCGACTCGGGATGCACGGTGGGGAACACCAGCGCGCTGGTGGTGCCGTTGCGCAGCAGCTCGGCGACGAACACCCGCGCCACCCGCTCGGCGTAGTCGCGGTCGGCGAAGCGCTGTTCGGTCGGATAGGTGTAGCGCTGCAGCCAGTCGAGCAACTGCGCGCCGCTGGCGCCGAGCATGCCGGTCTGCGGGTAGTGGATGTGGGTGTCGATCAGCCCGGGGACCACCAGCGCGTCCGGCCAGTGCTCGACCGGCGTGCCGGGCGGCAGGCCCGGCAGCAGCCGTGCGGCGTGGTCGACGGCGCGGATGTGGCCGTGCTCGACCAGCAGCAGGCCGTCTGCCAGGTAGCGGTAGCTGGCGGCGACGCCGACCGCGGTCGGGTCGTCCAGGCAGTAGAGCAGGGCGGCGCGGTAGGCGCGGAGCGGGTCGGTCATGCGGTCGGGCTGCGAGGGGTTCGATCACAGTGTCGCGGCGCGGCGGCCCGCGGTGCAACCAGTATCCTCGGGCGTTGTCTGATTTGGTGAGGTTGGCGTGGCGCGGACAGCCGTCACGCCGGCCGGGTGGGCATTCGTCAAGGCTGCGGCAGCGTGCCGTGCCGTTCGGGAGGCTGGCAAATGAGGCGTTTCGCCATAGGGATCCTGATTCCGCTGGTTCTGGCGCTGACGGCTTGCGCCGTCACGGCCGATCCGGACTACGGCCGGGGCTATTATCCGCCGCCGGGGTATGGGCAGTGGCGCTGGGACGATGGCGTGGAGGCGTACGTCAGCCTCGGCTATCCCTACCTCTACTATCACGACCATGCCTACTACCGCTGGTATGACGACCACTGGAGTTCGGCTCCCCGCTTCAACGGGCCGTGGCGGATCGTCGAGCATCGCTACGTGCCATCGCGGCTGGGCCAGCGCTACTACCCCGGCTATCCGGGGCGGCGCATGGACATGGACGCGCCGCGCTACCGCGAGCCCGAGCGCTACTACTATCGCCGCGATGAGCGGCGCTGGGAGCGCCTCGACGATCACGACCGGCGCGATGCCCAGGAGCTGCGCAACTTCGAGCGCCGCCAGCAGCAGATCCGCGACCGCGACGAGAACCGCTGGCAGCCGCGCGACATCCGCCAGGAGCACCAGTGGCCGTCGCAGCAGCGCCTCGACGGGGGACAGCTTCGCCAGTGGCCGTCGCAGCGTGTTGATGAGGGACAGATTCGCCAATGGCCGTCGCAGCGCGTCGACGAGGGGCAGATTCGCCGCTGGCAGTCGCCGCCTGGCGATGAGCGGCAGATTCGTCAATGGCCGTCGCAGCGCGTCGATGAAGGGCAGAATCGCCGCTGGCAACCGCAGCATATCGACGAGGGGCAGCTTCGTCGCGAACAGCCGCAACGCTTCGACGAGGGCCGGCAGCGCCCGGCCGTGCCGCCGCGCTTCGACAGGCGCGAAGACGGGCACTGGCAGCCGCATGACGACCGCGGTGGTGAGCGCCGCTTCGAGCGCGGTGGCAACGAACGGGACATGGCGCCGCGCCCGCAGGGGCAGGAGCGGGATCAGCGCACGCGCCGGGCGTTGATCCAGTCGGCGCCGAGCGACCGTCAGGATGGCGGGCAGCGCTTCCAGCCGGCGCCGCAGCAGGACTTCCGCGGGCGGCAGTGGTAGGGCCGGATACGCTGCCGGAGCATGGAAAAAAGGCGCTGCGGGTCGATCGCAGCGCCTTTTGTGTTGCGGGGGTTACTGGGCGGTGTAGATCTGGTCGAACACGCCACCGTCGTTGAAGTGGGTCTTCTGGATCTGCGGCCATTCGCCGAAGGTCTTCTCTACCGGCAGGAAGTCGACCTTCGGGAAGCGGTCGGCGAACTCGGCGAGGATCGCCGGGTTGCGCGGGCGCAGGTAGTTGTTGGCGGCGATGCGCTGCGCCTCGTCCGACCACAGGTACTTCAGGTAGGCCTCGGCCTCGGCGCGGGTGCCCTTCTTGTCGACCACCTTGTCGACTACCGCCACCGGCGGCTCGGCCTCGGCGGAGACGCTCGGGTAGACCACCTCGAAATTGCCGCGGCCGAACTCGCGGGCGATCATCTCGGCCTCGTTCTCGAAGGTGATCAGCACGTCGCCGATCTGGTTCTGCATGAAGGTGGTGGTGGCGGCGCGGCCGCCGCTGTCCAGCACCGGTGCCTGCTTGAACAGCTTGCCGACGAACTCGCGGGCGGCCTTCTCGTCGCCGCCGTGCTTGAGCGCGTAGCCCCAGGCCGACAGGTAGGTGTAGCGGCCGTTGCCCGAGGTCTTCGGGTTGGGCACCACCACCTGCACGCCATCCTTGAGCAGGTCCGGCCAGTCCTTGAGCTGCTTGGGGTTGCCCTTGCGCACGATGAACACCGTGGCGGAGGTGAAGGGCGCGCTGTGGTCCGGCAGGCGGTTGGCCCAGTCGGCCGGCAGCAGCCCGCCGTTGGTGACCAGGGCGTTGATGTCGGTGGCCATGTTCATGGTGATCACGTCGGCGGGCAGGCCGTCGATCACCGCGCGGGCCTGCTTGCTCGAGCCGCCGTGGGACATCTGGATGGTCAGCGGCTTGCCGCCTTCGGCCTGCCAGTGCTTCTGGAATGCCGGGTTGTAGTCCTTGTAGAAGTCGCGCATCACGTCGTAGGAGACGTTGAGCAGGGTGGCGGCCTGGGTGGCGCTGGCGGCCACCAGCGCGGCGGCCAGCAGGGAGGCGCTGAACAGTCGTTTCACGGGCATGCCTTCTGATCGGTGGGAGGTCAGGGTAGGACTTTAGCAGGCGTTTTTTATTCCAATAAATACTTTCTGGTTTTTTGCTTATTCCCTGATTTCCTTGGGAAACAGCGGGTTGCCGCAGCGGCTGCAGAAGCTGGCGCCGGCCTCGTGGGTCGGCTTGGCGCAGGCCGGGCAGTCGTGCTGCAGGCTGTCGCTGCCTTCGCCGCGCATGGCGCTGGCCAGCTCGGCGGTGAAGATGCCGGTGGGCACGGCGATGATCGAGTAGCCGGTGATCATGATCAGGGAGGCCAGCCCCTGGCCGAGCGGGGTCTTGGGCGTGATGTCGCCGAAGCCGACGGTGGTCAGGGTCACCACCGCCCAGTAGATGCTCACTGGAATGCTGGTGAAGCCGTGGCGCGGGCCTTCGATCACGTACATCAGGGTGCCGAAGACGATTACCAGCGTGCACACGCTGTAGAGGAACACGATGATCTTCTGCTGGCTGCCGCGCAGGGCCACCAGCAGGAAGTTGGCCTGGCTCAGGTAGGGCGCCAGCTTGAGGATCCGGAACACCCGCAGCATGCGCAGCACGCGGACGATCATCAGGTACTGGGCGTCGCTGTAGGCCAGCGCCAGCACGCCCGGCAGGACGGCGAGCAGGTCGACCAGCCCGTAGAAGCTGAAGGCATAGCGCAGCGGCTTGGGTGAGCAATACAGGCGCAGCAGGTATTCGATGGCGAACAGGGCGGTGAAGCCCCATTCGAGCACCGCCAGCGCCAGGTGGTGGTGCTGGTGGATCGAGTCGACGCTGTCGAGCATCACCACCACCAGGCTGGCGAGGATGGTCAGCAGCAGGATCTCGTCGAACCGGCGTCCGGCCGGGGTGTCGGTTTGGGAGACGATCGCGTACAGGTGCTCGCGCCAGTGCCGGGCGGAGGCTTCGGGTTGTTGTTGGGTCATGGCGGGCTCCTTGCTCCGGGCGTCAGCTTAGCAGCGCTGCACTGTGAATAGGCTCACTTATGCGCGGTCTGCAGGCAAGCCGGCGCGCCGCTGCACTTGGGCGGGCGAGGCCCTGTGATAGACTGCCGCGCCGCGCAACCCGTGACCGAAGCTCGCCCATGACCCGCCCGTTCGCCGCCGGCGCCTCGCCGAATTTCCGCTGTCCGCAGCCGGGTCAGCCGGCGCTGCGCGCGCGCCGCGCCCGGAGTCTTGCCCCATGCGCCTGAAGTGCATCCGCCTGGCCGGCTTCAAGTCGTTCGTCGACCCGACCACGGCGAGCTTCCCCAGCAACATGTCCGCGGTGGTCGGCCCCAACGGTTGCGGCAAGTCCAACATCATCGACGCGGTGCGCTGGGTGATGGGCGAGAGCTCGGCGAAGAACCTGCGCGGCGAGTCGATGACCGACGTGATCTTCAACGGCTCCAACACGCGCAAGCCGGTCGGCCAGGCCTCCATCGAGCTGGTGTTCGACAACAGCGACGGCAGCCTGGGCGGCGAGTACGCCGCGTGGAGCGAGATCTCCATCCGTCGCCGGGTCACCCGCGAGGGGCAGAACACCTATTTCCTCAACGGCACCAAGTGCCGCCGCCGCGACATCACCGACATCTTCCTCGGCACCGGCCTCGGCCCGCGCAGCTACTCGATCATCGAGCAGGGGATGATCTCCAAGCTGATCGAGGCCCGTCCGGAGGATCTGCGCAACTTCATCGAGGAAGCCGCCGGCATCTCCAAGTACAAGGAGCGCCGCCGCGAGACCGAGAGCCGCATCCGCCGCACCCAGGAGAACCTCGAGCGCCTGGCCGACCTGCGCCAGGAGCTGGAGCGCCAGCTCGAGCGCCTGCAGCGCCAGGCCCAGGCCGCCGAGAAGTACCAGCAGTACAAGGCCGAGGAGCGTCAGCTCAAGGCCGAGCTGGCCGCCCTGCGCTGGCTGGCGCTGGACGAGCTGGCGCGCCAGCGCCAGTCGGTGATCGGCGACCAGGAAGTGGCCATGGAGGCGCTGGTCGCCGAGCAGCGCAACGCCGACGCCAGCATCGAGCGCCTGCGCGACGGCCACCACGAGCTGTCGGAAACCTTCAACCAGGTGCAGGCGCGCTTCTACTCGGTGGGCGGCGACATCGCGCGCATCGAGCAGAGCATCCAGCACGGCCAGCAGCGCCTGCGCCAGCTGCAGGACGACCTGCGCGAGGCCGAGCGCGCCCGCGAGGAAACCGCCGCCCACCTCGGCCACGACCGCGACCTGCTGGCCAGCCTGGCCGAGGAGCTGGCCATGCTCGAGCCCGAGGCGGAACTGGCCCACGCCGCCGCCGAGGAGGGCGCCGCCGCGCTGGAGGAGGCGGAGAGCGCCATGCACGGCTGGCAGGAACAGTGGGATGCCTTCAGCCAGCGCAGCGCCGAGCCACGCCGCCAGGCCGAGGTGCAGCAGGCGCGCATCCAGCAGCTCGAGCAGAGCCTTGAGCGCTTGGTCGAGCGCGAGCGGCGCCTGCAGGACGAGCGCCGCCAGCTGGCCGAGGACTCCGCCGACGCGCAGATCGAGGAGCTCGCCGAGCAGCTGGCCGCGGGCGAACTGGAACTGGACGAGCTCCAGGCTGGCGACGAGCAGCTGGCCGAGCGCCTGCAGGCGGTGCGCGAGCAGTTGCAGCAGGGCGGCCGCGAGCAGCAGCAGGCGCAGGGCGAACTGCAGCGTCTCAGCGGCCGGCTGGCTTCGCTGGAGGCGCTGCAGCAGGCGGCGCTCGACCCCGGCGCCGGCGCCGCCGACTGGCTGCGCGAACAGGGCCTGCAGGAGCGGTCGCGACTGGCCGAGGGCCTGCGCGTCGAGCCGGGC
>DASQBU010000109.1:0-10262 GCA_035635035.1 Pseudomonas sp.
TCCACGTGCAGCTTCATCAGCAGCTCGCGCATGCTGGTGTTCTCGACGATGCGTCCGTGGTCGATGATGCCGATGTTGCGGCACAGCTGCTCGGCCTCCTCCAGGTAGTGGGTGGTGAGGATGATGGTGATGCCCTGGCGGTTCAGCTCGGTGAGGAAGTTCCACATCGAGCGGCGCAGCTCGATGTCGACGCCGGCGGTCGGCTCGTCGAGGATCAGCAGGCGCGGCTGGTGGATCAGCGCACGGGCGATCATCAGCCGGCGCTTCATGCCGCCGGACAGCATGCGCGAGGGCACGCCGCGCTTCTCCCACAGCCCCAGCTCGGTCAGGTAGTGCTCGGCGCGCTCGCCGGCGATGCGCGCCGGGATGCCGTAGTAGCCGGCCTGGGCGACGAGGATGTCGAAGGGCTTCTCGAACTGGTTGAAGTTGAATTCCTGCGGCACCACGCCGAGGCAGCGCTTGAGGCCGGACGGGTCGCGATCCAGGTCGTGGCCGAACACCTCGACGCTGCCGCCGCTCTTGTTCACCAGGGTGGAGAGGATGCCGATGGTGGTGGACTTGCCCGCCCCGTTGGGGCCGAGCAGCGCGAAGAAGTCGCCCTCGGCGACCTCGAGATCAATGCCCTTGAGGGCCTGGAAGCCGTTGCCATAGGTCTTGGTCAACTGGCGGATGGTCAGTGCGGATGTCATGAAGGGGCACACGTGAAAAAACGAGTGCCACTAGATAGAGGTTGCGCTCGGTAAATGCAACCTTCGGCTAACGGTCGCGCCTGCCCGTCGGCAAACGCGACCGGCCGGACGCGGTCAGATCCAGACGAACAGGGCCACCACCGCGGCGAGCAGCGCCCACTGCTCCAGGTAGTAGCGGGTGCGGTTGCGCTTCTTCAGTTCCTTGCCGCGCAGGCGGATCTTGTACAGGTACTTGAACGCCTGGTTGAGCTTGCCGGTCTTGTCGCCCTCGGCGTTCGGCGAGCTGGCGGAGGCCAGCACGGTACCACTGAACCAGCGGTTGAAGGCGGCTGCCCAGCGGTATTTCATCGGCCGCTCGACGTCGCAGAACAGGATGATGCGGTCCTTGTCGGTGTTGTTTTCCGCGTGGTGGATGTAGGTCTCGTCGAACATCACCGCCTCGCCGTCGCGCCAGTGGTAGCGCTCGCCATCGACGCTGATGAAGCAGGCCGGATCATTGGGCACGCTCAGGCCCAGGTGATAGCGCAGCGAGCCGGCGTAGGGATCGCGGTGGCGCACCAGCCGCGAGCCGGGCGGCAGCTCGGCGAACATCGCCGCCTTGACCGAGCCGATGCCATTGAGCAGCTCGGTGGTCTTCGGGCACAGCTGCATGGCGGACGGGTGGTTGTCGCCGTACCACTTCAGGTAGAAGCGCTTCCAGCCGCTCTTGAAGAAGGAGTTGAAACCCGCGTCGTTGTGCTGCTCGGAGCGCTTGATCTCGCCGGCGCGCAGCAGGTTGAGCGCCTCGGTGCGGATCTCCTCCCAGTTCTCCTGCAGTGGCTTGAGTTCGGGGAAGTCGTCCGGCGACAGGTAGGGCCGCGCCGGCGCCTTCGAGCACAGGTAGAGCAGCGTGTTCACCGGCGCCAGGAAGGTCGAGTGATCGGTCAGCTGGCGACCGATGCTATGGCGTACCCGTCCGCGGAAATGCACGTACAGGACCGAGAACACGAAAACAGCGAGGATGATCAACTTCATGGGCAATACCTGGCCATCGGGCTGAACAGCGGAAGAGTCGGAACCTCCCGCCAGGAATGTGGAGCGCGCGCACCGCGCCCTGCCGGCGCAGCGCATTCGTCCGCCCGGAGAGGGACCTCCCCCGCAACCGATACCGAGGAGGAAAAAACCGAGGGCACCCGGAAAGCTCGGGCGAGAGCTGCGCCACGACAACGGGGCGGCATGTTAGCAAGTAACTCCGCCACGAAAAAACTGCGCGAGATCACTATTTCCGCCTGCTCGCCGCCAACCCCCGCCAGCGCGGAGCCCACGGCGCAGAGCGGCCGGCCTGATATACTCGCCAGCCGTATCATTGCCGGAATCCACCATGGCCAACGACTACATCGACCATCACCTGGCCCTGCTCACCCACCTGCGCGCCATCCTGGCCGCCCTGGGCGAGGCCGACCAGGTGCCGGAAGAAAACCATGCGCTGTTTCTCGAGCGCTTCGACGAACTGCTCGACGAACTGCCACGCCAGACCGAGGATGCCATCTACCAGGGCCAGGAACTGATGGCCCAGGTCTTCCACCGCTACCCACAGATCGCCCACCTGGTGCCGCGCGACCTGCTGTGGTTTTTCGGCGGCGACTGCCTGCACTACATGCCGGACGACGAAATCGCGCTGTACCAGCAACTCGACGAGCGCCGCTTCGCCGCCGAAGAGCAGGGCGAGGCCTTCAACTGGGAGCAGGAAAAGCAGCTGCTCGCCCTGCCCACCGACGGCCAGAGCCACTGAGCCGCCAGCCCTCCCCCAGCGGGAGGGCCTCACGACAAAAAACGCGCATAAAAAAAGACGCCACCCGAAGGTGGCGTCTTTTCGTATTTGGAGCGGGAAACGAGACTCGAACTCGCGACCCCGACCTTGGCAAGGTCGTGCTCTACCAACTGAGCTATTCCCGCAGCAACCCTTTCGGGCGATCAGGCACTTTCGCACCTGCTGACACCAAAGGCTCTCGGCCTTCAGGTCACGCAACGCCGTGGCATTGCGTTGAATTTGGAGCGGGAAACGAGACTCGAACTCGCGACCCCGACCTTGGCAAGGTCGTGCTCTACCAACTGAGCTATTCCCGCTTAAGTGGCGTCCCCTAGGGGACTCGAACCCCTGTTACCGCCGTGAAAGGGCGGTGTCCTAGGCCACTAGACGAAGGGGACGCGGCCTGGAACTTATAACAGCTTTGACTGCCACATTTTCCAACCTTCCTTGCTGCGCTACTGAGTGGCTTTCGCCGCGTCGTTTGCGCTTTGCTTCGGAAGTGCGCGCATTCTAGAAAGCGAATCCCAACCCGTCAACCCTGTTTTGAAATTTTTTTCCCAAATCAATGGCTTGCGAGGAAACCGACACCTCCGCCGGAGACTTCGGCCAGCCTTGGCTAGGCCCCGGCGCATGCTATAAACAGGAACTTTCCCCCAAACAAGGATCGCCCCCATGAGCATGACCGTTTACGGTGCCCCACTCTCCCCCTTCGTGCGCAAGGCGCGCCTGGCGCTGGCGGAAAAGGGCCTGGACTACCAGCTGGAAATCGTCGCGCCCTTCAACCAGCCGGACTGGTTCTACGAGATCAGCCCGCTGGGACGCATCCCAGGCTTCAAGGACGGCGAACTGGCGCTGGCCGACTCCGGCGTGATCGCCCAGTACCTCGAAGACCAATATCCCGAAACCACCCGTCTGTACGGTGGCTCGGCGGCCGAACGTGCCCGCATCCACTGGCTGGAGAAATACGCCGACTACGAGCTGGCCCCGCTGACCACCTTCTGCGTGTTCGTCAACCGTACCCTCAACCCGACCCGCGGCCAACCGTGCGACGAGGCGGCCGTACACAAAGCGCTGACCGAGAAGCTGCCCAAGCACTTCGACTATCTGGAAAAGGTGCTAGGCGGCGCCGAACATTTCGTCGGCAATCGCCTGAGCATGGCGGACCTGGCCTTCGCCTGCCAGCTGATCAACCTGCAGCACGGCGGCGAGTCGCTCGACGCCAGCCGCTGGCCGGGCCTGGCGGCCCTGCAGGCGCGCCTGTGCCAACGCGCCAGCGTCCAGGCCGTGCTGCCGGGCGAGCGCAGCCTGCTGGAGAAACTGCTGGCCCGCGCCCAGGCTACCGCCTGATCCCGAGGTGGTCCGGGTACAGCCCGGACCACTCCCCGGCTCAGCGCCGCGGTGCGGCGTTCCCCTCGAGCAGCGCCAGCCCGACCCAGTGCCGGGCGAACTGGTAGGCGCAGCGGCCGTTGCGGTTGCCGCGCCCGCCAGCCCAACGGATCGCCTCCTTCTCCAGCTCCTCGCTCCAGACCCAGGCCAGCCCCGCCCGCGCGGCCAGCACGGCGACCCAGTGCTGCACCACCTGCAGGTATTCCGGCTGGGTGAAGGCATAGAACGACAGCCACAGGCCGAAACGGTCGGACAGGGCGATCTTGTCCTCCGCCGCCTCGGAGGGGTGCAGCTCGCCGTCGACGTGCTGCCAGTCGGCATTGTCGCTCTGCCGCTCGGGGATCAGGTGGCGCCGATTGGACGTGGCGTACAGCAGCACGTTGTCCGGCGCCTGCTCCAGGGAGCCGTCGAGCACGCTCTTCAACACCCGGTAGCTGCCCTCGCCGGACTCGAAGGACAGGTCGTCGCAGAACAGCACGAAGCGCTGCGGCAGGCCGACCAGTTGCTCGACCACTCTCGGCAGGTCGGCCAGATCGTCGCGCTCGATCTCGATCAGGCGCAACCCGGCACCCGCATACTCGGCCAGCAGGGCACGCACCAGCGACGACTTGCCGGTACCACGCGCCCCCCACAGCAACGCATGGTTGGCCGGCAAGCCGCGGACGAACTGGCGGGTATTGCCCTCGAGCAGCGCCCGCTGGCGATCCACGCCGAGCAGGTCATCCAGATGCAGGTCCAGGCGCACCTCTAGCGGCCGCAGTCCGCCATGCCGACCGTCACGCTGCCAGCGGGCGGCCAGGCAACGGTTCCAATCGATGACCGGCACCGGCTCCGGCAGCAGGGGCTGTACCCGGTCGAGCACCTGCTCGACCCGCACCAGAAACTCGCTCAAACGGTTGTCCACGCACTCCCTCCACTCGAACTGAGACGCCTGCGATGCTGGAACGGAAGCCCGATGGGCTATCCTTCGCTCCACTCCGTTCGACAGGCGCTTATATGGATATTCCCCTCAGCCAGCGACTCGCCTTCAAGCAGGCCCGCATGACCGTCCTGCTGGCCCTCGTGATCGGCAGCCTGCTCAGCCTGCTCCAGATAGCGCTCGATTATGCCAGCGCAGACGCGGCCATCAACCACGAAGCCCGTACCCTGCTGGAGATCAGCCGGCAGCCGGCCGCACGCGAACTGGCCAGCCCCGACCCACAGCGCGCCCGCGACCTGCTGGAAGGACTGCTGCAGGCGCCGGCGATCGTGCACGCCGAGCTGCTCGATGCCAACGGCACAGCGCTGGCCAACGCCAGCCGGCCGGCGCTCGAGGACGGCTGGCAACACCAGCTCAGCAACCGCCTGTTCGGCGGCCAGCGCACGGTCGCCATCGCCTTGCCGGAGGGCACCGAGCATCGGCCTGGCCTGCTGCGCCTGGAAGTCGACACCTACGTCAGCGGCAGCCGCTTCCTGGAACGCGCGGGAATCACCCTGGCGCGCTGCCTGCTCGCCACCCTGCTCCTCAGCCTGAGCCTGTTCGGCCTGTACTACCTGCAGCTGACTCGCCCGCTGACCGCCCTGATCGAGGCGCTCGACAAGCGCGACCCGCAACTTGCCGACCAGCCGCCACTCCCCTGCCCCGCGCCCCATCGGCACGACGAGATCGGCATGCTGATCTCGGTCTGCAATCATCAGCTGGCCCGACTGGGCGCCGAGGTCGACCAGCGCCGCCGCGTCGAGGCCCGCTTGACCCGCTCGCTGGGCGAGCTGGAGGAGCGCGTGCAGGAACGCACCCGCGCCCTGGAAAGCAGCAACCGGGAGCTGCAGCAAACCCAGCAGCAGGCCATGGCGATGGCCCAGACGCGAGCCCAGTTCCTGGCCAACATGAGCCATGAGATCCGCACGCCGCTCAACGGGCTGCTCGGCATGCTGGCCCTGGCACTGGATGGTCCGCTGCCGGCGCAGCAGCGCCAGCAACTGATGATCGCCCACGACTCCGGACGCATGCTGGTCGAGCTGCTCAACGGCGTGCTCGACCTGTCCAAGTTCGAATTCGGCCAGCTGGAACTGGAGCAAACCCCCTTCGACCTCGCCAGCCTGGTCGAGGAAGCCAGCAGCCTGCTGTCGCAGAATGCCGCCCCCGGCGTCGAGCTGAGCTGCCTGATCGCCCCGGACCTGCCCGGCGAGGTGATCGGCGACCCGCTGCGCGTGCGCCAGATCCTCAACAACCTGCTGTCCAACGCCCTCAAGTTCACCCGCCACGGCCGCGTCGACGTGCGCCTGGCCGCCCTTGCCGACGACATCCTGCTGGAGGTGCGCGATACCGGCATCGGCATCGCCCCCGAAGCCCTGTCACGGATCTTCCAGCCCTTCACCCAGGCCGAGGCCGGCATCAGTCGCAAGTTCGGCGGCACCGGCCTGGGCCTGACGCTGACCCGCCGCCTGTGCGAGGCCATGCAGGGCACCCTGGAAGTGAGCTCGCAGCCCGGCTTGGGCAGCCGCTTCAGCGTGCGCCTGCCCCTCCCGGCCCATGCCTCCGCCAGCGCGCTTCCGCCACTGCAGGGCAAGGTGATCGCGCTCTGCTCGAAGCGCAGCGGCCTTAGCGAGCTGCTGGAAACCTGGCTGCCGACCTGGGGCCTGACCTACCGGCGCCTGGATCCCGACGACAGCCTGGCCGGGGTCGGCGCCGACCTGCTGATCTCCGATTGCCCGGATTGCCTGTTCGGCCTGCGCCCCCTGACCGCCGCACCGATCCTGCTGGTCAGTGCCTACGGCGAACTGCTGCCGGAGGAAGAAGAAGCGCGACTGCAACCCCTGGAGCAAGCGGCGCGGCCGCTATCCAGGGCGACGCTGTATCAGGCCCTGCAACGTCATCTCAACCACAGCGCCCTGCCAGCCGCTGCCGACTCCCGGGCGCTCGCCCAGCAGGAGCCACGCATCCTGCTGGTGGAGGACAACCCGGTGAACCAGCTGGTGGTCAAGGGCCTGCTCGCCCGCCTCGGCCTGGGCGTGGCCGTCGCCCGCCACGGCGAGGAGGCGCTGAAGATGCTGCACCAGCGCGTCTTCGACCTGGTGCTGATGGACTGCAACCTGCCGCTGATGGACGGCTACGAGGCGACCCGGCAGATCCGTCGCGAGCGCCGCTGGGCCACCCTGCCGGTGATCGCCCTGACCGCCAACGTGCTGCCCGAGGACCGCGAGCGCTGCCAGCAGGCCGGCATGAACGACTACCTGAGCAAACCGCTGCGCCGGGAGGAACTGCAGGCCATGCTCGAACACTGGCTACCCCACGGCCTGCCGCCGAAGCCGGACCGCGCCAGCACGGACCAGCGCCCCTGAGCGACCCGGCAAGACGCCCCGTTACGCCCTCATACCATTTACTCGCGCGGCCTCAGCCGCAGCGCCACCGAATTGATGCAGTAGCGCAGCCCGGTGGGCGGCGGGCCGTCCGGGAACACATGGCCCAGGTGCGCGTCGCAGCGCGCGCAGAGCACCTCGATGCGGTGCATGCCATGGCTGAAGTCCTCCGCCTCGCGCAGCGCCTCGGCAGCGATCGGCTGGAAGTAGCTCGGCCAGCCGCAACCGGAGTCGAACTTCGCCTCCGAGTCGAACAACGGCGCATCGCAGCACACGCAGTGATAGACCCCCGGGGTCTGGCTGGCGTGGTACTCGCCGGTGAAGGCTCGCTCGGTGCCCTTCAGCCGGCAGACCTGGAACTGGCTCTCCGACAGCTCCTCGCGCCACTGCTCCAGCGGCTTTTCGACCTTTTGCATGGAATTGACCTCAGCGTGGAAAAAAGCCCGCCCGTTCCCTTTAACCGGGCTCGAGGCGGTCGTATCATGCGTGCCTTTCAGTCTGTCACCCGTGTTTGCACCTGCCAAGCCATCCGTAGGGCTTGCGCCGGAACCGAATGCGGGCCGCTGGTTAGATCGGGGTCCCATCATGCAGGTCAGCAAATCCAACAAGCTCGCCAACGTCTGCTACGACATCCGCGGGCCGGTACTCAAGCACGCCAAGCGCCTCGAAGATGAGGGCCACCGCATCCTCAAGCTGAACATCGGCAACCCCGCACCCTTCGGTTTCGAGGCGCCGGAGGAAATCCTCCAGGACGTCATCCGCAACCTGCCGATCTCCCAGGGCTACAGCGACTCCAAGGGCCTGTTCAGCGCCCGCAAGGCGGTCATGCAGTACTGCCAGCAGAAGAACATCGAAGGCGTCACCATCGAGGACATCTACCTCGGCAACGGCGTCTCCGAGCTGATCGTCATGGCCCTGCAGGCCCTGCTCAACAACGGCGACGAAGTGCTGATCCCGGCGCCGGACTACCCGCTGTGGACCGCAGCCACCAGCCTGGCCGGCGGCAAGGCGGTGCACTATCTGTGCGACGAGCAGGCCGACTGGTATCCCGACCTCGACGACATCAAGGCCAAGATCACCCGCAACACCAAGGCGATCCTGCTGATCAACCCGAACAACCCGACCGGCGCGGTCTACCCGAAGGAAGTGCTCGAGCAGATCGTCGAGATCGCCCGCCAGCACAACCTGGTGATCTTCTCCGACGAGATCTACGACAAGATCCTCTACGACGGCGCCCAGCACATCTCCACCGCCTCGCTGGCGCCGGACGTGCTGTGCCTGACCTTCAACGGCCTGTCCAAGTCCTATCGGGTGGCCGGCTTCCGCTCCGGCTGGGTGATCATTTCCGGGCCCAAGCACAAGGCCAAGAGCTACATCGAGGGTCTCGACATCCTCGCCAACATGCGCCTGTGCGCCAACGTGCCGGCCCAGCACGCCATCCAGACCGCCCTCGGCGGCTACCAGAGCATCAACGACCTGGTCCTGCCGAACGGCCGCCTGTACGAGCAGCGCAACCGCGCCTGGGAGCTGCTCAACGCCATCCCCGGAGTCAGCTGCGTCAAGCCGATGGGCGCCCTCTATGCCTTCCCGAAGATCGACCCCAAGGTCTGCCCGATCCACAACGACGAGAAGTTCGTCCTCGACCTGCTGCTGCAGGAGAAGCTGCTGATCGTCCAGGGCACCGCCTTCAACTGGCCGTGGCCGGACCACTTCCGCGTGGTCACCCTGCCGCGGGTCGACGACCTCGAGCTGGCCATCGGCCGCATCGGCAACTTCCTCAAGGGCTATCGCCAGTAACCTGCCGACCGGCCGCCCTGCGGGGCGGCCGGTGCGAGTCCGAACCATGGATCTGCAGATCGACGATTTCTACCAGGACGCCAGCCGCGCCCTGCTCGCCCTCTACCGGGTCTTCCCGCGCAAGACCACCCTCTACGTCGACGACCTGATCGGCTATCACGAGCCGGACGAATACGGCCTGCCGGCTGTGCGCCACCAGAGCTGCCTGGGCACCCTGCTGTGGCTCGGCGAAGAAGGCTACCTGCGCCACGAGGGCACCATCCGCTACGAGGCGGTCGATCAGGCCGTGCTCAGCGAAAAGGGCTTCCTGCGCCTGTCCACCCGCGTTGCCGATGCGGCGCTGGAGCACGCCGGCCTGCCACCCAGCGCAATGCGCGTGCGCAGCACCCTGGCCCGCCAACTGCAGGAAACCCTCGCCAGTGGCGACGGGGAACGCCTGGCCCACCTCGCCCGCCTGCTGTTCAGCAGCGCAACCATTGCGCCAGGCGACACAGTTTGAAATAGCGCCGCGGTTGAATTGCCCCCGGCGCGCCCCTTATATAGCCGCTCAGACTCATCGCGACTCTGCCGCAAGGAGACGGTTTCATCATGATGCGTATTCTGTTGTTCGTGGCCACCAACCTGGCCGTACTGGTGATTGCCAGCATCACCCTGAAGCTGCTCGGAGTCGACCGCTTCACCGGGCAGAACTACGCCAGCCTGCTGGTCTACTGCGCCATCTTCGGTTTCGCCGGCTCGCTGGTCTCGCTGTTCATCTCCAAGTGGATGGCGAAGATGAGCACCGGCACCGAGATCATCAGCCAGCCGCGCACCCGTCATGAACAGTGGCTGCTGCAGACCGTCGAGCAGCTGTCGCGCGACGCGGGGATCCGCATGCCCGAGGTGGGCATCTTCCCGGCCTACGAGGCCAACGCCTTCGCCACCGGCTGGAACCGCAACGACGCCCTGGTCGCGGTGAGCCAGGGCCTGCTCGAGCGCTTCTCGCCGGACGAGGTGCGCGCGGTGCTGGCCCACGAGATCGGCCATGTGGCCAACGGCGACATGGTGACCCTGACCCTGATCCAGGGCGTGGTGAACACCTTCGTGATGTTCTTCGCGCGCATCTTCGGCAACTTCGTCGACAAGGTGGTACTGAAGAACGAGGAAGGCAACGGCATCGGCTTCTACATCGCGACCATCTTCGCCGAACTGGTCCTGGGCATCCTCGCCAGCATCATCGTCATGTGGTTCTCGCGCTGGCGCGAGTTCCGCGCCGACTCCGC
>DASQBU010000110.1:0-3487 GCA_035635035.1 Pseudomonas sp.
GAGATTCCGCAGCCCCCGTCGCCGGCGTGGACGCGGCTGCGCGAAGGCAGCGCGGGGGCCGTGAAGTTCGCGCTCTTCGCATTCGCAGGCGAAACGGACCCGGCCGCCCGGGAAGGGAAGGTTCCATGACCATCAAGCGCGCCGTCTACCCTGGCACCTTCGATCCCATCACCAACGGGCACGAGGACCTCGTCCAGCGCGCCTCGCGGCTCTTCGACGAGGTGATCGTCGCCGTGGCCCACAGCCAGGCCATGCGCCCCTTCTTCTCGCTCGAGGAGCGCGTGGGCATCGCGAAGGAGGTGCTGTCGACCTACCCGAACGTGAAGGTGCTCGGGTTCGCGGGCCTGCTCTCGGAGTTCGTGCGCGAGCACCAGGCGGGCGTGATCCTGCGCGGACTGCGCGCCGTGTCCGACTTCGAGTACGAGTTCCAGCTCGCGGGCATGAACCGCACGCTCGCCCCCGGCGTGGAGACTCTCTTCCTCACGCCGTCGGACCGCTACCTCTTCCTCTCGGCCACGATCGTCCGCGAGATCGCGGTGCTGGGCGGCGACATCGCGGCCTTCGTCCACCCGGTCACGGCCAGGCGCATCAAGGAGAAGATCGGGCGCGGCGCCGCCGACGACTGAGGATCCGCCATGGCGCTGATGATCACGGACGCGTGCATCAACTGCCGGGGGTCCCCGCTTCAGCGGGGCGAACTGACAATCAGGAGCAGTTGATGGCGCTGATGATCACGGACGCCTGCATCAACTGCGACGTCTGCGAGCCGGAGTGCCCCAACGGCGCGATTTCCCAGGGCGAGGAGATCTACCAGATCGACCCCAACCTGTGCACCGAGTGCGTCGGCCACTACGACGAGCCGCAGTGCCAGCAGGTCTGTCCGGTGGACTGCATCCCGCACGACCCCAACCACGTGGAAAACCGCGACCAGCTGATGCAGAAATACCTGATCATCAGCGGCAAGGCCTGAGCCTCCGTCGCCCTGCGAACGCCGGTCATCCTCGCGGGGATGACCGGCGTTTTCGTTGCTACTCCAGCTGGATCAGCGGCGCCTCGTCGGCGCGGAACGGCAGCTGCGGCATGATCTCGTGGCCGTCGCCCAGGCCCAGCAGCAGCACGTTGCGCAGGCTCTGGCCGATGCGGCTGGCGTAGCCCAGGTCGTTCATCAGCGAACCGGCGCGCAGGCCGTCCAGACGCTGCTCGCGCACCGCAGCGAACAGCCGTTCGCGAAACGCCGCATCGAAGCTGGCCGCCTGGCTGTCGAAGAACTCCAGGCGCGCCTTGAGCGCCTCGGCCGGCAGCTCGAGCAGGCTGATCGCACGCATCTCGCGCAACACCCAGAGCAGGTGGCGGCGCAGCTCGGCATAAGCCGCGCTGACCGCCGGCTCGCCGTCGGTCAGCAGGCGGCGCAGGTTCTTCTGCAGGTGCTTGGCATCCTTCACCGCATCCACCAGCTGCAGCGCCACCAGCTGGCTGGCCATCCAGTCGCGGCTGTGCGCCTCGTCCAGGTTGACCTCCAGGCGCCCCATGTAGCTCAGCAGGTCGCCGTAGACGCCCTTGATGTGCCGCTGGTACAGCTGCTCGGCGTCCAGCGCGCGCCCGGCCGTCTGCGCCGAGGCCTGCAGCAGCGCCTCGTCAACCTGCGTGCTGCGCAACTGGTCGACCGGCAGGTACAGGGCGTGACAGATCACCTCCAGGCTGAGGCGCGCCAGGTGCTGCAGCTCGCGGGCCACCGCCTGCACCGCCGCCTCGGCCGAGCCCAGCGCGCTCTCGTCGAGGTAGCGCGCGCGGGTCAGCGGCAGCTCTGGCGCCGCATGGCCGTTGCTCACCTCGGCGATCAGCACGCGGGGCTCTGCCAGCTCCGGCAAGACATTCTCCAGCCAGACCGCCAGCCGAGCATGCCAGGGCATGAACAACAGCAGCCCCAGGCCATTGAACAGGGTATGGAACAGCGCCAGTTCGAACACACTGCTACCGCCCAGGCCAAGGCCGGCAGCCACCAACCGCGTCAAGGCGGTCAGCGGGCCTAGCAGCAACAGGGTCAGCACCGCGGTGGCGCCATTGAACAGCACATGGGCAGTGGCCAGACGCTTGCCGGCCCGCGCCCCACCGAGCGAGCCAAGCACCGCCGTGATGGTGCTGCCAACATTGGCGCCGATGGCCAGGGCAAAGGCCTGCTCAAGACCGATCTGCCCCGCCGCCAAGGCCGTCAGGGTCAGCATCAGACTGGCGTGGCTGGACTGCACCAGCGCGGTCACCAGCATGCCGACGCCGGCGAACAGCAAGGCACCGAGCAGGCCGGACACATGGATCTGCGAGGGATCCAGCCACTCGCCGGCATCGATGAAGCCGGTCTTCATCTGGTCGATGCCGAGGAACAGAAAGCACATGCCGAGCATCACCCGTCCGACGCCCCGGGAGCGCGGGCCATTGAAGCCGAGCAGGATGCCGAACACCGCCAGCGGCAGGGCCAACGCGCTGATGCTGGCGTTTTGCCCGGCCAGCGCCAGCAGCCAGACGCCGCTGGTGGTGCCCAGATTGGCGCCGAAGACGATGCACAACCCGGCCGCCAGGCCAATCAGCCCGGTACTGAGAAAGGCGATGGTCAGCAGCGAGACCAGCGAACTGGACTGCACCACGACCGTGGCGAAGATACCGAAGCCCAGGCTTTTCCAGGCCCGGTCGGTGGCCTTGCCGAGGAAACGCTCCAGCTCGCTGCCGGCCAACAGGCGCAGCCCTTCTTCCAGACACTGCATGCCGAACAGGAACAGCGCCAGCCCACCGGCCAGCCGCGCCCACCCCGGACTGAACCAAAACGACGCGGCCAGCACCAAGGCCAGCAGCCACATCACAACCGCATTAGCGAAATTTCTGGACAAGACTCCCCCCAGAGCAGCGTGCATGCCGCACGATCAAATATGGGCCGGGCGGCAAAAACCGCCGGGTGCGCGGCAGTATGGCAGCAAGGTGACCATCTGATGGCAATTGCCGGACAGCAGCGCCCGAGAATGCGACGGCAGGGGAGGAAAGAAGGGCGCCCGAGCGGACGCCCCTTGCCGGACTCAGTACTGGCCTTGCGGCGCCTGCTGGGCCTGGCCGTGCGGCTTCGCCGAGCTGCTGCAGCCCAGGCAGCGGGCAAAGGCCTCGCGCCCCGGCCCGCCCACCAGCGCGTCCGCGGACTCCTTGACGTTGCCGCCCAGAGCCGAGAACGGCAGGCTGACGATGAAGGCCGCGGTGCCGAGGAGGGTGCCGACGATCAGCAGCGGCCGGGCGATCAGCAGGTCGCCCATCATGACGTAGCCCGGCGGCGATTCCAGGGTGTAGTTCGGGTCGCCGCTGACGTTGTCCTGGGAGGCAGACGCGGACAGCGGAAGGGAGGCCAGGCCGGTGGTCAGGATCAGGCCGAGAGCGGTGGAGCGGAACAGATTCATGCGCAGGGTCCTTTTGCCGCGTTGCACGTGCAAATAACTATAACAGCCATTCGCCA
>DASQBU010000111.1:0-2162 GCA_035635035.1 Pseudomonas sp.
CGCCTGCTCGGGAATCCGCTCCTTGAGCGAACGGGCGGACACCGTGGCCGCCACCTGGGCGACCTCGCGCAGCGGGCGCAGGCCGCTGCGCGCCACCAGCCAGCCGAGCCCGGCGCTGAGCAGCGCGCAGATGCCCAGGGCGATCCACAGCCAGCGCTCCAGTTCGGCGAAGAACGCCTCATGGTGGGTCACGTCCAGCGCCAGCAGCAGGGTCAGCGCCGGCCCGGAAGCCGGCTCGACCCGGACCGTCATGCCGCGCCGTAGATGGCCGTCGCTGCGCCAGTCCCACAGCGCGTGGAGCCGGTGGCGAAACGCGGCGGGAAGGGTCGCGCCCGGCGGCTCGGCGAACAGCACCCTGCCATCGGTCGCGACGATCTGCGCCCACAGGTCCTGGCGCGCGCCGAGCAGGGCATGCAGTTGCGGCTGCAGGCTCGGCAGCTCCTCCGCCCGCGCCAGGCCGGCGAGCAGCTGCTGGCTGGCCTGCGCCTTGTCGTGCAGGGCATGCCGGTCGAGTTCGAGGAAGTGCTCGCGGCTGAGCTGGCGGAAGGCCAGCCCGGCGGCCAGCAGCACGCCGGTCAGCGCCAGCATGAACAGCAGACCCAGGCGGGTGGTCAGCGACAGGCGGCGGATCACTCCGGCGCGTCCAGCCGGTAGCCCATGCCGCGCACGGTGTGGATCAGCTTCGGCTCGAAGCCGTCGTCGATCTTCGCGCGCAGGCGGCGGATCGCCACCTCGATGACGTTGGTGTCGCTGTCGAAGTTCATGTCCCACACCTGCGAGGCGATCAGCGACTTGGGCAGCACCTCGCCCTGGCGGCGCAGCAGCAGCTCAAGCAGGGCGAACTCCCGGGCGGTCAGCTCGATGCGCCGGCCGGCGCGGCTGGCGCGGCGCTTGAGCAGGTCCACCTCCAGGTCGGCGACCTGCAGGCGGGTCGGCACCGCGCTGGCCTGGCCACGGCGCAGCAGGGTGCGCACCCGCGCCAGCAGCTCGACGAAAGCGAACGGCTTGACCAGGTAGTCGTCGGCGCCCAGCTCCAGGCCCTTGACCCGGTCCTCGACGCGGTCGCGCGCGGTGAGGAACAACACCGGCAGCGCCTGCCCGGCGGCGCGTACCCGGCGCAGCACCTCCCAGCCGTCCAGCCCGGGCATCATCACGTCGAGGATCAGCAGATCAAAGGCCTCGCCCAGGGCGCGGTGCAGCGCCTCATGGCCGCTCTCCACCCGCTCGACGCTGAATCCCGCCTCGCTCAGGCCTTGCTGCAGGTAGGCGCCGATCTTCGGCTCGTCCTCGGCCACCAGGATCTTCATGGTTCCGCTCTCCGTCTAGGGACAGGCTGAATTGTGCAGCCGACCGTCAGCCGCGGCCACAAGCTGACGGAAATGTAATGCGCCAATCAGTTCACCGTCAGCCAGTTCGCGCTATGGTGCAGGGAAGGAAAGTCGCTTCTGCAGCGGCAGCAGAAGCGTCGGGACTTCAGCGACGCCGCGTGTCAGGAGCAACCATGCATGACTCGACGCCCCCGTCCTACTGGCGCAGCAGGCCCGGCATCGTCCTCGGCATGCTGGGCGCCATCGTGCTGTTCTACATGGTCCGCGAGCACTACGCCCACGCCTCCCTGCTGCTGCCCTACCTGATCCTGCTGCTCTGCCCGCTGATGCACCTGTTCGGACATGGCCATGGCGGGCACGGGCGGAACCGCCACCCGAGCGAGCGCAACGAAACCCCACGCAAAGGAAGCTGACGCATGGCCCCCTGCCACACCCACAACGGCACGCCTGCCAGCGCGCCGGCGCCCAGCGAGCCGCGCGACCCGGTCTGCGGCATGGCCGTCCGGCCCGACAGCCCGTTCCAGGCGCACCACGCGGGCCGGCACTTCCACTTCTGCAGCCAGCACTGCCTGGACCGGTTCAGCGCCGAGCCACAACGTTACGCCCAACCCGCCGCGGCCTCGGCCCCGGCACATCCGTCCAGCGACCACAGCGGTCACGCACACCACGACGGGCATGCCCAGCCTGCGGCGCCGGCTGACGCCGCAGCGTCCTCTCCCGCCGCCAGCGGCGAATACACCTGCCCGATGCACCCGGAAGTGCGCCAGATCGGCCCCGGCAGCTGCCCCAAGTGCGGCATGACGCTGGAGCCGGTGCTGCCGGAACTGGAAGAGC
>DASQBU010000112.1:0-21095 GCA_035635035.1 Pseudomonas sp.
GGCCGATATAGCCACTGCGCCCGAGAGCATCGCGGGCGGTACTGCGACCCCGCTCGGTCAGACCGTAGCGCAGACCACCACCGCCACTGCTGGTCTGACCGAGAACCTCGACCCGCCCATCCTTGCGCAGAAAGGCCAGCAATTCGTCCAGCACCGGCCCGGCCAGCGCCAGACGCTCGATCAACCGTGCGGTATCCAGGCTGCCGGCGTCGTACAGGTGTTTGCAGAGCAGATCGGTGAGCAGCGGTTCGGAAAGTCCGGTTTCCGCCACTGTACATGGCTGTGTCACGTTGCAAGCATTATTCGTCCCGGGATCATCCCCCCCGGAACTCCCCACCCTGACAACCCCCGGCATGCTCATGGCCTGCTCCCTGGTTTTCTAAGTGTTTTATTTGGTCAAATCGGCGTCCAGCAAAGACTTAGCAACACGCCAATAGCTATGGCCATGGCATAGGGAAATCGTTGGCGGGCTGCGTCACGCTCGTCGGCGGGGATATAAGATCCCAGACTAGCCATGGCCCAATAACGGCTAAACATTTTCCCCAACTGTCCCTTATGGACTAAATAGGCGACCCCACAAATACCCGCCACCAAAAAGCTGTATCCCGCAGCCCAGGCCACGCCGTGGATGCCGAGAAACCCTCCAACCACAGCCATCAGTTTCACATCGCCGGCCGCCATCCCCCCCATGGCATAGAAAGGAATAAACAAGGCGAAACCGGTCAACAGACCGGCTCCGCCAGCCATCACCCCCGCCCATCCAGCTATCCAGGCCTGCAAGGCCAGTGCAACCGGAACGCCTAGCAACAGGTAATAATTTGGCAGTCGATGACTTACCACATCATAAGCCACCGCCCCCAACAAAAAAGCCAGCAAGATTATTATCAACATAGCAACAATCCTGACACCCGCAGGTGCTGAGCCGCAATGGAAGTCAGGTGCTCACTTGCAAACGGATGTATCCCCCACAACGCACGAAGCCAGTTTGGTTATGGAGGTTCCGATATTGGTTCCCAAGGTAGTGAAAGCGGCAACGGCCCCCAAGGTCACCAGTGCCCCTGCCACGGCATACTCCACCATGGTCAACCCCTCTTCATCCCTGAAAAAGACAACCACAGCCTTTCTGAAGTTTTTGATATTCATTTCAACCCCCTATTCATGCGTAAAATAAACTTGGATGGCGACTTCCGACTTATAAAATCGCCACCCAACAAAAACCGAGAACTACTTCTTGCAAACGGCGGTATCTCCAACAACACACGAAGCCAGCTTGGTTATAGAGGTTCCGATATTGGTTCCCAAGGTAGTGAAAGCAGCAACGGCCCCCAAGGTCACCAATGCCCCTGCCACGGCATACTCAACCATGGTCAGACCTTCTTCGTCCCTGATGAATTTGACTACCGCCTGCTTGATTGTTTGAATTTCCATTTTCGCCACCTATCGAGTATCGAGTTTTCATTGGATTGTTCACGGCCGTTAACTTGCCGTAACAATCAAACTAGCCGGTGAAGGTTCTGAGGGTTAGGAGTTTTTTGCGAATTGCAGGTACTTTTTTGCAGCATCACACGAATACCGCATGGCAACGCCATCGCCCAGGCAAGCCAGCGCGCTCAGCCTCGCCAAAGCGGCTTGGCTCTTGACCCTCCCCCTATGGCAAGGTTGATCCTTGTCCTATCGGCTCTCCGGAGACTCACGCTATGACCGCCCCCATGCCCGGTTCAGCAAACCTGCCCCCGCCCGGAACACCGGCCAGCAGCGCGAGCGAGGCCCCTCAAGCGCCACACAGGCAACCGGAGAACCGGTCATGAACATCGGCCAGGCAGCGCGCCAGAGCGGCCTGTCGGCGAAGATGATCCGCTACTACGAGAGCATCGGCCTGCTGCAACCGGCCGGGCGCGGCGACAACGGCTATCGCCACTACGGCCCGCAGGATCTGCACCGTCTGGGCTTCATCAAGCGCGCCCGCGACCTGGGCTTCACGCTGGAAGAGGTCGGCAAGTTGCTGCAGCTGTGGCAGGACCGTCAGCGCGCCAGCGCCGACGTGAAGGCCCTGGCGCTGGCCCATATCGACGAACTCAACCGCAAGATCGCCGAGCTGGCCTCACTGCGCGACACACTGGGCGAACTGGTCGCGCACTGCCAAGGCGACGAGCGGCCGGACTGTCCGATCCTGAAGAGCCTGGAGAGCGGCGGAAGCGGCTGCGCCGCCTGCGGCGAGTGAATTCGCGCCGAGGGACGCGGTCTATCTTGGGCCTGCGCGCCGAGGCAAAGGCAGCGTGCACATGTTAAGGTTGCCCCCTGAACCCGCTTTACCGTGGAAGTCGTCATGTCGAACCCGATCGCCAGCCGCCGCTCGCGCCAGCGCCTGCTCGGTGGCAGCGCCCTGCTGCTGGCACTGATCCAGCTCGGCGCCTGTGCCGAGCCCCCCGCCTCCCGTGCGGCCCAGCCCGCGCCGCTGCTGCAGCCAGCCCCGACGCCCGTCGCCGCGCAGGATACCGTCCCAGAGGCCATGCCGCAGCAGAGCTTCAGCGAGTGGCGCGACGGTTTTCGCCGCGAAGCGTTGGCCGCCGGCATCGCCAGCGCCACCTTCGAGCGCGCCTTTGCCGGGGTGACCCCCGATCCGGCCGTCATCCGCGCCGACCGCAGCCAGCCGGAATTCACCCGGCCGGTGTGGGAGTACCTGGACAGCGCGCTGTCCCTCATGCGCGTGCGCAGCGGCCAGCGCCTGCTCGCCGAGCATGCCGACACCCTGCGCGTCATCGAGCAGCGCTACGGCGTGGAGCGCGGCATCCTCGTCGCCATCTGGGGCATGGAGAGCAACTTCGGCGCCAACACCGGCAACCTGAGCGTGATCCGCTCGCTGGCCACCCTCGCCCACGAAGGCCGCCGCCCGCAGTTCGCCCACGACCAGTTGCTCGCCGCCCTGCAGATCCTCCAGCACGGCGACGTCCAGCCGGAGCGCATGCAGGGCTCCTGGGCCGGGGCGATGGGCCAGACCCAGTTCATCCCCACCACCTACCAGAACTACGCGGTGGACTTCGACGGCGACGGCCGCCGCGACATCTGGGACTCCACCGCCGACGCCCTGGCCTCGACCGCCAACTACCTGCACGCCTCGGGCTGGCAGGCCGGGCAGAGCTGGGGCATGGAGGTGCGTCTGCCGCAGGGCTTCGACTATGCGCTGGCCGATCCGGAACAGCGCAAGCCGCTGGCCGAATGGCTGGCGCTGGGCATTCGCCCGCTGACGGCCCAGCCGAGCGCCGCCGGCACGCAGACGGCCAGCCTGCTGCTGCCGGCCGGCCACAATGGTCCGGCGTTCCTGGTGCTGGACAACTTCCGCAGCATCCTCAAGTACAACAACTCCAGCGCCTATGCGCTGGCGGTGAGCCTGCTCGGCGAACGCTTCGACGGCGGCGGGGAGGTCTTTGGCAGCTGGCCGCGCGGCGAGCGTCAACTGTCGCGCAGCGAGCGCATCGAACTGCAGGAGCGCCTGAGCCAGCGCGGTTACGAGACGGGTACCCCCGACGGCATCATCGGCGCCAACACCCGCCGTGCCGTGCGCGCCAGCCAGCAGCAGCTGGGCTGGCCAACCGACGGCTATCCGAACTATCGCCTGCTGGAGCGGCTGCGGCAGCTGCCCTGAAGCGCGTCGGGCAGGGATTGCCCGCAACCTCGGAAACTCAGCTTCTCATTTCGCGAAACAATTAAAGCATCACCACAATTAGACTTTAGTCTAAAATGTCGCCCATCACTTCCAGTCCAGTGAGGACGACCCGCCATGAACGAGCCCCAGCTAAAAACCCTGCTTGATGACCTGGATAGCGCCAACGCCACCAACGACGCCATGAGCCGCCTGGTGGTGACCCGACTGGCCAAGCAGCGCATTCCCTATCAAGCCATGCTGGGCAAGCTGGAAGTGGATGGCAAGGTGATCTACCCCCACTTCTGGGTCGAGACCGACGACTGCGTGATCGACTATCGCGCCCGCCAGCAACTGGGCGCAGACGCCGAGATCCCCCACGGCGTGGTCGCTCGCGACGAGGTCAAGGGCCGCTACGAGGGCACGGAGATCGTCATCGATCCGCTGCCCGACTACCTGTTCGAGCTCCTCAAGCACTGAGGCGACACAGCGCGCCGCAGTCCCCCACAAGAACCCGGCATCCGCCGGGTTCTTGCGTTATGGCCGGGCGAAAACCGTCCGGCAGGCGCCGCGACCCAGTGGCTCAGCCGATCTTGTGGCCGTGGGCCTGCTGGTCGGCGTGGTAGGACGAACGCACCAGCGGCCCGGAGGCGACGTTCTTGAAGCCCATCTTCGCACCTTCCTCGGCGAACCAGGCGAAGGTGTCCGGGTGGACAAAGCGCTGCACCGGCAGGTGGTTGCGCGACGGCTGCAGGTACTGGCCGAGGGTCAGCATGTCGATCTCGTGCTCGCGCATGCGCTGCATGGTCTCGATGACTTCCTCGTCGGTCTCGCCGAGGCCGAGCATCAGGCCCGACTTGGTCGGCACGCCGGGAACGCGCTTCTTGAACTCCTGCAGCAGGTCCAGCGACCACTCGAAGTCGGAACCCGGACGCGACGACTTGTACAGGCGCGGCACGGTTTCCAGGTTGTGGTTGAACACGTCCGGCGGCTCGGTGGCGGTGATGTCGAGGGCGATTTCCATGCGCCCGCGGTAGTCCGGCACCAGGGTCTCCAGCTGCACGCCCGGGCTGAGCTGGCGGATCTCGCGCAGGCAGTCGGCGAAGTGCTGGGCGCCGCCGTCGCGCAGGTCGTCGCGGTCCACCGAGGTGATCACCACGTACTTCAGGCGCAGGTCGGCGATGGCGATGGCCAGGTTCTTCGGCTCGTCGGGATCGAGCGGATTGGGCCGGCCGTGGCCGACGTCGCAGAACGGGCAGCGGCGGGTGCAGATGTCGCCCATGATCATGAAGGTGGCGGTGCCGCCGGAGAAGCACTCGCCGAGGTTCGGGCAGGAGGCTTCCTCGCACACGCTATGCAGCTTGTGCTGGCGCAGCAGCTGCTTGATGCGCTCGACCTCCGGGGTGACCGGGATACGCACGCGGATCCAGTCCGGCTTGCGCGGCAGCTCCTCGGTCGGAATGATCTTCACCGGAATGCGCGCCACCTTCTCGGCGCCGCGCAGCTTGACGCCGGTTTCCACCTTGGCCGGGCCCTTGCTCGGGTTATCCACAGTGCTCATGTCAGCTCCAGCCCTCCCGTGAGGGTTTCGTGTTCAGCGTAACCGAGGTGCGCCAGCAGCTGGCGGAGCAGCGCGGCGCGCACCTCGGCGAAATCGATGGGACCGGCCAGATCGCGCAGCTGGGTCATCGCCAGCCCGGCGTAGCCGCAGGGATTGATGCGCCGGAACGGCTCCAGATCCATGTCGACGTTCAGCGCCAGGCCATGGAAGGAGCGGCCGTTGCGGATGCGCAGACCGAGCGAGGCGATCTTCGCCGCACCGACGTAGACGCCGGGGGCGTCCGGCTTGGCGTAGGCCTCCACGCCGTACTCGGCGAGCAGGTCGATCAGGCTGCGCTCCATGCGGCTGACCAGCTCGCGCACGCCGAGGCCCGAGCGGCGCACGTCGAGCAGCAGGTAGGCGATCAGCTGGCCGGGGCCGTGGTAGGTCACCTGGCCGCCGCGGTCCACCTGCACCACCGGGATGTCGCCCGGCAGCAGCACGTGCTCGGCCTTGCCGGCCTGGCCCTGGGTGAACACCGGCAGGTGTTCGAGCAGCCAGATCTCGTCCGGCGTCTCCGGGCCGCGCTCGTTGGTGAAGCGCTGCATGGCCTGCCAGGCCGGCTGGTAGGGCACCAAGCCGAGTTCGCGCACCCGCAGGGCGCTCATCAGAGCACCATGTGCACGCGGCCGGTGGCGCGCAGGTCGACGTGGATCGCCTGCAGCTGCTCGACACCGGTGGCGCGGATCGCCAGCTGCACCGAGACGAAGCGGCCGTTGCTGCTGTCGCGCAGGGCCAGGGTGGTCACGTCGAGATCCGGCGCGTGGCGCCGGACGATGTCGATCACCAGGTCGGCGAAGCCGTCGCCGGCATCGCCGATCACCTTGATCGGATAGTGGCAGGGAAATTCGATTTTCGGCGCCGGAACGTCGGTGCCAGTAGCGGTCTTGGTATCGGTCATGGTCTCGGCAGGCTTGTGGCCCGCAATGGCGACGCCCCTGGTCGGGGCGTCGCGCTCAGGTCAGTGGATCAGTTGAACAAACCGTAGAAAAACAGTCGGATACTATCCCACATCCGACGGAACAGGCCACCCTCCTCGACAGCCTGCAGGGCCACCAGCGGGGCGCTGTGCACCACCTGGTCGCCGAGGCGCACCTCGACCTTGCCGATTTCCTGGCCGGCGGCGATCGGCGCGACGAGCATCGGCTGCAGGGTCATGCTGGCCTGCAGCTTGTCCAGCTGGCCGCGCGGCAGGGTCATGCTCAGGTCTTCGGCCAGGCCGGCCTTGACCTGACGCTCGGCGCCCTTCCACACCGGCGCCTGGGCCAGCTCGGCGCCCTTCTGGTAGAACTTGCGGGTCTCGAAGAAGCGGAAGCCGTAGGTCAGCAGCTTCTGGGTCTCGGCGGCACGGGCCTGCTCGCTGCTGGTGCCGAACACGGCGGCGATCAGGCGCATGCCGTCGCGCACCGCGGAGGCCACCAGGCAGTAGCCGGCCTCGTCGGTGTGGCCGGTCTTCAGGCCGTCGACGGTCTTGTCGCGCCACAGCAGCAGGTTGCGGTTCGGCTGCTTGATGTTGTTCCAGAAGAATTCCTTCTGCGAGTAGATCGCGTAGTGCGCCGGATCCTCGTAGATGATCGCGCGGGCCAGCCTGGCCATGTCGTGCGGCGAGGAGTAGTGCTCCGGATGCGGCAGGCCGGTGGCGTTCATGAAGTGGCTGTTGCTCATGCCGAGCCGTTGCGCCGTGGTGTTCATCAGGTCGGCGAAGGCGTCCTCGCTGCCGGCGATGTGCTCGGCCACCGCCACGCTGGCGTCGTTGCCGGACTGGATGATGATGCCGTGCAGCAGGTCGCCGAGGGCCACCTGGCTGCCGACCTGGACGAACATGCGCGAACCGCCGGTGCGCCAGGCGTGCTCGCTGATGGTGACCTGGTCCTTCTCGCTGATCTGGCCCTTGCGGATCTCCAGGGTGGCGATGTAGGCGGTCATCAGCTTGGTCAGGCTGGCCGGCGGCAGACGCTCGTCGCCGGCCTGCTCGACCAGCACGCGGCCACTGTCGGCATCCATCAGCACGTAGGCCTTGGCCGCCAGTTGCGGGGCGGCCGGAACGACCTGCTCGGCCGCCCAGGCGGCGGGCGCGGCGGCGAGCAGGACTAGCAGGAACAAGCGGTGCACGAAGGTGGTGATGTTCATCCGTCTCTCGAGTGATTGTTGTGGGTCAATGCCCGGAGGGCGTTACGACGCGGCGGGATCAGTCCGGCCGCACCAGCGTCGGCTGGCCCAGGCTGGCCAGGCGCAAGGTGTCCTGCAGCTGCAGGACCTCATCCTGAGTTCTGATCGGCCCCAGGCGCACGCGGTGCAACACCTGCTGGTTGCGCGCGACCGAGCTGATAAACACCGGGGCAGTCCCCACCAGGCCGTTCAGCTTGGCCTTGAGGAGCTCCGCAGCGTCCGGGTTGGCGAAGGCGCCCACCTGGAGATACAGCCCATCGGCTGGAGCAGAAGCGTTTTTTTTTACCGCCAGCTCGACCGGCAGGACCGCCGCGGCGTGCTGCTCCGGCGGCGGCGTGTACGGCTCGATCGGCTGCGCCACGGTGCGCACCTCGGTCGGCGCCGGCAGGGCCAGCAGCTTGTTGCTGGCCGGCGGGCTGGCCGCGCCGTTGTTGGCCAGCACCAGCGGCACCGGCTTGCCCTGCTGGGCCCACCACTGGTGGGGATCGATGCCCTCGACCTTGACCCGTGCAGTACCGACCTCGGCATAGCCGAGCTTCTTCGCCGCGGCGAAGGACAGGTCGATCAGCCGGTCGGAGTAGAACGGCCCGCGGTCGTTGACCCGCAGGATCACGCTCTTGCCGTTGTCGAGGTTGGTCACCTTGACGAAGCAGGGCAGCGGCAGGGTCTTGTGCGCCGCGGTCATGCCGTACAGGTCGTAGGTCTCGCCGTTGGCGGTGGCCTGGCCGTGGAACTTGGTGCCGTACCAGGAGGCGGTGCCGGTGGCGCGGTAGTTGCGCGCATCGGCCAGCGGGTAGTACGGCTTGCCGAACACCGAATAGGGGGTGTTCTTCAGCGGGCCGCTGTAGGGCATCGGCACCGCGTCGGGGATGCGCGAGACGTCCACGTCCCACCACGGCTCGCCGTCCTTGTGCGGACGGGCGTAGTTGCCCGGCCCGGAGATCGCGCCGTCGCTCGGCGCGCGCGAGGTCGTGCAGCTGCCGAGCAGCAGGGCGACACCGAGCGCGGCCAGCGGGGCAAGCGGGAAGCGCGCCATGCTCACAGCTCCTGTCGCTGCGCCAGCAGCGCGGCGGACAGCTGATGCACGGCCAGGGCGTACATCACGCTGCGGTTGTAACGGGTGATCACGTAGAAGTTCGGCAGGCCCATCCAGAACTCGTCGCCCTCCTCGCCCTCGAGGCGGAAGGCGGTCACCGCGTAGTTGTCGGCCACCGTATCCAGCGGCGTCCAGCCGAGCTGGCGCAGGTCGCCGACCGACTTGACCGGCTCCAGGCCCTGGGTCAGGCCGTCGGCGAAGCGGGTGCCGGCGACGCGCGCGCGGGTCACCACCGGATCGCCGGCGACCCAGCCGTGGCGCTGGAAGTAGCTGGCCACGCTGCCGATGGCATCGTCCGGATCGTTCCAGATGTCGATACGGCCATCGTGGTCGAAGTCCACCGCGTAGGCGCGGAAGCTGCTCGGCATGAACTGCGGCAGGCCCATGGCGCCGGCGTAGGAGCCGGTCACGCTGAGCGGATCGACCTGCTGCTCGCGGGTCAGCAGGAGGAACTCGCGCAGTTCCTTGCGGAAGAAGTCGGCCCGCGGCGGATAGTCGAAGCCGAGGGTGGCCAGCGCGTCGATCACCCGCCAGTTGCCGGTGTTGCGGCCGAAGAAGGTTTCCACGCCGATGATCGCCACGATCACCTGCGCCGGCACGCCGTACTCGCGCTCGGCGCGCGCCAGCGCCTCGGCGTGCTGGTTCCAGAATTCCACGCCGCGGCTGATGCGCGCGTCGGTGAGGAAGATCGGCCGATACTCCTTCCACGGCTTGACCCGCTCGGCCGGCCGCGAGATCGCGTCGAGGATCGGTTGCTTGCGTTCGACCTGAGCGAACAGCGCCTGCAGCTGAGGCGCGGCGAAACCCTGGTCGCGGACCAGTTCGGCGATGAACTGGTCGACCGCCGGGGAACCCTGATAATCCCCGGCCATGGCCGGGGCGGCAATACCGAGCAGGCCGAGCAGGCCGATCCGGCCCATCCCCCGCCGCGCCCATGCGCGCAGTCTGTGCATCGTGCTCTTCACTCTCGGTTGCAAAGCGGCAGTCTCAAACCTGGGCGATCCACTTCCGATGGGTGTGGATCGACATCAAAATCCCGAACCCAGACATCAGCGTGACCAGCGAAGTTCCGCCGTAGCTGATGAAGGGCAAGGGCACCCCCACCACCGGCAGCAGTCCGCTGACCATGCCGATGTTGATGAACACGTAGATGAAGAAGGTCAGGGTGATGCTGCCAGCCAGCAGCTTGCCGAACAAGGTCTGCGCCTGCGCGGTGATGGTCAGCCCCCGGGCGATCACCAGCAGGTAGACCAGCAACAGCAGGCAGACGCCCACCAGCCCGAACTCCTCGCTCAGGACCGCAATGATAAAGTCCGTGTGGCTTTCCGGCAAAAAATCCAGATGGGACTGGGTGCCGAGCAGCCAGCCCTTGCCGAACACCCCGCCCGAGCCGATCGCCGCCTTGGACTGGATGATGTTCCAGCCGGTGCCCAGCGGGTCGCTTTCCGGATCGAGGAAGGTGTGGATGCGCTGGCGCTGGTAGTCGTGCAGGACGAAGAACCACATGCCGATCGCGGTCGGCACCGCCGCCGCCGCCGCGCCGGCGATCCACAGCCAGCGCAGGCCGGCGATGAACAGCACGAAGGCGCCGGAGGCGAGGATCAGCATGGCGGTGCCGAGGTCCGGCTGCTTGAGGATCAGCGCGCAGGGCACGCCGATCAGCGCCAGGGCCACGGCCAGGTGCTTGAGGCTGGGCGGCAGGCTGTGGCTGGACAGGTACCAGGCGATGGTCACCGGCATGATCAGCTTCATGAACTCCGAGGGCTGGAAGCGGATCACCCCGGGGATGTTGATCCAGCGGGTGGCGCCCATCGCCGTGTAGCCGACGAACTCCACCGCCAGCAGCAGCAGCACCCCGCCGGCGTAGGCCAGCGGCGCCCAGCGCGCCATGAAGCGCGGCTCGAACTGGGCGATGCTCACCATCGCCAGCAGGCCGAGGCCGAACGAACTGGTCTGCTTGAGCAGCAGGCCCCAGTCCTTGCCGCCGGCCGAATACAGCACGAACAGGCCGACCGCGCCGAGGGTCAGCAACAGCAGCAGCAGCGGGCCGTCGATGTGCAGGCGCTGCAGCAGGGTGGCGCGCCGGCGCAGCACGTCGCCGCCGGTCAGGGTGCGGTCGAAATTAGTGTTCACGGGCAACCTCCGCCGCCGGGCGCGGGGCGAATTCGGGCTTGAGCCGGCCATTGCCATCGAGCAGCCAGGCGTCCAGCACCTGCTTGGCCACCGGGCCGGCCACGCCGGAGCCGGATTCGCCGTTCTCCACCATCACCGCCACGGCGATCTTCGGATCCTCCGCCGGGGCGAAGGCGACGAACAGCGCGTGGTCGCGGTGCCGGTCGCGCACCTTGCTGCGGTCGTACTTCTCGCCCTGGCGGATCGCCACCACCTGGGCGGTACCGCTCTTGCCGGCGATCTGGTAGGCCGCGGTGGCGCCGAGCTTGTGCGCGGTCCCGCGCGCCGCATGCACCACGTCGACCATGCCGCGGGTCACCATGTCCCAGTAGCGGGGATCCTTGGCGACGATGTCCGGCGGCGTGTCGCGCGACGGCAGCAGATCGGCGGCCATCAGCTGTTCCGGGCTCATGCCTTCGGCATCCTTGAGCAGGCGCGGACGATGCCACTTGCCGTGGTTGGCGATCAGCGCGGTGGCCTGGGCCAGCTGCAGCGGCGTGGTGAGCATGTAGCCCTGGCCGATGCCGGTGATCACCGTCTCGCCGGGGAACCAGCCCTGGCGGCGGCTGATGCGCTTCCACTCGCGCGAGGGCATGAGGCCCGGCGCCTCCTCGGTGAGGTCGAGCGACACGCGCTGGCCGATGCCGAAGGCGCTCATGTACTGGTACAGGCGGTCGATGCCGAGCTTGAGCGCCAGGTCGTAGAAATAGGTGTCGTTGGAGCGCATCAGCGCCACGTTCAGGTCGACCCAGCCGTCGCCGGTGCGATTCCAGTTGCGGTACTTGTGGCTGTTGCCCGGCAGCTGGTAGTAGCCGGGGTCGAAGATCCGCGTGCCGGCGTTGACCACCCCGGAGTCCAGACCGGCCAGCGCCACTTCCGGCTTGACCGTCGAGCCCGGCGGATACAGGCCGCGCAGCACGCGGTTGTACAGCGGCCGGTCGATGGAGTCGCGCAACGCGGCGTACTCCTTGCCGCCGATGCCGGTGACGAACAGGTTGGGGTCGAAGCTGGGCTGGCTGGCCATCGCCAGCACCCCGCCGGTGGATGGCTCGATGGCGATCACCGCCCCGCGCCGCCCGGCCAGTGCCGCCTCGGCGGCCTCCTGCAGCTTGAGGTCGAGGTGCAGGGTGATGTCCTTGCCCGGCACCGGGTCGGTGTGGCGCAGCACGCGCAGCACGCGACCGCGGGCGTTGGTCTCGACTTCCTCGTAGCCGACCTTGCCGTGCAGCAGGTCTTCGTAGAACTTCTCCGCACCGGTCTTGCCGATGTGGTGGGTGCCGCTGTAGGCCACCGGGTCGAGGCGCTTGAGCTCCTGCTCGTTGATCCGCCCGACATAGCCGACCGAATGGGCGAAATGCTCGCCCTGCGGATAGTGGCGCACCAGCTGGGCGACCACGTCGACCCCGGGCAGGCGGAACTGGTTGACCGCGATGCGGGCGATCTGCTCCTCGGTCAGCTCGAAGAGGATCGGCACCGGCTCGAACGGGCGGCGGCCCTGGCGCACGCGCTTCTCGAACAGGGTGCGCTCCTCCGGGCCCAGCTCGAGCACTTCGACGACGGTGTCGAGGACCCGATGCCAGTCGTCGGCGCGCTCGCGGCTCACCGTCAGGCTGAAGCTCGGCCGGTTGTCGGCGATCACCACGCCGTTGCGGTCGTAGATCCGCCCGCGACTGGGCGGCAGCGGCTGCACGTGGATGCGGTTGTTCTCCGCCAGGGTCGAGTGGTACTCGTGCTGGATCACCTGCAGGTAGAACAGCCGGGCGATCAGCGCGCCGGTGAGCAGCAGCACGAACACCGCGCCGACGATGGCACGGTTGCGCACCAGGCGGGCGTCGCGTTCGTGGTCCTTGAGCTGGATCGGCTGCGGCATGGGTGACGGCGGTCGGCGGCTACTTGTGGTACGGATGGCCGGACAGCACGGTCCAGGCCCGATAGATCTGCTCGCCGAGCAGCACGCGCACCAGCGGGTGCGGCAGGGTCAGCGGCGACAGCGACCAGCGCTGCTCGCTGCGCGCGCACACCTCCGGCGCCAGCCCCTCGGGGCCGCCGACCATCAGGTTGACGGTGCGCGCGTCGAGGCGCCAGCGGTCCAGTTCGGCGGCCAGCTGCTCGGTGCTCCACGGCTTGCCATGGACCTCGAGGGTGACGATGCGTTCCCCGGGCTGCACGCGCGCCAGCATGGCCTCGCCTTCCTGACGGATCAGGCGGGCAACGTCGGCGTTCTTGCCGCGGGTGCTCAGCGGAATCTCCACCAGCTCGAGGCTCAGCTCGGGCGGCAGGCGCTTGACGTACTCCTGCCAGCCGTCCTCAACCCAGCGCGGCATCCGCGAGCCGACGGCGATCAATCGGATGCGCATGCCGCCCGCTTACTCCTGGGCCTGCTGGGCGCGGCTCTGCTCGGCACCCTGCCACAGGCGCTCGAGGTCGTAGAACTGGCGGGTGGCCGCCTGCATGACGTGCACCACCACGTTGCCCAGGTCGATCAGGCCCCACTCGCCGCTGTCCAGGCCCTCGCTGCCGATCGGCCGCACGCCCTGCTCCTTGGTCTTCTCCAGCACGGTGTCGCACAGCGACTTGACGTGGCGGCTGGAGCTGCCGGTGGCGATCACCATGAAGTCGGTGATGCTGGTTTTCTCGCGGACGTCGATGGTGAGGATGTCCTGACCTTTCAGTTCTTCCAGGGCGGCGATCACCACCTGGACCAGTTGTTCGGATTGCATTGTCAGTTGTTCACTCTTGTGTCGAAGGGGTGGCACGGTACAGACCGTGCGCATGGATATAGGCCAGTACCGCATCGGGTACCAGGAAACGGATCGACCGGCCGGCCGCCAGGCGCTCGCGGATCTGCGTGGCGGACACCGCCAGCGGCATCTGCCAGACGAAGGCGATCTGCCCGGCCGGGCCCTTGAGCGCCTTGGGGTCGGCCACGCTGCGCGCGGCCAGCAGGTTGCGCAGCGCCTCCGGCGCCTCGCTGCCAGCGTCCGGGCGCTGCAGCACGAGGATGTGGCAGTGGTCGAGCAGCTCGTCCCAGCGGTGCCAGGTCGGCAGGCCGCAGAAGGCGTCCCAGCCGACCAGCAGCAGCAACTGGACCTCGCCGCCCAGTTCGGCGCGCAGCGATTCCAGGGTATCGATGGTCCACGACGGCTTGTCGCGACGCAGCTCGCGGTCGTCCACCGTCAGCGGCGGCACGCCGTCCACGGCCAGGCGCGCCATGTCCAGGCGCGCCTGCGCGCCGACCTGCGGCGCGCCGCGGTGCGGCGGCCGCGCGCTGGGGATCAGGCGCAGCTCGTCGAGGGCGAACTGTTCGGCCACCTCCAGCGCCGCGCGCAGGTGGCCGATGTGGATGGGGTCGAAGGTGCCGCCGAGCAGACCGATGCGCTGGGTCATCAGCCGCGGACGTGGCCGTCGCCGAACACCACGTACTTCTCGCTGGTCAGGCCCTCCAGGCCGACCGGGCCGCGGGCGTGCAGCTTGTCGGTGGAGATGCCGATCTCGGCGCCCAGGCCGTACTCGAAGCCGTCGGCGAAGCGCGTCGAGGCGTTGACCATCACCGAGCTGGAGTCCACCTCGGTGAGGAAGCGCCGCGCGTCGGTGAAGCTCTCGGTGACGATGGCGTCGGTGTGGTGCGAGCCGTAGTGGTTGATGTGCTCGATGGCCGCTTCCAGCGAGTCGACCACGCGGATCGACAGGATCGCCGCGTTGTACTCGGTGTGCCAGTCTTCCTCGCTGGCCTCCCGCACGTCGGCGCCGAGCAGCGCGCGGGTCGCCGCGCAGCCGCGCAGCTCGACGCCCTTGGCGCGGTAGATGTCGGCCAGCGGCGGCAGCACGCGGGCGGCGATGCCCTCATGGACCAGCAGGGTCTCCATGGTGTTGCACGGCGCGTAGCGCTGGGTCTTGGCGTTGTCGGCGACGCGGATCGCCTTGTCCGGATCGGCGGCGTGGTCGATGTACACGTGGCAGATGCCGTCCAGGTGCTTGATCACCGGCACGCGGGCGTCGCGGCTGATGCGCTCGATCAGGCTCTTGCCGCCGCGCGGCACGATCACGTCGACGAACTCCGGCATGGCGATCAGCGCGCCCACCGCGGCGCGGTCGGTGGTTTCCACCACCTGCACGCAGGCCGCCGGCAGGCCGGCCTCGGCCAGGCCCAGCTGGATGCAGGCGGCGATGGCGCGGTTGGAGTGGATCGCCTCGGAGCCGCCGCGCAGGATGGTGGCGTTGCCGGACTTCAGGCACAGGCTGGCGGCGTCGATGGTCACGTTGGGCCGCGACTCGTAGATGATGCCGATCACCCCGAGCGGCACGCGCATCTTGCCGACCTGGATGCCCGAGGGCAGGTAGCGCATGTCGCGGATGGTGCCGATCGGGTCGGGCAGCGCGGCGACCTGGCGCAGGCCCTCGATCATGTCGTCGATGCGCGCCGGGGTCAGCGCCAGGCGGTCGAGCATCGCCTCGTCGAGGCCGTTGGCGCGGCCGTTGTCCAGGTCCAGCGCGTTGGCGCGGATCAGCTCGTCGCGCGCGGCGTCGAGGGCGCGGGCGGCGGCCAGCAGGGCGTTGTTCTTCTGCGCGGTGGTGGCACGCGCGGTGACGCGCGAGGCCTCGCGCGCGGCGCGACCCAGGCGGGTCATGTAATCGAGTACGGACTCGGTCATGGTCTCGGCGTTCCGACGGCGGGGAAAAGTGGCCGATTATAGCCGCGCCGCCGCCCTGCGCCCAGCGAAAGCGGGCAAGCGGCAATCCGGCGGGCGAACCGCGCCGGACAAGGCCACGGATCCGCGGCGACGAGCGCCGTACACATTTTGCACCGATTTGCCCGCCCGCGCCGCGTGGCCGGGATTGCTACCATGGCGCTCCGTTTCTCCGCACCGAGCCCGCCGATGCCCGCTCCGTCTCCCGCCCAGCCCTGGCCGGGCACCCGCCCGCTGCCCGACAGCTTCTTCGACCGCGACGCCTGCCTGGTGGCCCGCGAACTGCTCGGCAAGGTGATCCGCCACCGGGTCGGCGGACTGTGGCTGAGCGCGCGGATCATCGAGACGGAGGCCTACTACCTGACCGACAAGGGCAGCCATGCCTCACTGGGCTACACCGAGAAGCGCCGCGCGCTGTTCCTCGACGGCGGGCACATCTACATGTACTACGCGCGTGGCGGCGACTCGCTGAACTTCAGCGCCCACGGCGCCGGCAACGCGGTGCTGATCAAGTCCGGCTTCCCCTGGCGGGATGTGCTCAGCGGCGCAGCAGAACTGGCGCAAATGCAACACAACAACCCCGACCGCCAGGGCCACCCGCGGCCGCTGGAGAAGTTGTGCGCTGGGCAGACCCTGCTGTGCCGCGCCCTCGGCCTCAAGGTCAGCGAGTGGGACGGCCAGCGTTTCGACTGGCAGCGACTGTTCGTCGAGGACGTCGGCGAAGCCCCGGCGCAGATCGTCCAGACCGTGCGCCTGGGCATCCCGCGCGGGCGCGACGAGCACCTGCCCTATCGCTTCGTCGATGCGGCCTACGCCCGCCACTGCACGCGCAACCCGCTGCGCCGCGGCCAACTCGCCGGAAGGGACTTCCAGCTGATCCTCTCGCAGGAGCACCAGCCATGAGCCAGTGGCTCGACAGCCTGACCGCCTGGCTGGGCAGCCACCCGCAGTGGCTGGGCCTGGCCATCTTCGTGATCGCCTGCATCGAATGCCTGACCATCGTCGGCATCATCGTGCCGGGCACCGTGGTGCTGTTCGCCGTCGCCGCCCTGGCCGGCAGCGGCGCCCTCGACCTGTGGCAGACCCTGCTGCTCGGCTACACCGGCGGCCTGCTCGGCGACGCCCTGTCCTACGCCCTCGGCCGGCGCTTCCACCAGGACATCCGCCGCCTGCCGCTGCTGCGCCAGCACCCGGAGTGGCTGGCCCAGGCCGAGTTCTATTTCCAGCGCTACGGCGTGGCCAGCCTGCTGGTCGGGCGCTTCATCGGTCCGCTGCGGCCGATGCTGCCGACCGTGGCCGGCATGCTCGACATGCCGCTGCCGCGCTTCATCGCCGTCAGCCTGGTGGCCGCCGCCGGCTGGGCGCTGGCCTACCTGCTGCCCGGCTGGACCGCCGGCGCGGCGCTGCGCCTGACGCTGCCGCCAGGCTTCTGGTGGCAGGCCGCCATTGTCCTCGGCGCCCTCGCCGCCCTGCTCGGCCTGGTCAGCCACGCCAGCCTGCGCGGGCAGCGACCGGCAGCGCCGCTCGCCGCCGCGCTGGGTGCGCTCCTGCTGCTGGCCCTGCTCGGCGGCTGGCGCCAGCTGGCGGTATTCGACCAGGCGCTGCTCGACCTGCTGCAAGGGCTGCGCAGCGCCGATCTCGACGGGCTCATGCTGCGCCTGACCCACTACGGCGACAGCGACCGGCAACTGGCCGCCGGCCTGCTGCTCGGTCTGCTGCTGGCCCTGCATCGCCAGTGGCGCCCGCTGGCCTTCGCCGCGGCGACCCTGCTCGGCAGCGCGCTGGCCAACCACGCCCTCAAGCTGCTGCTGGCCCGCGCCCGCCCGGACATCCTGCTGCAGCCCCTGGAAAGCTTCAGTCTGCCCAGCGCGCACAGCTCGGCGGCCTTCGCCCTGTGCCTGACCCTCGGCGTGCTGGCCGGCGCCGGCCAGGCGGCGCGCCAGCGCCTCGCCTGGCTGCTCCTGGCGGCACTGCCGGCGGCGGCCATCGCCGTCTCGCGGGTGTATCTCGGCGTGCACTGGCCGACCGACGTGCTGGCCGGCGCACTGCTGGCCGGCAGCCTCTGCGCCCTCGGCCTGAGCCTGGCCCAGCGCCGCGCCGCGCTGCCGCCCCTCGGCGCCCGCTTCTGGTGGCTGCTGGGCCTCGGCCTGCTGCTCGGTGGCCTGCTCGCGTGGCCGGCCGGCGACGACGCCCTGTACCGCTACTGAATCAGGCCAGCAGCGACACCACCAGCGGCAGCAGGATGGCCGTGCTGCCGCCCATCAGGCTCATCGCCAGCGCCGAGAAGGCGCCGGTTTCCTCGCCCTCCTGCAGGGCCTGCGCGGTGCCCACCGCGTGGGCGGTGATCCCCAGCGCCATGCCGCGCGCCGCCGGGCTGTGCACGCCGAGGCGGGTCAGCAGCCCCGGACCGAGGATTGCGCCGATCACCCCGGTGATCAGCACGAACACCGCGGCCAGCGGCGCCACGCCGCCGAGCTGCTCGGCCACCAGCATGGCGATCGGCGAGGTCACCGACTTGGGCAGCAGGGTCATCTGCATCACGTGGTCGACGCCGAGCAGCCAGGCGAAGCCGATGCCCAGCGCGGTGGCCAGGCTGCCGGCCAGCGCCAGGGTGATGAGGATCGGCCAGAGCAGCTGGCGGATGCGCTTGAGGTTGAGGAACAGCGGCACCGCCAGCGCCACGGTGGCCGGACCGAGGAACACGGTGAGCATGCTGACGCTGGCCCGATACTTGGCGTAGTCGATGCCGCACAACAGCAGCACGCCGACCACCAGGGTCATCGACAGCAGCACCGGCTGGAGGAACACCCAGCGGGTGCGCTCGAACAGCGCCAGGGCCAGCTGGTAGGCGCCGAGGGTGATGCCGAAGCCGAACAGCGGATGGTCGAGGATCGCCTGCAGCGCGGCGCCCGGTTGCAGGCTCATGCGGCCTCCTTGCGCCGTTGCTGGCGGTCGATCAGCTTCTGCATCAGCCAGCCGGCGAACAGCAGGGCAATCAGCAGCGACAGCACCAGGGTGGCGGTCAGCGCCCAGAAATCGGCGGCGATTTCCCGCGCGTAGGCCATCACCCCCACCGCCGGCGGCACCAGCAGCAGCGGCAGGTAGCGCAGCAGCGTGCCGCCTGCCTCGCCGACCGGCGCCGGCACCTCGCCGCGCCAGATCAGGAAGGCGAACAGCAGCAGCATGCCGAGGATCGGCCCCGGCAACATCGGCAACAGCAGCACGTTCAGGCCCGTGCCCAGCAGCTGGAACAGCACCAGCCAGGTAATTCCGCGCAACAGCATCGCAATTCCTCCGAGAAGCTCGCCGGCATTATACGGAAGGTAAGACCATTTACACCCTCGACGGCTTGACCGCGGCGCCTGGCCCGTGATGATCTAGACTCGTGGTTACCGGCGCCGCCTGCGCCGGCCCAGGGATAAAAGCAGAACGAGCAGCCATGCCGAACACCATCATCCCGCGCAACGTGATCATCTTCGGTGCCTCCGGCCTGACCGGCGAACATCTGCTCGATCGCGTGCTCAACGAACCCACCGTCCAGCGCGTGCAGGCCCCCAGCCGGCGCCCGCTGGCCGCGCACGCCCACCTGCAGAACCCGTACGGCAGCGATTCGCAAGCCGTCCTGGCGCAACTGCAGGGGCCGGTGGACACCGCCTTCTGCTGCCTGGGCACCCCCTTGCGCCGGGGCAACACCGAATCCACCCTGCGCGCCATCGATCACGATCTGGTGATCGCCTGCGCCCAGCGCGCCCGCGAACTGGGCGCCCGCCATTTCCTGGTGCTGAGCACCCTGGGTGCCGACCCGCAGTCGCGCGTGCTCTACAGCCGGATCAAGGGCGAGATGGAAGCAAGCCTGCAGGCCCAGGACTGGCCGCAACTGACCATCGCCCGCCCCTCGCTGCTGCTCGGCGAACGCTGCGAACAGCGCGCCATCGAACAGGTTGTCGCACCAATGGCACGCCTATTGCTTGGAAAATGGCGCAGCATCTCGGTATGCGTACTGGCCCGCGCCCTCTGGCGTCTGGCACTGGAAGAACGACGCGGCGTGCGGATCGTCGAATCGGACGAGCTGCGCCGCCTGGGACGTTAGGCCACACCCTGCGTCATCCAGCTGTCACAACCAGTAACTACCTTGCAGCCCCACGGATCTAGACCAAACAAGCCGCGACTACAGCGGCGTATCCCCGCGGGATACGTAAAGGGAGGGACATGACATGATCGGATTCACCCACTGGAAATCCCAGGAACTGCGCGGCCTCGCCGTCATCGAGGCGCAGCGCTGCTGGCTGAGCGCGCTGACGGACACCCTCGGCCAGCACCTGCCCCAGGACCACGCCCAGGAAGCGGTCGGCGAATGCCTGACGCAGCTGCTGAGCGGCCTGCTGCAATCGCTGCCCAGCGAGGAGCAGGCCTTCCTCGAGCTCGGCACGCCGATTGACGAAGCCCACCTGGCCGAACACAACGAGCTGTGCCTGGAAGTGCTCGAGCTGATCAAGCGGCACGAGCGCGGCGACGACGTCGGCCCGCAACTGCTGCACCGCCTGCAGGCCTGGCTGGGCCAGCACTGCGACGGCACCCATCGCGCCGTCCTGCACTAACCCGCCCCCGACACCCCACGCCTCGAGCTGCAGGCCCGCCAGCGCGGGCCCATGCCGCTCAGCGCCCGCCCGGGCGCTTGCCGGCCGGCTTCTTCCGGCCCTTGGCGAACGCCTGGGCCTTGCCTTCCTCGCTCTTGCTCCACGGCTTGGCGCCGTCGCTGGCGCGCGGCGGCAGGCCGTTGTGCTGGGTCAGCAGCGGCTTGCCGACCTTCTTGCTGCCCACCGGGGTCGAGTTCTTGCGCCGCGCGCTCTGGTAGCCGCCGTCGCCGACCGGCTGGGTGGCGGGGATCAGCTGGTGCTTGGCCGGACCGATCAGGTCGCTGCGCCCCATCTCCTTGAGCGCCTCGCGCAGCATCGGCCAGTTCTTCGGGTCGTGGTAACGCAGGAAAGCCTTGTGCAGGCGGCGCTGGCGCTCGCCCTTGACGATGTACACCTCGTCGCTCTTGTAGGTCACCTTGCGCAGCGGGTTGCGCCGCGAGTGGTACATGGCGGTGGCCGAAGCCATCGGCGAGGGATAGAAGGCCTGCACCTGGTCGGCGCGGAAACCGTTGCGCTTGAGCCACAGGGCGAGGTTCATCATGTCCTCGTCGGTGGTCCCCGGATGCGCGGCGATGAAGTACGGGATCAGGTACTGCTCCTTGCCCGCCTCCTTGGAGAACTTCTCGAACATCTTCTTGAAGCGGTCGTAGGTACCGATCCCCGGCTTCATCATCTTGTCCAGCGGACCGCGCTCGGTGTGCTCCGGGGCGATTTTCAGGTAGCCGCCGACGTGATGGGTGACCAGCTCGCGGACGTACTCCGGCGACTCCACGGCGAGGTCGTAGCGCAGGCCGGAGGCGATGAGGATCTTCTTCACCCCCGGCAGCGCGCGGGCGTCGCGGTACAGCTGGATCAGCGCCGAGTGGTCGGTGTTCAGGTTCTGGCAGATGCCCGGATACACGCACGACGGCTTGCGGCAGGCGGCCTCGATCTCCGGGCTCTTGCAGGCGATGCGGTACATGTTGGCAGTCGGCCCGCCCAGATCGGAAATCACCCCGGTGAAGCCCGGCACCTTGTCGCGGATCTCCTCGATCTCGCGCAGGATCGACTCCTCCGAGCGGTTCTGGATGATTCGCCCCTCGTGCTCGGTGAT